>DASQMR010000001.1:0-8815 GCA_035645375.1 Rubrobacteraceae bacterium
GCCCCATTGACCTTCGAGCAACTCCGCGACGCGCACACTACCCTTGAGCGCCACCAGGATGGTCTCCTCGATCTCGAACCCTTTCGCGCGCCGGAGGTTCTGTACCTTGTGGACGAGCTCTCGCACGAGTCCCTCGTCTAACAACTTTTGATCCAGCTCCGTCCTCAGAGCGACCGCGAGGTCTCCTTCGCGCACGAGCGCGTACCCCGGCCTCTCTTTAGGCTCGACGAGCAACTCCTCCGACCCGAGCCAAACCTCCTGGCCGTCCGCGCTTACAAGTATCTCCTCACCCCTGGCAGCTTGCCCACCGGCCTCGGGTGGCGCATCGGCGAGTGCCCTTCTAAGCTCCGGCACCAGCCTCCCGTACTTCGGCCCCACGACCGAGAGGTTCGGCTTGAGATCGTACGCTAATATACTCTCAGCTTCTCCGAAACGGAGCTCCTTGACGTTCAGCTCGTCCAGCACGATCTCCTTGAGGCTCTCTACACCTTCCCGGAACTCTGGAGACCCCTCCGCCGCCTCCGGCACAACCACGACCTCGCGCAGAGGCTGCCGGGTTTTTATAGCCGCCGCGTTTCGCGCCGCCCGCCCCAAATTTACTACCCGCCGTGCCGCGGCCATATGCTTTGAGAGCCCCTCATCCACGAGCGCCCCGTCGACCTCCGGCCAGTCTGCAAGGTGCACGCTCTCCGGCGCGTCGTCGGCTGCGTTCACGACGAGATTCTGGTAGAGCGTCTCGGCCACGAACGGGGTAAAGGGGGCGGAGAGCTTCGCGACCGCCACCAGGCACTCATACAGGGTGGAGTGGGCCGACTTCTTGTCCAGGTCGTCCTCGCCCTTCCAAAAGCGCCTGCGGCTGCGCCGGACGTACCAGTTTGAGAGCTCGTCCACGAACTCGCCTAGAGCTCGTCCGGCCGCCGTCACGTCGTAGGCGTCGAGCCGTTCGGTGACGGTCTTCGTGGTTAGCTGTAGCTCCGAGAGAGCCCAGCGGTCCATGAGGCTCCGCTCCTGCGGGGAGACGTAGTCCGACTGCGGATCGAAGCTGTCTATCCTGGCGTAGGTTACGAAGAAGGCGTAGGTGTTCCAGAGGGTCAGGAGGTGCTTGCGAACGGCTTCGTCTACCTGCTCTTCGCTGAAACGCCGGGGGTTGCCGGGGCTCGTCGCAGTATAGAGCGCCCAGCGCAGGGCGTCGGCGCCCTGCTTCTTGAAGATCTTCCACGGGTCTATCACGTTCCCGCGGCTCTTGCTCATCTTCTTGCCCTCCGGGTCGAGGACGTGACCGAGCACCATGCACGTCCTGTATGAGCTCCTCCCGAAGAGCATCGTCGAAGCGGCGAGCAGCGAGTAGAACCACCCTCGCGTCTGGTCCACCCCCTCGGAGATGAAATCAGCCGGGAAGTGGCGCCCGAAGTCCCCTTGAGTCTCGTCGAAGGGGTAGTGCCGCTGGGCGAACGGCATGCTCCCTGAGTCGAACCACGCGTCAAGCACCTCCGGCACCCGGACAGCCTCAAGTTCGCACTCCCCGCAGCGGACCTTTACATCGTCCACGTAGGGCCGATGGAGGTCGTCGGGAAGGTCGTTTACGGAGAGCTTCTCCAGCTCCTTGACGCTGCCGACGACGGTGACATGTCCCTCCGCGCAGCGCCAGATGGGGAGTGGGGTGCCCCAGTAGCGCTCGCGGGAGAGAGCCCAATCGACGTTGTTGCGGAGCCAGTCACCGAAGCGGCCCCACTTTACGTGCTCGGGTACCCAGTTGATGTTCTCGTTCTCGCGCAGTAGATCGTCGAGCACTGCTGTCGTCCGCGCGTACCAGGCCTTCTTGGCGTAGTAGAGCAGGGGCGTGCCGCACCGCCAGCAGTGGGGGTAGGCATGCTCGTACTCCTCGGCGCGGAACAGGAGCCCGTCCGTGCGCAGCTCGTCGAGGAGGCCCTGGTCTGCGTCTTTTACGAAAACGCCCGTGAAAGGCTCCACGCGTTCATCGAAGGTGCCGTCGGGCCTTACGGGGTGGATGGTTGGGAGGTCGTAGCGTCGACCCGTTCGCGCGTCGTCCTCGCCGTAGGCCGGGGCTGTGTGGACGAGACCGGTACCCTCGGTCGTCGTCACGTAGTCGCCGAGCACGACGCTAAAGAGGTTAGGCGTCTCTTCGACGGGGACGTAGTCGAAGGCGCGTTGGTATTTGAGACCTTCGAGCTCGGAGCCCTTACGCGTCTCCAATACTTTGTGGTCGCCTTCGCCGAGAGCTTGGGGGAGGAGATCGCGCGCCAGGATCAGGCGTTCCCCGTCTACCTCTACGATCGCGTACTCGACCTGTGGGTTGGCGGCGACGGCGGTATTGGAGACGAGGGTCCAGGGGGTCGTCGTCCAGATCAGGAGGCTCGTGTTTTCCTCGCTCACGAGCGGGAGCTTTACGTAGACGCTCGGGTCGGTGACGGTCTCGTAGCCCATGGCGACCTCCGCGGAGGAGAGGGAGGTCTGGTCGCGGGGGCAGTGGGCGGTGACCTTGTAGCCTTCGTAGAGGAGGTCTTTCTCGTAGAGGCTCTTGAGCGCCCACCAGACGCTCTCGATATACGCATTGTTTAACGTCCAGTAAGCGCCGTCCATATCCACCCAGAAGCCGAGACGAGCGCTCATCTCGCGCCACTCCTCGACGTAGCGGAAGACGGACTCGCGGCAGAGGCGGTTGAACTCCTCGATCCCGTAGTGTTCGACGTCGTTTTTGCCAGAGAGCCCTAGCTCCTTCTCGACCTGGAGCTCGACGGGGAGACCGTGGCAGTCCCAGCCGCCCTTGCGTTCGACGCGATACCCGCGCATGGTCTTGTAGCGGGGAATGAGATCCTTGAACGCCCTCGCGAGCGCGTGATGGAAGCCCGGGCGGCCGTTGGCCGTCGGTGGTCCCTCGTAGAATACGAACGGGTTGTCTTTCGGGCGTCGCTCGACGGACTTCTCGAACGCCCTGATCCTCTCCCACAGCTCCAGCACCTCCCCCTCTACCTTGGGGAAGTTGACCTGAGATCTCACCTGCTCGAACGCCATATATAAAGCCTCCTCACGCAAAAACCCCCGCCCCAAACGGACAGAGACAACCGCTCCATCGTAGGGACGGGGACTTCTGATGAGGTCCTCGCGGTACCACCCCACTTGCCCGAAATTTTTAGGTTCCGGACCGCTCTCGCGCTGTAACGGGCGGACCCGGCCGGTCCTACTAACGCCTGGGCTTATAAACACCCTTCGCTTTCGCCGGCGGCTCTGGGAGGATCTTCGGGTCGGTCTCCGCGCCGGGCTCTACACCGTCCCCGGCTCGCTCTTGCGGAGGAGTTCGCGACCTTACTCGTTCCCGTCGTAGCCTGTGTACGCTTTGTAGCTCTAAAGGGCGAGCGTGTCAAGACGAGTCGAGCGCCTTTATGCTGTGGGCCGTAGCGCAGTGTGATCCGGGCGCGTCTCCGGGACCGTAAACCTTGCGTAACGAGCAAACAGTAGCGTAAAGAGCGGTTGATAACCCGTAGTACAATCAGCTACGCACAAGCCGATCCTCGGCTACAGAAATTGGAGAGCAGTAGTATGAAAACCAGGTTTAGAACTTTTATCGCGGGCGCGGTAGGGATGTTGGTGGCGTTCGGCCTCGCGGAGCTTGTCCACGGCCTCTACCAGCCTGTTCCATCGGTGCTGATGTCGATAGCTCAGCGGGTCATAGAGTTCACCCCCGGAGGGTTTGCAACGAGGGCCATCGAGACCCTGGGCATGGCGGATATACCGATCTTGCTCGCTGTGGTCACGCTCGGATCGCTTGCTATCGCTGGTTACCTGGCTGGTCTAAGCCGCAGGTCTCCTCTCTTCGCTCTGGTCGGCGTAGGTATCCTGGCGGCTGTGGCGCTGGCCGCCTCGTTCGCCGAACCTTCCGCCGCCTTCATACCAACGGTACTTACCGTCGTCGGCGCCCTGGGTGTGGGCTGCGCCGTCGCCGGGTTTCTGATGAGCGCCTCGGAGGTTCGTACCTCGGGAGCAACGCGGACGGCTGATTCATCTTCAGCGCCAGAGAGCGGAACGGTCATGACGGGCGTCAGGTCCAAAGAGGCGCATTCGGAGCGTGGAATCTTGGTAGGCCGCCGGGGCTTTCTCCTCCTGAGCGGGGGCGCGGCGGTGGCAGGCCTTGCGGCGGCGGGAGCGGGACGTTTGGTCTCCGGCGAGGGGCTGCGGGAGACGGTCTCGACCGCCCCGTCCGCGCTCCCGGAGCTGTCCGCCACCTCCGGGTCCCAGACTCTGCCGCCACCACCGGCGGCGGCCTCCATAGACGTTGCGGGGATGCCGCCTCTGATTACTCCGGCCGAGGACTTCTACCTCATCGACACCGCCCTCACCGCGCCCCGAATCGACGTCAACAATTGGGCGTTGAGCGTGAAGGGTACGGACAACCCCATAGAGCTCTCCTATAACGACTTAATCTCTCTGCCTACCCGCGAGTCGGACGTTACCCTCTCGTGCATCTCTAACGAGGTCGGTGGCGGCCTCGTCTCGAACGGTCGCTGGACCGGCGTACTGCTCTCCGACGTGCTCGCTGAGGCCGGGATGAGCCCCGAGAAAATTACGAGCGCCACCGAGCAGCTTGTAGGCCGCAGCGTGGACGGCTGGACGTCGGGCTTCAAGACTGAGATAGCGCTGGACGGACGCGAGGCGCTGGTAGCGTTCGGGCTGAACGGGAGCGAACTGCCCCTGGATCACGGCTATCCGGTCCGTCTCGTCGTCCCAGGCCTCTACGGCTACGTCTCGGCGACCAAGTGGCTCACCGAGATAGAGCTCACGAACTGGGACTTCGATGCTTACTGGATACAACGCTCCTGGTCTAAGGAAGGCCCGGTCGTTACCCAGTCCCGCATAGATACCGTCTCCGACGACGATAACCTCTCCGCCGGTACCATACCCATCGGTGGTGTCGCCTGGGCCCCTCACCGTGGGATAGACCGCGTCGAAGTCTCGACCGACGATGGCGAAACCTGGAACGAGGCGACCCTTGCCGCCCAACTCGCCGCCGATACCTGGCGCCAGTACGTCTACGAGTGGGACGCCAGACCAGGCGAATACACCCTCAAAGTACGCGCTACAGACGGTGAAGGCCAGACCCAGAGTGAAGAGGAGACCAAGCCTCACCCCTCCGGTGCCAGCGGCTACCACACCATAGAGGTCACGGTCGAGTAAGAAACGCTCAAAGCCTCAACCGCCTAACCTTAAATTGCAGGTTCAACTTGGAGCGAAATATAAAAGGAGAGTGTAGACTGCTCGAGGAAAAGGGAACGTTATCAAAGTGTTGCCCTTGCGCAACATAACCGTAACACCAGGGCAAGAACAACGCAACATAGGAGAGGTATAGTTCTGGTTAACCGAATCCTGGCCGATGAGACATTTCCCCCCTCCAAATCTCATCGGCTGGGTCGGTTTTTTTCGTGATCGTCTTCTCTTTTGGCTGGGTGATCTGCGCATGAGGGTCGAGCGTCTGCATCCTCTAAACCTAACACCGCTTGAGGCCCGACGATTGCAGGGCGAGTTAGCGCCGCGGGTCGTCGAGGGACCTCCGTTAGACCTCTCGAGAGTGCGTCACGTCGCCGGGGCGGACGTCTCGACGCAGGATGACAGGGGGTACGCGACCGTGGTCGTGCTCTCGTTCCCGGAGCTTGAGGTGGTTGAGGTGCAGGGGCACGAGGCTTCGCTCGGGTTCCCGTATGTGCCGGGGCTGCTGGCGTTCCGGGAGATACCGTCGGTCGTCGGGGCGCTCGAACAGGTCGAGACGGAGGTGGACGCCCTGATTCTCGACGCTCACGGGCTCGCGCACCCGCGAGGCATGGGTCTGGCCTCGCACCTCGGGCTCTTCCTCGACGTGCCTACGGTCGGCTGCGCCAAGAGCCGGCTCGTCGGCGAGCATGAGGAGCCAGCTCCGGAGAAGGGCAGCAGCGTGGATCTCTTCTACCGCAAAGAGGTAATTGGTCGGGTGGTGCGTACCCGCGCCCGCGTCTCTCCGGTCTACGTCTCCGCCGGCAACCGCATAGACCTCGACAGCGCGGTAGACCTCGTGCTCGCCTGCTGCACGAGGTATCGTCTGCCGGAGACTACTCGCGAGGCCCACAACGCCGCTAACAGGTTACGCAAGGGAGAGGGTCTTGGCGGCTTGCACGCGTGAACCTCTCTCAAAGAGCCGAGGTTAGGGATGTACCTTTCGGGAAGAGGTCATGGGTCCCGCGCGACCCTGTCGCGGCGTGCAACGCTGAAGGGCGGTCGGGCGCGTGCTGAAGAGCAGGCGGAGGAGAAGCTCACAACCTGTAGGCTCGGGAAGTCTCTGAAATTAGGAAGGGCAGTCGAGCTACCCGAGCGCTTAGCGGTTAAAAGATTCCTACGGCTTCTCCGAGTACTCGGCTTCTGGTGTCACGAGTATGCCCGCTATGAGGAACGCTCTAAGCCGACCTCTTTACGGTTTCCTCTTTGGAGGCGTCGAAGAGACGGGGCTCATCGGTCTCCGTAGCGGCGTCGAAGAAGCGAGGCTGTTCGAAGCCTTCATGCTCTTCACAATCGTCTTGCAGAGCTTGGCTAACCCTCTTGACATCACGCCACATCCCGGCGAGCAGGTCCTCGAAGGCTCTCTCTAGGGCATCGATCCGAAGGTCAGCTTTCTCCTGCGCCGCGTTAGCCTTCTCCCTCAGCACGGCTTCCTCGGCTATCTCGTCGAAGTCAGCTTTCTCGAAGTTGGCGCGGGCTCTCTGCTGAAACTTCTCCAGCTTCTTTATGGCACGCTCAAGGCGCTTGTGCTTACGCTGGATCTCTGAGAGAGCAGCCTTGTCCTCACCGTAGTAAGCCTCCCAGAACCGTTCTTTAAGCGTGATCCTACGCAGGTGTGCCTTGCTGACCTCAGTCTCCGCTCTCTCTAGAACAGCCTGAGCCTCTGCTTTCAGCTTAGACCGGTGGCGATGCTCACGGAGATCCTTTTCAAGCTCCGAGATCAAAGCCGCAAACTCCGCCCTTACAGCAGCGTCGATTCTCTCCTCCAACAGCTTCTTCCTATTAAACAACCCTCACCCTCCTGCTAGACGCTCCTCGCTAAGCCTGCTCACTAGCTCGGATGACGCCTCTTCTCTGAGTCTTCGTGCAACTACTTTTCCTCTACCTACCACTTCTTCCCATGATAGTGGCTAGGACTGTATTCACGCACGCCGAAGCGATACGGGCAACGTGAAGTAGCTTGAGGTTGATGGTGCTTATGCTTGACGCCACATTCTTAAAGAAGGTGATATGTATGTCTACTTGAAGGTTAGGGTTTCTGAAACACCTCAGATGAGTTTCAGTATGGGCTTCTGAAGTAGAGGCGATCTCACCTGCTTTTAATCCCATATGTTCAGGTTTATTTGCTGTCGTCAGGCTTTGCCTTGCTTCTTCCCAGAGCATATCGCTGATGCGCAGGACTGGCCGGGGCGTTAGGTCGTGTCTCTCAGGCAGGAACCTTCTCAGGCTCCTTGCGGGGGGCTAATTCCTCCCGACGCTCCTTGCGGCGTTCGGGCGTCGGCTCCTCCAGAGGCTCCACGATCTCCTCGCGCTCGGGCTTCTCCTCACCGCCGGCTCGAACCTTCACCATTTCCTCGACTCCTCTTCAGTGTACGTACGCAACTCCTTTGGATCTTCTACCATGCCGGCGCCCAGAGCCTCCACGATACGGTACAGTTTCTCCTCCGCTTCTTTAGGGAACATTCCGCTTCCCCCGCGAGGCCGTACAAAAGCCACAGGTAGAGCCTTCTCGGCCCTAAAGAAGGAGCGTTCTGCGTGATGTACCACTCGACCCCACGCTAGCACGCTTCCCACGACGTACGGAAGGAGGTGCTCCTCTTCTATCGGTTCGCAGCGAGCATACAGCCCGCAGGCGCAGCCAAAGCCCGGAGACTCCTCACACGGGCCGTTTACCATAAGCGGTTTGTTCGGGTCCACTTGCGCGTGCGGCGGGCAGTAAGCTATCGTCGGCCCGGTCGTGGACCAACTCCTCTGGCAGGTCTGGGCGTGAAGGCTATCGGAGGGGGCCACCCACTGCCCTGGTAGCACCCTCCAGACCCTGTAGCCGGTGATGGTACCGACCCTGTCTGGAACTGTCATGCCTCTATGTTACCGCCCTTGAAGCTATTGGTCTCCTAACGCCAGTGTACGGCGATGAGAGTTGAACAACGCAGGCTCACGTCGTAGGCGATGCGAAAACCTCTCCGTGTTTGCTTCTGTGGTACGCCCTCGCGGCCCGCTGACCGACTGACTCATATTCTCCTCCGGTCTCCGGGCGTTGCTTATCTAGAGCGTGTCGGTAGTCAGGAAGTCTATTCGAGACCCTGGCCGTTCTGTTTCGGCATCCGTTAGAATCCGTAGAGGAAGGAGGGTGCGTTTTGGAGGTAACCGGAGAGCAGTGGCGTTTCTTCGAAGAGTTGCTCGCATATCTGCGAGAGGAGTTGGAGGCTCGCAGGGATCCGGAAGGAGTCGAGCAGAGGATTAGGATGTTCGCCTCTCTGGCTGGAGAGGCGGGCAGGGATCAGGTACTAAAAGACAAGCGGCTCGCTGAGGAGGGCTTCGTCTACCTCTCTAAGAAGGGAGAGCGGCGCCTCAGGCACATCGACGAGTTAACCCTTCTCGACGTCCCGGCTGTTTTGGCCGAGATGGAGAAGACGGCGGCGGTCAGCGGTGAATATATGGAGAGTGACGGCGCCGTCTACATAATGGAGTACGGCGGACGCAAGATTGTAACTCCGGACCCTGGGGATCCGAGCGCGCCTCTGAGGGCTCGCTGGCGCGAGCTGAAAGACGGATG
>DASQMR010000002.1:0-6628 GCA_035645375.1 Rubrobacteraceae bacterium
GCCTTTCCGGCTCTAGATACAAACATAAGAAAACTCTTAGAGTGCTCACAGGATAGTCATATAAAGACAGTCTTTATGCGTCATGACATGCTCGACCCCACGGGCGACAATACCGCTCGATAAGAGAGAAGTACGGCAAGGGAAGGAGGCAGCTCAACACAATGCTAACCACTATTGAGCGGACCGAGGGACACTACGAGGTGCAGGAGGTAGACTTCGGCAGGGTCTACCGCTGGCGTCCTGAACGAGTCGAGTTTGAGTGTGCTTGCGGAGAGAGGCTGACCCTTACCGCCTCGTCCACGGCTATCTGTCCCCGGTGCGGGGCGAACCACGCGGCTACCCTCCGAGAAGCGATACCCTCTGAGCGGCTGGAAGACCAGATTCCTCATCCCTGGCGCTACGACACCAGAGACCTCGAAGACGCCGGTCTACCTTGTTGAGCCGGTAGATGACGAAGGGCATCAACGAAGCACCCGGAGACCGCGCAGCACGCGGCGAGGCAACACCTCGCGCTCTACGCCCGGTACTCCTGCGCTACGTGATAGCCCGACAAGAAGACAAAAGCCTGCAGATACTCCACGTACCGCTGGGGTTCAGCGAGGAAGCGCTGGTCATGTTCTCCTCTCGGGAGAAGGCTCGAGAATATTACCTTTCGCGAAGACGTTTCCTTTCCGAGGCTTGCGACGAAGAGTGGTACGCACGGACATACTCCCAGGGCGAGTTGGTCTCATTGCTCCTTGGAACATGCAAGGATACCGAGTGGGTGTTGTTAGACCCCAAGCCAGGAGCGCGCTTCGTGGCGCCGGACACGCAGGAGGCAGACTTCATGAGCCGCGAACGCTTCGTGGACCAGCTCTTTGAATAGGTGCTGCCGGTACCCTAACGAGCTCGGCCCCTTTATGACTCGCTTCTTAAGCGAGTTCGTACGTCTGAGCCAACCTTACTTCGAGCAGGATTGATTTGAGCAAGGAGGAACGTGGTGAACCCTAAGCTACCAACCGCCTCGGCCAATAACATAAGGGAGCCGCTCCCAACAAACCAAGCTTCGTTCTCTACAGACTCCCGTAGCCTCCGAATACAATACATCGAGGAGACTGCCCCCCAGGAGGACTGGCTTTGTGTGGCGACGGCTGACCCCGTTTTCTGGCTCGTAAAGGCCGATTATTAACGAGGCGCGAATGGCGCCGAGAGCGATCCGGCACGAGGCAGCCTCTATCCAAGAGCGCTCTCCCGAGAACACGCTTTTAATTCCCGCGAGAAGGCGCCCTGGAAGGAGAAGCTAAGACGCGCGTTCTGGTAGCCTTCGAGGACGAATACCGCGTTTACCGGGATGCGATCACGAGATCCATCAGGGTAAGCCGTCCGCGCGTCGAGGTGACGATCGCCGAGCTGGACCAGCTCGGGGACGAGGTGGCGCGCCTGGATCCTCATCTGGTCGTGTGCAGCCGGCCCAACACCGTAGAGCCCGCCGGCAGGCCCGCCTGGCTCGAACTCCCTCCTAACCCCGACCGATTGGCCAAGATCTGCGTCGACGGGGAGCGCTCGGAGGCGAGCAACCCCGCTTTGGAGGATCTGCTTTGGGTCCTCGACGAAACGGAGGCGTTGGCTCTGACGAACCAACGCCTGGGGACATATTTAGAGGCGATCCGCCCTCAGACCGAAGACGCTACTTTACTCACCACCGCACCAGCCGTTTAGCAGCCGCTTCGTGCTGCTCTACTTTCGAGACCGACCGGCCGAAGCGGCCTTTGACAGCAGAAGTATTGTAATCTAGAGAAATGGAAGCGGAAGGGACCGGCAGGCACTTCACGGTTGCGGTCTTCGCGGTTTGGAGAGGCAAGGTACTCTTGCATCTGCACCGCAAGCTCGGCATGTGGTTGCCGCCGGGCGGCCATATAGAACAAGGGGAACTTCCCGACGATGCGGCCGTACGTGAGGTGCTGGAGGAGACCGGCCTACGGGTGGAGATCGTCGGGGAGAAGAGGGAGGACGTTCCAGACCCCGTGCAGCTTTACCGACCCGCAGGGGTGCAGCTCGAAGATATCGGGCCTGGGCACCAGCACATAGACTTGATCTACTTTGCCAGGCCTGCCGGCCCTACCGGCATAGCAGCGAGCTTCATGGAAGAGAAGGTCGGCTGGTACGGCCCTGAAGTATGGGATGAGCTGCCCTTGAACAGCGAAGTACGAGGGTGGTGCGAGAGAGCCCTAGACGCCGTCTCCTAACAAGAAGCGACGTCCAAAGAATGCCCAGGTGCTCCCTAGTTTGGTCGCGTTGTTTACACCTCTAGCCATGCTAAGCCTAAAGGGCTTGAACATAGATCCGCTGCCGATGCGCGATCTCAGCCTCGAAGCGTTTGCGATCAAACGAAGTAATAGTGGCCGAGATACCTCTCAAAGCGATCGTGGTTCGGCCTGTGCTCTTCGAGAGCAAGTTGAGCAGAGGCGATCCGCTAATGAAGACGTAGAAGGCGGAGGCGAGATGAATGCGTTCAGATTCGAGAGCCGATAACCGTTGCGGCGTTGAGGCTTGCCCTTGCGCTGGCGACGAGTATCCAGCTCAGGCAGCGTCTCCGCAACCGGACAAAAGTCTAGGTGGTGTGTTTCATCTAGGTGTCGTGTTGCTACCTGATGACCTGCAGGACCTTGTGAGCTTCTTCGACGTGCCGCTCAACCCCAAGTTGTGAGGAGAAGACGTGCCTCACAATACCCTCCCTGTCTATAACGTAGGTGGCGCGACCAGGAAACAGTCCCAAGGTGTCCGGAACGCCATAGAGCTTCCTTACCTTCTTGTACTCGTCGCTCAAGAGGAAGTAGTGGAGATCGTGCTTCTCAGCGAACCTTTTGTGTGATTTTACGGAGTCAGAGCTTATACCTATGATTTGAGCATCGAGCTTCCCGAATTCCTCACGGTTATCTCTGAAGGCGCAAGCTTCCTTGGTACAGCCGGTAGTGTCGTCTTTGGGGTAGAAGAAAAGTACTATGGGCTTCTCTCCCATGAACTCCTTCAGGCTTACCATCCGCCCTGACTGAGAGGGAAGCGTAAAGCTAGGAGCTATACACCCCACCTCCACTTTGCCCCCCTTTAGCTGAAAGCCCGTCTTGTCTCCTTAATGAAACGCGCTGTATCGTCTCACCAACTATAAGAGATATCCAAGCGTAGGGGTGTGACAGCGTCGAGGTATAGAAAAAGCTATGGACCGCACTCAGGTTTTTCCCTAGAGTTCGTTCACCGCTCTCATACATGCTACCTGGGCTTTACGGGAGCGTTTGCTTGGGTAGCGTTGATATCTAAAAGGCGGAGTCACCAGATCTATTAGATGAGTTATCTACGAGACAGGTTCTCATTTGCACCTTCCATCAAACGCCTCCGCCGTAAGTAACCGGCACTTCAACTCCTTCGAACGAGCCATCACGCGGGCTTTCGCTGCCAACTTGAAGGGTTGCCCGCCCGGTGAAATTTGGTAACTCCAGCCATGTCGCAAAGTACCCCCAGGTCTCGGCCCAGTCGTTAGACAAGATGGTACTTTGCGTGAGTACGTTGCCGCTTGCATCTCTCAGCACGATCGTATTCGAGGCCTCGAAGTTGCGGGAGTAACCGCTTACCCTTAGCGGGCTGGTTATAGCTTCCTCTTCGCGAGGTTGAAAGAGGACCGTCTTCGTCGCCTGGGCTGGAATCGGGAAACCCAAAGCAACGCTCGCGGGGCGGTAGTCGATAATGAGGCGCCCCGGGTCGGAGAATTCTGTCACCCGGTACTGAAACGCGCCCGTGGCAAAGACATCCACGAACATGCCCCCGCCGGGAGCCCGAACCACGTAGAAGTTTTCTATTATAGAGCCTCCAAATACACCATCGGAGATCGATGTCTCATCGACTCCCGGAAACGTAATCCGCGCATACCCCTCGCCGGTGGGACTGCTTAGAGACCAGGTCGGTACCCTGGAAGCGGTAGCACCATCCGAACCGAAGACGATTACTGTTCGTTCGTAGCCCTCGTGCCGGCTAAAACTCACCTCAAGGATACTGTCCGCTGCTCTCTCAGTACCCCCGTTCATCTCCGGGGTCGCGGTGAACGGCGTCTCTCGCCCTTCCTCAACTTTAGAGACGGTACCGACGCTGGTGCTCTCCTCATCTCCAGGCGGCGGCGTTTGAAGCGTCTCCTCAGAAGTCGTTGCCCCCTGCTGGGCACGGTCCTTTGGCATGGTAGGCGAACCCTCTTTGGAATCGGTCCCCTGTTCTTGCGGGTTGCCCTGACCACAACCAGTGGCAAGAACGACCATCAGCACAACAACCCAGACCGCCGCCCTGTAAGGCCTTGAGCATCGTAGCCCCCGGTCTGTATCTTCTAGTAGAGAGCCTACCCGGAAGATCCTGAGCATTACCCTTTCTCCAAACGACGCGTCGGCCTCTAAGTGTGAGTTCTCCTGAGACTATCCATGAAGAGATAAGCTACACGAGACCAGAGTAGTATCTATAGTACTTCACGTATCTCATGTACCTGTACCAGTCCCAGTAATATCCAGGGTCGGTGTGGGTAGAGCCAGGGACCTCATTGTGCCCGATTATGTGATACCGGTCGATCGGAATAAGGTACCTTTTACAGAGCACAGCCGAGAGGTAGGCTGAGGAGCTGTACATAGTATCAGTGAACCACTTCGGATCGGAGACGTAACCCTCGTGCTCGATGCCTATGCTAGTCTGGTTGTATCTCCAGTTGCCCGCATGCCAGGCGATGTTATTCCACCAGCACGTCTTGGCTCTATAGCCGTCCCGGGAGCGAATAACATAGTGGGCCGATACTCCAGCGTACGGGTTCTTGAACCAGTTGATGGCGCTCGACCACGACCCTTGAGTGACGTGGATAATGACCTTGTCGACCCGGTTGGAGTACGGGCGGTTGGCCGCCGTGTAGTTGTAGGGGCTCGCAAAATAGTGGGTCATTGAAGACCTTCCGCAGTTAACTCTTCTTGGGCCTCCAACGCTTCCTCCTGTATCTCCAGCGCTTCCTCCAACTCCTCGTCTAGCTGCTCTAGTGCCTCCTCCTGAACCTCAAGCGCCTCTTCCCGGGCCTCCAGCATGATTTGTTCACCGTCTAGCGTGGTCTCAGAGGGCCCCTCACTAAGCACCTTAAAGATCTCAGCAGCGAAGGCCTCGCCGGCCCCGATCCCGGCTACCGCTTCGAAGGCTCTACCGTTCCCCCCCCTTCCGTCAATGGCGCCGAACCACTCGCTCAAAGTAGCTGGCCTCTCCCCTTGAGACTCAGCCAAAAGCGCCGCTCCGCCAAGAATGTTGGCTCTGCGGTCAGCTATGAGCTCCTCCTCTGGAATATCGGTCAACCTCGACGCTTCGCCCAGAGTATCTGCGGTGTCGTTCTGAACGAGTTGCATAATCCCGTAGGCGCCCCGGCCGTGAGGATCACCAGGCTCGTAAGTACTGGCCTCTGCTGGCGGCATCTCCCAGCGAGTGTTTACGTAGCCTATAGCGAGCAAGAGGGCCAGCGGGACATCATACTCCTCGGCCGCCTCCTCAAATTCTTCCAACAACGATGAGTAGTACTGCAAATCCTGAGCCGGAGCATCCCAAGAGAACATCATCGCTAGCAGCGCCGCACCAGCAACACCAGCTCCGCTCAACTTAAGGAAGTCTCGACGGCTCATCCTCACGGGCGCACCCGTGGAATCTCTAGAACACATTCCCCCCTCCTGGGAATAGCCTTCTCAACTTGTTTACAATCTATTATTACTTAGTTTAAAGAACAAGTTAAGTACTTTTGTACCAGCTTTGAAAAAATTAAGAGGTTTTCTTTCACCAGGCTTTTTTATGCTATCTAGACGACTATTGTCCTACGCTGCCGTCTCGCGCCCCGACATTATGCGGAACACGATCTCCTCGAGATGCTCCAAGCCGTCGGCGCGGTGGTTTTCACAGTAGACGCCTGCACCGTGCTCGCGAGCCCATTGCTCTATCATTCGCTCGGGGTCGTGCCCGGGAAGATTGTGCCCGGACAGGACCCACCGCACAATCCCCTGGACACGCTCTTCGGGCTCCCGGTAGAACGCCCTTCGGCACACCTCCCGATCCACGGAGAGGATAACAGCGGCGTGGTCGGCGACCTTCCAACGCTCGTTCTCGATCATGCTTGTCACAGTCTTGCCTCCGTCTACTTCTACACTTAGCCCGTTATACGGGCAGTACCGGCAAATAACGAGATGCTATTTAGGTCTTCGGCAACCTCATGTCCATCAGGTATAGCAAGCGGAAGTCGAGGACCCGTTCGTAGTCTTGAGGCAACCTCGAATGCTTTTAGGAGCCGAAACAGTGCAGTAGTAGGAGCGGAGAGGCTAAAAGTGACAACCGTAGTACTTGCGAACAAGTACACAAGCCGTCACGCCTGGGCGCCGCGAAGCCGCCACAGCTCCCGCAGACCTCGCCGGCCGAACCGGCCTCGCACGGGATCTTGACGGACTCTCTAGGAGAGCTAACCTTCAGGACATTTCCATCGAGTTTCCGCTGATGTCGCTCGTCGTGGTCCTTATCCCGAGTACCGGGGTAGTATACATGGTCTCAAGCTCGGTCGGCGGCGCGGGCAATTCGCGGCCGTCAGCTGCACTCTGGGCATCGTCCCCCA
>DASQMR010000003.1:0-25448 GCA_035645375.1 Rubrobacteraceae bacterium
CATCGAGCCTGGAGAGATCTCTGGTAGGCCCCGCCGTCGTTGGCGAGGCGCGGGCGCGATCAACGTCTCGCTCGCGGTCGCACTCGGGGTTAGGCTTCCTCTCTCTTTCTACGGCCTCTCGGGGATAGGCTCCTTGCAAGAATACGTCTACAAAGTCGTCGCAGACAACCGTGGCAGGCTTCCCAGCGACGAGCCCTACTGCGATGAGCACCCAGAAGAGTGTCGTTGAAGCGGACGGAGAAGCGGATAACCGACCTCGAGTCTCTTGTAGAAGAGCTACCGCTGGAGGAAAGGAAGTTGGCGGGCCGTCTCTTCGAGATGGTTCCCGCAGTAGGCCGTATGGAGGTACCGGAGGGGATGCGCGGCTGGGTGAAGAAAACCTTTGGCTCTGTTGAGGCGGTACTAGAGCAGAAGATAATTCGGGTTACCGACCGCGTAACCCTGGAAGGCACCCTCTTCAACGAGCTACGCGCCTCGCGACCCTTCGACGCCGTCGGGGGCGCCTTGAACCTCAAAGAGGAGATCGAGAGCACCAAGGGCGACCCGTTCTGCCGGCCCGAGGAGGGGACGCCCGAAGACATCTTCGGGCGTGTCCGGGGAGAACATTGCATGACAGCCTCGAACGTAGCGAAGTACGATGGTTTCCACGGTCTTATCATCTTCGACGAGCACGATCCTCTCGATTTTGGTCTGGAGAAGGTAGACGACTACGTCTCAGTAGCACTCGAATGGCTTCGCAGGGCCCAGGAGACCGACCCGGAGGCCAGGTATCCATTCTTTATGTGGAACTGCATCTGGCGGGCCGGCAGCTCCGTGGTTCACGGGCACGCCCAGGTGACCGCTGCCCGCGGCGCGCACTACCCAAAGGTCGAGCGCCTCCGCCGGGCGGTCGTTGCCTACGAGGCCGAGCACGGCACGGACTACTTCTCCGATCTCTATCGGGTACATGAAGCTCTGGGACTAGCTATCGAAACGTCTCCGGGCAGTTCTTTGGAGGAGGTACGCGGTTTCGTCAGCCTTACGCCCGCGAAGGAGAAGGAGGTAGTGCTCTTCGGCCCGAACCTCGAAGAGTCTCTGCGCCGCTTCCTAGCCGACGTACTAATGCGTTACACGAGATCTCTAGGCGTCTCGTCCTTCAACGTCGCCTTCTACATGCCGCCCGACCCGCCTACTGAGGAGGACTGGTCCCGCTTTCCGGCCGTGGTCCGGTTGGTGGATAGGGGAGATCCCGGCAATCGCACCTCCGACATCGGCGCGATGGAGCTCTACGCAGCCCCGGTGGTCTCCTCGGACCCGTTCCAGGTCGCACGCCTCCTGAGAGGGTGACGGAAGGGCGTAGCCAATAGCGCCGGAGAATCAAGGGAAAGAGAGACGCAGCGCAGCTACGGACTTTATTCGAGTAATCATTCGCGCGCGGTATGGACGAACCGATACGCTTCTACACGCAAGGGTTGGGGATAAAGGAGATCCCGTCCGAACTGCTTCTCCGGCGCGTCGGAGACGATATGCTCGCCGCTCTTCGCGGAGCCCATGCGTTGCTAATCTTGCTCCTCTTGCAGGGGGCGTGAACTGGTACTCGCCCGCGACTATCAACTCGTCAGCGAAGTTGACACCCGAGCCGTGTACCGAGATCCTGGTTTCGCCGGGGACCGGTGACAGCCGGTCGATCTCCTCGACCACGAGCGTCCGGGTATCTCCCCACTCCCTACAAAGCACCGCCCTCATGCGATCCAAAACCCCAGCCGGCGGATGGAGTCGAGCCCCAGTCCGGGAACTTCCCTTGTCTGATCCGGCGAGAGAGCTACGCCGGGATATCGAGGACTATCTTGCCCATTCCTGCGCCCTCCTCCATATGGTTCATGGCGGCGGCAGTCTCTTCCAGGGAGAAGGTCTCGTTGATGACCGGGTGCAGCTCGTGCTTCTCATAGAACTCGAGCATCGAGCGGAAATCCTCGGGGCTGCCCATAGCGGTGCCGAAGACGTCGAGCCACTTGAGGAAAATCCTGGGCATAACGACCGTTACCTTCGGACCTGCCGTGGACCCAAACGTGACGATCCGGCTGCCGGGCTTGGCGAGCGAGACCAGAGCGTCGAATCCTTCTCCGCCAACGTGGTCCACGGAGAGGTCCACCCCGCCGGTCATATCCTTGAGCTCCTTTGACCAGTTCTCGGAGTTGTAGTTGATGCCGCCCTCCGCGCCGAGCTCTTTGGCCTTCTCGAGCTTCTCGTCGCTCCCGGAGGTAACGAAGACCTTGGCGCCAGTGGCCGAGGCCATCTGCACCACGAAGGTCGCCACCCCGCTCCCCACGCCGGGTACGAGTACCGTCTCGCCCTCCTGTAGCCCTCCGCGTGTGAAGAGCGCCCGGTAGGCGGTCAGCGCCGCGAGCGGTAGCGCCGCAGCCTCTTCGTGCGAGAGATGCGAGGGCTTGGGGAAGACGTGATCCGCCGGGACCTTTACGAACTGGGCGTAGGTACCGTCGTCCGGGAGCCCCAGGATACGGTACTCCTTCCCCGGCACCTTGGGGTTGTCACCCCAGTAGAGCGACGGGTTGATAACGACCTCGGTACCCTCATCCGGTCCATCGGCGCCGCCGCCTCTCGCGGCGACCTCACCGGAGCCATCGGAACCCAGGATTATCGGCAGGGCATCAGGCTTAGCGCCCGGATACTGGCCTTGGGTGACAAAGACGTCGCGGCGGTTGATGGCCGCGTTGCGCAGACGGACGACGATCTCGCCGGAGCCGGGCTCCGGGTCGGGAACGTCCTCGTAGCTCAACGACTCTGGACCTTCGAGCTCGTGCAGTCTTATGGCTTTCATGCTTCCATCCTCCGCCTCCGTACGCGTACACGACAAGGGGCGCCCCCGGCCCAACCGGGAAGCGCCCCCCTTAGAGCCTCTAGAGGGGAAGGTTACACGAAAGCTCCTATTCCCGTTATGTCGCGGCCAACAATCAGAGACTGTATGGTATCCGTACCCTCATAGGTGTAAACGATCTCCACGTCTGAGAGGTGTCTGGCGACGTGGTACTCCAGCAGTACACCGTTGCCGCCCATGCAGTCGCGGGCCTCGGCACAGACCTCCCGGGCTTTTCTTGCGTTGTTCATCTTCGCGAGCGAGGCCATCGGACCGGTCATCTTGCCCTGCTCCTGGAGCTTGGCGAGCCGGTAGCAGATGAGCTGCATGGAGGTGATCTCCGCGAGCATGTTGGCTAGCTTGTTCTGGATTATCTGGAACGAGGCGATGGGTTTTCCGAACT
Source organism: Rubrobacteraceae bacterium (assembly GCA_035645375.1). GTDB lineage: Bacteria > Actinomycetota > Rubrobacteria > Rubrobacterales > Rubrobacteraceae > Rubrobacter_F. Next base: position 3,258 of record DASQMR010000003.1, read on the forward strand.
GCTCCCGCTCCTTGGTGTATGTCAACGCCGCTTCGTAGGACGCGACCGCGTGTCCCACAGCCTCCCAGGCTACCCCGCCGCGCGTCGCGGTGAGTACCTTGTTGGTATCTTTGAAGGAGTTCGCCCCCTCCAGCTTGTTCTCCGCTGGCACGCGTACGTTATCCAGGTAGATGTCCGGCTGCCAGACCGCCCGCTTGCCCATCTTGCCGGTTATGAGCTCGGTAGAGTAACCCTCAGGGTAGCCTTCTGCGCCCTTCTCAATCACGAACCCCTTGACCTGCTCGTCTGCCTCATCACGCGCCCAGATGATTATAAGATCGGCGAAGGTGGCGTTGCCGATCCAGCGCTTCTCTCCGTTCAGGACGTACTCGTCGCCTTCCTTACGGGCGCTCGTCTCCAGCCTGACCGAGTCGGAGCCGTGCTTTGCCTCGGTCAGGCCCCAGGCCCCGATCTTCTCCAGCCTCGCCATCTGCGGGAGCCAACGCTCCTTCTGTTCCTCCGAGCCGCAGATGTCGATGGTTCCCATCGCCAGCCCCGAATGGACCCCGAAGAAGGTGTTTATGCTGCCGTCGCCGCGCGTCATCTCGGCCGCGACGAGCATGGCCGCCACGTGGCTCATCCCCGGGCATCCGTAGCCCTGTATCGTGGTGCCCGCGATCCCGAGCTCGGCGACCTTCGGGATCAGCTCGAAGGGGAACTGGGCCTTGTCCCAGTAATCGTTGATGATCGGGATGACCTCCCGGTCAGCGAAGGCTCGGACCTTATCGCGTATCTCGCGTTCCTCATCCGTCAAGAGCTCTTCGAGCAGATAATAGTCAGTCCCCAAAGACCGGGTAACGTCGGCGATCAAAGTCTTCCTCCTTTGCTCCCTTACTCCTCACACTCTAGCACGGTCTGCAGAGACCGCGCCCTTACGCTATCATGGTTGATGTTATCAAAATTGACAATAAAACAGGAGAACTAGTACAGATGAAGCCTGTTGATGGTACGGTGGCAAGCGCGACGCCGAAGGACGTGTTTCTTGGTGAGGTCAAATCGAAGAGCGTGTTTCCGCTATTGATCCTGCATATGGTCAGAAAGCGGCCGGAGTACGGTAACAGCATCATCCGGGGGATCAAGGAGGCGACGAGCGGGGTGATGAGCGTATCGCCCAACGCGGTCTACCCGCTCTTACGGCGGCTGGAGGAGAAGGGCTACGTGACGGGTGAATGGGAAGACCCTGACACCCGGAGCCGCCGTTTCTACACCATCACGCCGCTCGGTGAGGAGAAGTACGCCGAGATACGGGAGAGGTTCGAGGAGCACTTGTTGCGCGTACAGGGGGCTCTCGAATCCCTGCACCGGGAGATCTATGGCTGAGCGGAGGGAACTGGGCGGGGTTCGAGCGGCGCGGGTACGCGGTCTGTGTTTCCATGTAGGGGGTTGTCGTTCGCTGTACTCACGGCGGATGGGGCGAGAGGGATGGTAAGGCGGGAGGTCGTATGACGCACAGGATACGTAGAGTAGCCGTCCTCGGGGCGGGGACGATGGGAGCGGCGATCGCGGCGCACTGCGCGAACGCCGGGATGGAGGTAGACCTGCTCGATATCGCCCCGCAGGACGGCGACGATAAAAACGCCGTCGTGAAGGGCGGCTTCGACCGGATGAAAAAAGCAAGGCCAGCTGCTCTAATGAGCGAGCGTGTTCTAGAGCGAATGCGCATCGGCAACTTCGAGGACGACTTCGAGCGGGTCGCGGAGGCCGATTGGATCCTTGAAGCCATCATTGAGAAGCTAGAACCGAAACAAGAGCTTATGGAGCGCGTGGAGGAGCTCGCCAAAGACGACGCTATCATCTCCTCCAATACCTCCGGCATTCCGCTACACCAGGTCGCCGAGGGGCGCTCGGAGAGCTTTAGGAAACGCTTTCTCGGTACGCACTTCTTTAACCCGCCGCGTTACCTCAAGCTGTTCGAGATTATCCCAACCTCAGAGACCGCCCCGCACATCGTCGAAGACGCGCGGGCCCTGGGTGAGCGGGTGCTCGGTAAGGGTGGCGTGATCGCCAAGGACACCCCAAACTTTATCGGCAACCGACTCGGCAGCTTCAGCGGGATGAACTCGACGCGCTACGCCTTCGAGAACGGCTACGGCATCGAAGAGATAGACGCCATAACAGGTCCCCTCATCGGCCGCCCCAAGACCGCGACCTTCCGGCTCAACGACCAGGTTGGGTTGGATATCGCCGTCGGAGTCGCCGAGAACCTCTACGAACTCGTCCCAGAGGATGAGTCGAGGGAGCAGCTACGCCCGCCAGAGATACTCAAGCAGATGATCGAGAAAGACCTCCTCGGCAACAAGACAGGCGCCGGCTTCTACAAGCGCGACAAGCGTGACGGCGAGACCGTCTTCGACGTTTTGAACCTCGAAACCTTCGAGCACGAGCCCGCCCAGAACCCCGACGTGCCGCTAGCGCAGGAGGCCCAGAAGCAGGGCGATCTCGGGGCGAGGCTGCGCTTCATCATGCAGAGAGCGGAGGAGGACCGTCACGCCCGGTATCTGAGGAATACCCTCTTGCCCGATCTCGCGTACGCCTCGCGGCGAATGCCGGAGGTCTCCGACAATTTAGAGAACGTGGACCACGCGATGGAGTGGGGCTATGGGCAGCAGGCCGGGCCGTTCAGGATGTGGGACCTACTCGGCGTCGGCGAGACCGTCGAGCAGATGGATTCTTTGGGCATCGAGGTCGCCGGTTGGGTGAGGGAGATGCTGCAGGGAGGCAACAACAGCTTTTATAAGAAGGAGGGAACGAGCGAGCTCCAGTTCAGCCCTGTGAACATGGAGTATGAGCCGGTGCGTGAGGATCCGATGGAGCTCTCGCTCGACCGGTTGCGCGAGGAGGGCAAGGAGCTCTCGCGCAACGACTCGGCGAGCATCCTCGACCTTGGCGACGGGGTGCTGTGCTTCGAGATCCACTCGCGGGGCAACTCCATAAACGCAGCTGTCGTGGGGATGGGCTACGAGGCTCTGAGGCGACTGGAGGAAGAGGACGAGTGGGTAGGGCTCGTGATCGGTAACGAGGGCCGGAACTTCTGCGTTGGCGCAAACATCGGCGAGATGGTCGAGGAGGCGCAGCAGGGAGAGCTCGACCGCATCGCCGAGGCCATAGACGCCCTGCAAAACCTTCTCATGGGCCTCCGCTTCGCCTCGAAGCCGGTCGTCGCCGCCCCTCACGGGCAGACGCTGGGCGGAGGGGCGGAGATAGCCCTGCACGCCGACCGCATCTGCGCGGCCGGCGAGACGTACATGGGCCTCGTCGAGACCGGGGTTGGGCTCATCCCGGCGGGCGGCGGCACGAAGGAGATGGTCCGCAGGCTCGTCTCCCCGGCTATGCACACCCGGGCGCCCTCGCTCCCCTACGTGCAGGAGGTCTTCCAGAAGATAGCGCTGGCGCAGGTTTCGGGTAGCGCGCTGGAGGCCAGGGAGATGGGCTTCCTCAAGGAGGACGACCGGGTGGTAATGAACGCAGACCACCTCATTCACGCTGCCAAGCGCGAGACTCTCGATCTCGCCGACGGGTATGCCCCGCCCGTTCGTGACAAGTCCGTTTACGCCGCCGGGACCGTGGTACGGGCGGCTATCGAGGCGGCGATCATCAGGACGATGATGTGGGGCCGCTACGCCACTGAGTACGATGGCGTCATCGCCAAACACCTCGCGCGCGTCCTGACCGGCGGCGATCTCTCGGTAGCCCAGTGGGTCCCCGAGGAATATATACTCAGGCTGGAGAAGGAAGCCTTCCTGGAACTTCTGAAGAACGAGAAGACTCACGAGCGCATTGGAGCGATGCTAAAGACCGGAAAGCCGCTGAGAAATTAGAGACATCTGGCTTTGAGTAACCAGAGATTAGGAAACGGGAGAAGCTGAAGCCTGGGACCTATTGCCTGAAACCTCTTTGATCGAAGGGAGAACCAATGAAGGAAGCAGTTATCGTCTCGGGCGCGAGGACCGCCGTCGGACGCGCCCCCAAGGGCGCCCTTCGGGGCGCTCATCCGGTGGACATGACCGGCGCCGCCATAGACGAGGCTCTCAAACGGGCGGATGGGCTCGACCGGCAGGAGGTCGAGGACGTGATTATCGGGTGCGCGATGCCCGAGGGGACGCAGGGGTACAACGTCGCCCGGCAGTCGCTCCTCCGGGCCGGGCTGCCGGAGACCGTGCCGGGGCAGACCATCAACCGGTTCTGCTCGTCGGGGTTGCAGACCATCGCGTTCGCTGCCGAGAGGATAATGGCCGGCTTCGCGACGACCATCGTGGCCGGCGGCGTCGAGCACATGTCAACCACGCTGGAGATGCCGAACTTCTCCCCGAACCCCACGCTGGTCGAGACCAACCCCGCTGTTTACATGGGTATGGGCCTCACCGGGGAGCAGGTCGCTAGAGAGTTCGAGGTCTCACGCGAGGACCAGGACGAGTTCGCCCTGAGGAGCCACACCCGCGCCAAGGAGGCCGTCGAGTCCGGGCGTTTCGACGAGCAGATCGTGCCGCTCGACGTCGAGATGAACTGGGTGGACGAGAATGGTGAGCCGCAGCATACGGAGACGACCTTCGAGCGTGACGAGGGGCCGCGCGACACCTCGCTTGAGAAGCTCGCCAAGCTCCCGACCGTTTTCCAGCAGGACGGCTCCGTAACCGCCGGCAACTCTTCCCAGAGGAGCGACGGGGCGGCGGCGGTTGTGGTTATGGAGCGCGAGAGGGCAGAGGCCCTGGGGCTTCAGCCGCTCGCCCGCTTCGTTGGTTTCGCCGTAGGCGGCGTACGGCCGGAGGTAATGGGGATAGGACCGATGGTCGCCATCCCGAAGGTGCTGGAGCTCACAGGGCTCTCCCTCGACGAGATAGACCTTATCGAGTTCAACGAGGCCTTCGCGGCACAGACGCTCGCCGTGATCCGGGAGGTGGGTATGGACCTGGAGAAGACCAACGTGAACGGCGGCGCGATAGCCCTAGGCCACCCGATGGGCGCGACCGGCACCAAGCTCACCGTCCAGCTCCTCAGCGAGATGAAGCGCCGCGAGTCGAGATACGGCATGGTCACCATGTGCATCGGCGGCGGCATGGGCGCCGCCGGCATCTTCGAGAACCTGCAAAACTGAAGGTTTCATCCCGTACGAGGGAGGCGCCGTGAACGGACCGGGGTGGAACCACGGGTACCTAGAGACCAACGGCGTCACGGTTCACTACGTCCGCCACGGTAGCGGTGCTCCCCTGTTGCTGTTGCACGGCTGGCCCGAGTTCTGGCTGAGCTGGCGCAAGAACATCCCGGTCCTTTCGGAGGACTTCGACGTGGTCGTCCCCGATCTCAGGGGCTTCGGCGACACCGACAAGCCCGGGCTGCCGGACCCCCCAGGCAAGCTCCTCGGCAACTACGTGGAGGATCTGCGCGGGCTAGCCGACGCTTTAGGCTTCGAGAAGTTCGGGATCGTGAGTCACGACGTGGGCGCTTACGCGGCGCAGGGCTTCGCGCGGAAGTATCCGGACCGCCTCTCGGGGCTGTTCTTCTTCAACTGCCCCTATCCGGGGATAGGGAGACGCTGGGTAGAACCGGACCACGTGAACGAGATCTGGTACCAGACCTTCAACCAGCAGCCTTGGGCGGCGTCTCTGGTCGGCGAGAGCCGCAGGACCTGCGAGACTTACATACGCCACTTCCTCGACCACTGGGCCCACGAACCCGGCCTCTTCGACGAGGACCTCGACCTTTGGGTAGACAATTTCATGAAGCCGGGCAACCTCCAGGGAGGGTTCGACTGGTACATCGCCACCAACGAGTCTAGGATCGAGTTGATCCGCAACGGACCGCCGGAGATGCCGAAGATAGAGACGCCTACGCGCGCCTTGTGGGGAAGGAGCGACAGCGTGCTCAAGGTCGAGTGGGCCGACCGGCTCGGGGACTACTTCGCAAATTACAACTTCACGCCGGCGGAGAAGGCCGGACACTTCGTTCACTACGAGCGGCCCGAGCTAGCCAACCGCGAGATCGCCGGGTTCTTTCGGGCGCTCCGTTGACCGGAGGAGTAACCTCTTCGGAACTTGCCGCGCAGCCTGTCGGGGAGGCGGCACGGGTCGCCGAGGGCGTCTACCAGCTAAAGGTGCCGGTGCCCATTCCGCTCGTGTTCGTCTCGGCTTACCTCGTCGAGGGGGACGATGGGTGGACCCTAATCGACACCGGCTTCGATTATCCTGAGGGGCGGGCGGCTTGGGAGTCGGGGGCTGCGGCGGTCGGGTGCGACCTGCGCCGGGACGTGGAGCGCATCGTCGTGACGCATTTCCACCCGGATCACCTCGGGGCGGCGCACTGGTTGCAGAGTATCAGCGGCGCGCCGGCGTACATGCTTGAGAGCGAGATCCAGAACTCCCACGACGTGTGGGAGGACCGCGACCAGTCGAAATTCATCGACCATCTGGTGCGTCATGGCATGGATTACGAGACCACCGAAAAGGCCGCGCGGAGCATGAGGACGAACCTCGTGCTCCCCGAGAAACTTGTCCCTCTGAAGAAGGGGGAGGAGGTGCCCCTAGGTCCGGAAACGGCACGGGTGGTACACGCGCCCGGACACGCCGATCACCAGCTCATACTCCACGACGAAGGGCGCAGGATTCTCTTCGCCGCCGATCACGTCCTGCTCAAGATCACCCCCAACGTCGGTCTCTGGCCGGAGACCGCTCCTAACCCGCTGAATCGTTACACGGAGAACCTCCGAAACATGCGAAGCCTCCCGGTAGATCTCGTCCTCCCCGGTCACGGCCCGCTCTTCCATGACTTAGCAGGCCGGATAGACGAGCTTCTGGCCCACCACGAGGAGAGGCTCGAGGAGATGCTGCGGGAGATAAAGGATCAGCCAAAGACCCCGTTCGAGGTCTCTCGCAAAGTCTTCCGCTATGGCCTCTCGATCTACGAGCGGTGCTTCGCGCTGGCAGAGACCCTAGCCCACCTGGATCACCTCGTCCTCGAAGACCGGGCGGAGCGCATGGACGATGGGCTCGTCTCCTTCCGGGCAGTCTAGCTTGAGCGGTCCGCCGCCTGTAGTGGTCCGAGAGGAGGTAGCTAACAGCGCCACGCACGGCCTGGGTCTCCTCGCCAGTATTGCCGGAGCTGTCGTGCTGATCGTTCTGGGCGCGCAGCGAGGGGAGGCGTGGCACGTGGTAAGCGCCGCGATCTATGGGACCACTCTCGTGACGCTCTACTCGGCTTCGACGCTGTATCATGCGTTCAAGGGCACGAGGGCCGGGGGGGCGCTGAGGGTTCTAGACCACTGCGCGATCTACCTGCTCATCGCCGGTACGTACACCCCGATAACCCTCGTCAGCCTGCGCGGCGGATGGGGCTGGACACTCTTCGGGCTTGTGTGGGGCCTGGCGACGGCTGGCATCTTCTTCAAGATCCTGGCGACCGGACGTTTCGCTATCCTCTCGACCGCTGCGTACGTGCTAATGGGCTGGCTCTGTATCGTCGCCGTAAAGCCCATGGTCATGCTTCTCTCGCCCGGCGCCCTCGTGCTGCTCGCCTTAGGCGGCGTCCTCTACACCGCCGGTACCGTCTTTTACCACTCCAAACGAGTCCCCTACTCTCACGCCGTTTGGCACCTCTTCGTCGTCGCCGGCAGCGCCTGTCATTACCTCGCCATCGCTCTATACGTGCTCGTTCCCACCGTATAGGGAGTTTAGTTTGCTGTCTCCTGCGGGCGCGTGGTCACCGTCGGAGGCATAATCTGGAGCGCAACGTTTCGCGTTCGGGAGGATGCTCGTGGTCCTGAAGATCGCCCGCTTTGTAAACCTCTTACTCGTGGCGCTGCTCGCCGGTCTGCTGGTGGGGGTCGCCTTCGTCGAGGTGGCGCTGCTCGACCTGCCAGCCTCCGTATACGCTGCGGTACAGAAACCCAAGCACGAAGTCTTCGAGCCGGTGATGCCCATCTTCGTCACGCTCGTGATAGCGTCCGGCTTGCTCGTCCTGTTCCTGATGCGCCGCGAGTTCAAGTCTCTCGTCTTCGCCCTTACGCTCGTCGGCGTGCTAGGTACAGTGGCGCTCATGATCAGCACCGTGCTCGTCAACGTACCGATCAACGCGGAGATCATGGACGCCTGGTCGGTTGAGAGCCCGCCCGCTAACTGGGCCGAGGTGCGCGACCGCTGGAACTTCTTCCACGGCCTCCGCACTATCCTGGCGGTCGTGGCGCTCGTGTGTCTCTTGCTGGCCGGGCTGGGGATAGTCCCTGATGAGAAGGGCGAAAACCATGGCGGCTGATACGCCCGTAGCTTTCAGGGTACTAAGGGAGCGCGAGCAGCACGAGGCAACACCGCCAGGCGCACTCTAACTCGGCTCGACCTCTAGCTTTGAGACATGTGGCACGCTAGTTTAAGGGTACGGTCAGAGAGCCTTAGGAGGTCGAGATGACGAACGTGAGGGTCGCGAGTATAGGTCCTATCGACGCGAGCTTGATCCAACGTCTCAAGGGGCGTATCTCGGCGCCGGTGGAGGGGCGCGAGATGCTACCTTCTTTCGTTCCCTTTACCGGGGAGCCTTTCAGCGAGGTTCCGCGCGGGACAGCGGAGGACGTGCGGGAGGCGGTCGACCGGGCGCGAGCGGCGCAAAGGACCTGGGCACGGCTGAGCATCGGGGACAGGGCTCGGGTGCTGCGACGCTTTCACGACCTCGTGCTCTCACGGCAGGACGAGGTTCTAGACCTCGTGCAGGTCGAGAGCGGCAAGGCCCGCGGGCACGCCTTCGAGGAGGTCGCGGACTGCGCCATCGTCGCCCGCTACTACGCGCACCACGCGGCGGAGCACCTCCGCCCGCGTCGGCGGCGGGCCGCTCTCCCCGGTTTGACCTCTACGAGAGAGTACCGTCACCCCAAGGGGGTCGTCGGGATCATCTCGCCCTGGAACTACCCTTTAACGCTCGCTGTCACAGACGCGCTTCCGGCGCTCGTGGCCGGCAACGCCGTGGTCATAAAGCCGGACCGGCAGACCTCCTTTACGGCGCTTCGCGCGGCCGAGCTGCTCGATGAGGCCGGACTCCCGCGTGACCTTTTCGGGGTAGTAACCGGCGAGGGACCTGAGGCGGGAGCGGCCCTGATCGGGGAGGTCGACTACGTCGCCTTCACCGGGAGCACCGCGACCGGCCGTATAGTTGCCCGGCAGGCGGGGGAGAGGTTGATCGGATGCTCCCTGGAGCTCGGCGGGAAGAACGCCATGATCTTGCTCGAAGACGCCGACCTCGAACGCGCGACGGAGGGAGCCGTTCGCGGCTGCTTCTCGAACGCCGGCCAGCTCTGCATCTCCATCGAACGCCTCTTCGTGCACGACTCGATCTTCGACCGTTTCATGCAGCGGTTCGTGGAGAAGACCACAGCCCTCAGGCTCGGTCCTGCCTTCGACTACTCCATGGACGTGGGTTCGCTCGTCTCCCGGAAGCAACTCGATACCGTGGAGGAGCACGTCCGCGACGCCGTTGCAAAGGGAGCGACGGTGCTCGCTGGCGGACGGTCCCGGCCTGAACTCGGCCCGCTGTTCTACGAACCGACTATCCTCACGGACGTACGCGCGGGGATGACGCTCTTCGCCGATGAAACGTTCGGTCCGGTCGTCTCCTTGCAACGCTTCCGCTCCGTCGACGAGGCGGTCGAGAAGGCCAACGATACTCCATACGGCCTGAACGCGAGCGTGTGGACGCGCGACGCCCGGCGCGGGCGCGAGGTAGCGGCTCAGATACACGCCGGGACGGTCAACGTCAACGACGCATACGCCGCTGCCTGGGCCTCGACCGACGCCCCGATGGGAGGGATGAAAGACTCAGGGCTGGGACGACGTCACGGCGAGGAGGGAATACTGAGGTACACAGATTCCCAGACCGTCGCCGTGCAGCGCCTATTCTCCCCGAGCGGGCCGCCGGGAGTCTCTGGAGAACGCTATGCTCGCTTTCTGAGCGGCGTTCTGAAGGTGTTCGAGAAGGTTCCCGGTCTCCGGTAACCAAGGCTAGAGCAACAGCATGGTCAACAGACCGAGATAGATGGCCGTGGCGAGCGCCAGAACGAGGGCGAACGGCCAGTTCTTTTTCGGCCCGATCTGGATCGGGTGCAGCTCCGTTAGCCGTGAGAGCATCGTGACCGCGTTGGAGAACGGGGTCACCAGCATGGCTACCTGCCCGCCAAGCAGTATAGCCACGGCCCACAGGGCCGGAGCAGGGCCGCCATCCAACGGGAACGCCGTGTTGACGAGGAGTATCAGGGGGATCACGTGTATACCGGCGATCCAGCCGAGCCCGGTGACGAGCGCTAGCGCGGGCGCCACGAGCACTGCAGGAAGGGCGTCGAAGAGGTCGCCGATGGGCGAGAGCGCGTTGAGCTGCTCTAACGAGACCACTAGTAGCCCGGCCAGCCCGAACAGGGCGAACTCAGGATGAGACGTGACGAGCGAGTCGCGCGTCTCACCCGCAAGACGCTGGAGCGGCGAGCGGCTGCGGAGCAACACTGCCGCCAGCAGGGCGATGAGGATGACGACCGTCGCGACGGTTATCGAGATGGTCGCCGTCAGGGAGAGCCCGGGTATAAAGGTGTTCACGACCGCGACCGCTGCGACGAGCAGTACGGGGTATAGGATCACGGCGGCGGCCCCGCGGTTTAGAGGTGTATCGGGCGGTTCCTCGATCTGGCCCTTCTCTCTTTGGGCGACGAGGAGCATAACCGCGAGACCCAGAATTACGAACGGGAGCGAGACCGCGAGCAGCCCTGTATAGGTGACGCCGGTCAGCGTGATTATGGTGACGGTGAAGACGTTTAGGTTTGTCCACAGGGGGGTGAACGAGAAGCCCCGTCCCGCCCACGCCAGGGCTTCAGCGCGGTTGTGGGGGGCGGAGCGGCGCAGGATCACGTCTATCAGCACGAATCCTCCGACGTCGAGGACCGACCCGAGCAAGTGCCCCAATGCTCCGGCCGTCGTCCTTACGCCCGCGCCTTTCTGCGTCATCGCCGCCATGAGCGCCCGGATCTGAGCTGTAAATCGCTCTGCGCGGATCGGGTAACCTGCGATGCTCAGTATTAGCAGCACCGCGATTATGTTGAAGTAGATCGGCAGTTCTTCGAAGAACGCGCCGGCATCAAACCGGCCCGTCAGCACCGCCGCCCCGAGCGCCAGTAGCGCCGCCAGCGCCAGCGCCTTGTGGAACCCGCTCGCCCACGGCACGGAGATTGCCAGGAGAACCCCGCCTGTCCCCAGAAAGATCGCCATGACCGGGGGATAGTCCGTGAAGGACGATGCCGCGTAGGCCGCCAGAAAGACCGCTCCGAGCGGCGCTCGTAACACGTCGAGCCGTCCCTTCGCCCTTTCCTGCACCGACTGGTCGCTGGTCTTCGTCTCCTTCTGTGCCAACGGCCTCCGGTCTATAAACGGTACACGCTTAGGGGACGGATTCTAGAGCATGGCGGGCGGCAGGAACGAGCCTAGTGTGAAAGATACGGCAGGCCAGACAGAAACGTGTTCTATAATCGAGCGGTATTTACTCTCTCTAATCTCTCGGAGGTATGGTGGCGCGTCGAGGTTCGAGCAGCGTTGCAGATAAGACGGTCGGGCCGGGCTTATCAATCTGGACTGGCGTTCTCTTCGTCCTCGTCATCGGCATTCTGGCAGGGTGCGGCGGCCAGGACCAGGGGTCTTCCGAGGAGCCTGCGAACCCGGGCGGCAGCGGAGACCAAACAGAACCGCAGGGGAGCGACGGACAGACCGAGCTGACCGAGAGTGGCACGCCTGCTCCCGAGGAGACGGGGAGGCCGGATCTGGAGGGTACCTCTGCGGAGGCTACTTCGGCGCAGACCGGACCGGTCAGGGTAGAGACAAGCGTGGTCGCCAGGGGCCTCGAAGCTCCCTGGGGGCTCGCGTTTCTCCCGAGTGGCCAGGCGCTCGTCACTGAGCGCGACAGCGGGCGGCTCCTCTCGGTCGACTCCTCGGGCAACGTCGAGGAGTTGCAGACCTTGCCCGCGGCCGGACGCGGCGAGGGCGGCTTGCTCGGGATTGCTCTCTCCCCCGACTACGAGACGGACGGCCTGATCTACGCTTACTACTCTACTGACGAGGATAATCGCGTGGTCCGCTTCCGGATGGGCGAGAGCCCCGAGCCCGTATTTACCGGCATCCCCGTAAACTCCTACCACAACGGCGGCAGGATAGCCTTCGGGCCCGACGGCATGCTTTACGTCGGTACGGGCGATGCGGGTGACACCTCGACCTCTCAGAACACTAACTCTGTAGCCGGAAAGATACTGCGGCTTACCCCTGAGGGGGGCGTACCTCAGGACAATCCGTTCCCGAACAACCCGGTTTACTCCTATGGGCACCGCAACGTGCAGGGCCTCGCGTGGGATGCGGGCGGTCAGCTCTACGCCTCCGAGTTCGGTCAGGACGTCTACGATGAGGTAAACCGGATCGAGCCGGGCGGCAATTATGGCTGGCCCGACGTCGAGGGTGAGGGCGGCGATCCCCGGTATGCTGACCCCATCGCCACCTGGTCTCCAACCAGCGAGGCCTCCCCGAGCGGTGCGGAGATCCTGGTCAACGGCGCGATTCCACAGTGGGAGGGAGATTTCTTTATGGCGGGCCTGCGCGGGCAGCGCCTCTTCCGCCTTGACCTTGACGAGCGGGGCAACGTGACAGAGCGCGAGGAGTTTCTGAGGGGCGAGGCCGGGCGTCTGAGGCACGTAGAGCAAGCTCCGGATGGTTCGCTGTGGGTCCTCACCAACAACCGCGACGGTCGTGGCAACCCTATCGCCGACGATGACCGCATCCTCCGCCTCGGCCCGGCGAGCGGCTAAAGAGCCGAGCGCCGCGCGCAACGCGGCCGTGGTACTGTCGTGTATCGGCAAGATACAAGAACCGAAAGGACCCGAGATGTCAGAGAGAATCAACACCGATACCTTCGAGCTGGGGGGCGATCTCCCCGTAAACCGCCTGGGGTTTGGGGCGATGCGGATCACCGGCGAGGGTATCTGGGGCGAGCCGGAGGACCCCGAAGAGGCCAGGGCCGTGCTCAGGCGCGCCGCGGAGCTCGGGGTCAACCTTATAGACACCGCCGACTCCTACGGCCCTGAAGTCTCGGAGCGTCTCATCGGCGAGACGCTCTATCCCTACCCCGAAGACATGGTCATCGCGACCAAGGGCGGCCTGGTGCGCGGGGGGCCGGGACAGTGGGAGTCAAACGGACGGCCCGAGCATCTGCGCGAGGCATGTGAGGGGAGCCTCAAGCGTCTGAAGCTGGAGCGCATAGACCTCTACCAGTTGCACCGGATAGACCCTAAAGTCCCGGAGGAGGAGCAGTTTGGCGTCCTCTCCGAGCTGCGTGATGAAGGGAAGATCCGTTACGTTGGTCTCTCGGAGGTTGACGCCGAGCAGATCCAGCGGGCGCAGGAGGTTATACCGATAGTCTCCGTGCAGAATCGCTACAACCTCACCGACCGCGGCTCCGAGGACGTGCTCGAGCACTGTGAACACGAGGGGATCGCCTTTATCCCCTGGTTCCCGCTGGCGGTCGGCGAACTGGCGCGTCCTGGCGGCGCTCTCGACGAGATCGCTGGTCGTCACGAGGCAACACCTGGTCAGGTCGCCCTCGCGTGGTTGCTGGAGAAGTCACCCGTGATGCTCCCCATACCGGGCACCTCCTCTGTCAAGCATCTCGAAGAGAACGTCGCCGCCGCCGATCTGCGCCTCTCCGATGAGGAGATAGCCGAGCTCACCGGCTGACCGGGCAGCTCTTAAACCATGTCCGTACCCACCGCTCGTAGAGCGGTGGGGCGATGACTAAGCCGAGGTAACAGGTCTCGCTAACTTCAGCCGGAGGCCGGCTCTATAACGGCCGACATCGAACCCTTGCAGCGTGGGATAAGCGGGTCCGGCCCGAAGGCGTGGATCTGGTCACGCTTCAATTCAGCTTGCTCTAGGTGCGTAGTTGCGACTACGACCCTGCCTGCGGTATCTACCTCCAATGCCATCGTGTAGCCCTTCTCCAGTGAGTGCCCGAAGAGCTTTTTGAGCATATAGATCACGTACTCGAAGCTGTGCTCGTCGTCGTCGAGCAGAACCACGTTGTAGGGCGGCATCCCTTCCGTTTTCTGTTTCTTCTCTTCTGCTGGCCGCGTGGTCGTGCTCGTCAATGTCTATCACCTCTGCTCCCGGTCTTAACCTGGCTCAGGATAACGCTGCACGCAAATCGGCGTCGCGTTCGGGGTGTGGAGACCCTGGACAGACTTTTTACTGTAGAGGCCTTCGTCTCAGCGACTCTTCCACTCCGGGCTGCGCTTCTCCAGGAAGGCGCACATACCCTCCTGCGCGTCGGCGAAGGTAGCATTGAAGGACATTACCTCTTTAGTGTAAGCATAAGCCTGATCCGTAGGCATCTCCAGTTGGCGGTAGAAGGCTTGCTTGCCGACGCCGACGACGAGCGGGCTGGCCTCGGCTATCTTCACCGCGAGAGCCCGGGCCTCGGATTCTACTTCATCAACGGGAACAACCTTGTTTACCAACCCTTCGGCGAGGGCCTCTTCGGCGGAGATGAACTCGCCGGTGAGGAGCATCTCCATCGCTTTTTTCTTGCCCACCGCGCGGCTCAAAGCCACCATCGGGGTAGAGCAGAAGAGTCCTATCTTGACGCCGGGGCAGGCGAAGCGGGCCTCTTCGGATGCGACGACGAGGTCGCAGGTGGCGGCGAGCTGGCAGCCTGCGGCGGTGGCGATCCCGTGGACCTCAGCTATGACGGGCTGCGGCAGAGACTGAATGGTTTGCATCAGCTCGCAGCAGACGTCGAAGAGGTGGCGGTAGAAGGCGGGCTCCCGGCCGACCATCTCGGAGAGGTCGTGGCCGGCGCAGAAAGCGGGGCCGTTGCCGCGCAGGATCACTACCGATGATTCGCCTGCTTCGCCTATCCCCTTGAGGCAGGCTGTTAGCTCTCGCATGTGGTCCAGGGAGAGGGCGTTGCGCTTCTTGGGGCGGTTCATAGTGACGAGGGCGACGTTCCTGTCGCCCTCGTGCAGGATGTGCTCGTAGGTTCGTTCTCGAAGCATAATTCTACCCTTAGCTCTCCTGGCCGTTCTGGCTCTCTTCTTCCCTCTCGCGCAAGACGTATTTCTGGACCTTGCCGGTGGAGGTTTTGGGCAGCTCATCGAGAAACTCGACGGCGGCAGGGGCCTTGAAGCGGGCGATGCGCTCCTTGACGAAGTCTATGATCTCCTGCTCCGTGGTCTCCGCACCCTGCATCAGGGTTACGAAGGCTTTGGGGCGCTCGCCATAGTGCTCGTCGGGCATGGCGGTAACGGCAGCCTCCAATATGTCCGGGTGCTCGGCGAGGACCTGCTCGACCTCGACACCCGAGATGTTCTCGCCGCCGGAGATGATCACGTCCTTGTCGCGGTCCTTGATCTCGATGTATCCGTCGGGATGCCACACGGCGAGGTCGCCGGAATGGTACCAGCCGCCCTTGAAGGATTTCTCGGTCTCCTCTTCGTTATCGAGATAACCCTTCATTACCATGTTGCCGTGCATGACGATCTCGCCCATCGTCTCCCCGTCTAGCGGCACGTCGTTCATGTCGTCATCCACGACCCGCACCAGGTCCGCGGTGACGAAGCCCTGGCCCTGGCGCGCCAGGAGCCTTGCGTGCTCCTGGGGATCTTTCTCCTCCCACTCCTTGCGCGGTGCGCTCGTGGTCATGGGACCGTAGGTTTCGGTCAGGCCGTAGGTGTGTATCGGCCTTACGTTTAGCTCGAGGAGCTGATTGAGAAGGGTCGGCGTCGGCACGTAGCCGGCGATGACGGCGGTGACCTGCTGGTCGAGCTCGCGCTTGCCGTCATGGTTGGCGAGCGGTATCTGCACCGTCGGCGCCGCGCAGTAGTGGGAGATCTCCTCGGACTCGAAGAGATCCCAGATCCTGCCTGGCTCGACCTTTCTCAGGCACACGTGCGTCCCCGCGACGGCCGTGACCGCCCAGGGGTAGGTCCAACCGTTGCAGTGGAACATCGGCAGCGTCCACAGGTACCTGGTCTCGTAGTTCATCTGCGTCTCGATGACGTTGCCGAGGGCGCTTATGTACGCGCCGCGATAGGTATACATGACACCCTTCGGGCGCCCCGTGGTCCCGGAGGTGTAGTTGACGGAGATAACCTCCTCCTCGTCCTCCAGTACGCTCGGCCCCGGCTCCGCAGAACCCTCCGCCAGGTAGTCCTCGTAGGGGTCACCCTTTTCGCCGGTGTCGTCTATGCGTATGCGCTCGACGCTCTCGTCCACGCCTTCGAGGAGATCCTCTAGCTCGTGGTCCACGAAGACCATCCTGGACTTCGAGTGCTCGATGATGTACTCGACCTCGCCCGCGCTCAGGCGCGTGTTTATAGTAACCATGACCAGACCCGCTGCCGGTATAGCAAAGGTTCCCTCGAGCATCGGCGGCGTGTTCGGGCAGAGAAAAGCGATCCTGTCGCCCTTCTGGAAGCCTGCATCCCTAAGACGCGAGGCGAGGCGGTTGACCCTCTCCTCAAACTCCTTATAGCTGTAGCGCCGGTCGCCATAGACTACAGCCTCTTTGTCCGGAAACATGTACGCGCTGCGACTTAGGAAGCTCAACGGCGTGAGCTCCGTCCGATAGACCTTCTCCGTCATGCAAAGACCCCTTTCCTCTCTTGCTTTCTTCCTTACCACGCACAGTATAATCCGCGTCCTTCCGATCTCGCCATACCCAACACCGGGCGTCCTGATTCCGGGTAGGCATACGAGGCCAGGATACGCATGAGAAAAGTAGAGCTGTGGAGCATCATGTACCGGGCGGAAGGGTGACGGGCAGGCGACACGAGGAGGGCTCCCGTGCAGGCGCGTAAGTTTGGCGGCACGGAGATGGGATCGAGGCTTCCTAAACGAGAAACCCTGACGTTCAGCCCCTACCCTTCTGCATATCCCTACTTATCCTCGTAACGTCTTCCTCTCCTGGTAGGAGAAGATAGCTCTCTCCGTAAACGCGACGCCCTGGCTCTCACGCGCCGCCCCTACGATCTTCAGCCCTACGGCTGCTTCGTATTTGACGCAAACGAAGTGCTTAGGTACTCTAGGCACAAGAGGGATCAAAGGGAAGGAGGACCTGTGACGGGCCTGGCTCTACTACAGCTTCAGGTGTCGGTCGACGAGACCTGGCTGGATTATTTCATTATAGGGGTATACTTCCTCTTCGTCCTAGGCATAGGGGCGATTTTGAGGAGCCGGATGCGATCCTCCGAGGATTACTTTCTCTCTGGCCGATCACTGCCGAGTTGGGTAACGGGACTGGCGTTTTTAGGCGCGAACCTGGGAGCCCTGGAGATATTGGGCATGGGAGCGGGAGCGGCGCAGTACGGGATCATGACGGCCCACTTCTACTGGATAGGCGCCATCCCCGCCATGGTCTTTATAGCCCTGTTTATGATTCCGTTCTACTACGGTAGCCGGGTAGTCTCCGTGCCCGGATATCTCAAGCGGCGCTACAACGAGGCCACGCGGGGCTTCAACGCCGTCCTTTTCGCCATCTTCATGATCCTGCTTAGCGGCCTCAACATGTACGCGATGGCGATAGTGTTCCAGTTGCTTCTGGGATGGTCCATAACCGCGAGCATCTTTCTCTCGGCGGGGATCATCATGACCTACGTCGTCCTCGGCGGGTTGTCATCTTCGATCTTCAACGAGGTGCTGCAGTTCTTCCTTATAACGCTCGGCCTGTCGCCGCTGGTGATCTTTGCGCTGGTAGCCGCGGGGGGGTGGTCAGGGTTGCAGGAGACGGTGAACAAGCCGGAATTCTTCCACATGTGGGCTGACACCGGGGGCACGGACAACCCAATGGCCGCTCAGTGGTTCGCGATAGTCTTCGGATTGGGGTTCGTAATGAGCTTCGGCTACTGGTGTACGGACTTTCTTGTGGTGCAGAGGGCACTGGCCGCCGAGGATCTGGCCGCCTCGCAGCGCACCCCCCTGATCGCCGCCTTCCCAAAGATCCTCTACGGTATCCTGGCGATCTTCCCGGGGCTTATAGCCCTCAGCGTCTTCCCCGAGCTCGGCCAGAGCCCAGGCCTTGAAAACTCTTACAATATGGCGATACCGTACGTGATGGCCTACTACCTGCCGACCGGTATGCTGGGTCTGGGGCTGACCGCCCTCTTAGCCTCGTTCATGAGCGGGATGGCGGGGAACGTGACGGCGTTCAACACGGTTTGGACCTACGATATATACCGCGCCTACATCCGGCCGGACGAGCCCGACGGGCATTACGTGACCGTGGGCCGCCTCGCCACGGTCGTGGGGGTGCTCCTCAGCATAGGGACCGCATACGCCGTGCTGGCGTTCGAGAGCATACTCGACTACCTCCAGCTTCTACACGGAATCTTCTTGGCGCCGCTCTTCGCGACGTTCCTGCTTGGCATGTTCTGGAGGCGGACTACGCCGTGGGCCGGTTTCGCGGGGCTCGTGGCGGGGACCACCGGAGGGCTGGCGCTCTGGGTCTTCGAGCTTATGGGCCTAATCTCCTATGGCAGCCCGATGGCGGGCAACTTCTGGCGTGCGATGTGGGCGTGGGTCATCTGCTTCGGGATCACGATAATCGTCACGCTTCTCACCTCCCGCTCGCAGAAGACCGACGAGGAGCTAGAGGGCCTGGTCTGGGGCCTGACGGAGAAGAAGGAGGCCGCGGAGCCGGCCTGGTATAAGAAGCCTTGGGTTCTGGGCGTCGCCGCGCTCGCGATAACGTTCGTGCTGAACATAATCTTCTTCTAAAGGAGGAGTCCGTGACCGACAAAAACGTGGAGAAAGCAGAGGAAGCCCCGCAATCTGGAGGCGGTCACGCCCTGGCGATAGGCTTCTATGTGGCGGCCCTGGTGTTGATCATCGGTACAGCACTGGTTCTATACGGGCTGCTTGGCTCCTCCGACCAGGAATACAAGTCCCTGGGGATAAACATAAACCTGTGGTGGGGGCTCTTCATGGTCTTCTTTGGATGCGTGGTCCTGGGTATGAGCTTCGCCTCCCCCCGCCGCCGGGCGGCCAAAAGCGACTCGCGAAGGAACAACCAGAACTCCTAGAGGATGCCGGGAAGCTGCTCCGCGCCTCTCGCTCCTCTTTGAGGAGCCTGTACTGTCTGTGACCGTATCCGTGCCGAATGAGGGAGAAGAGGAGGAGCGTGCAATGCCTCTGTGTGCCCGCTGCCGGGCTGCGTGGATCGATAGACTCAGGCTGAAGATCCTCCAATGTACTAGGTGAGGTTGCCGTTGGACGAGATCGAGCGGCGAAGCTGTGTTCGGTGAGGTTCGGGTCGTGTGCTTCGCGCACACGGTGCAGCGGTTTGTAGTTGACGCGGGCGCGACGGGCTTTCAGGCCGGAGAGGACATGAGGATGGGGTACAAAAGGCTCGAAGGGATGAAGGCCGGGTGTGGTGCGAGGTCTACGAGCTTAGTAGCCGACGAGAGGCTTCAGTCGGTGTTCAGATGAGCTCCGTACCTCGCCCGGAGTATCCCCGGCCCCAGCTTCGCCGCCCTGACTGGATCAACCTGAACGGCGTGTGGGCCTTCGCCTTCGATGACGACGATTCGGGTTTGCGGCAGGGGTGGCAGGAAACGTCGGCTGACCTTCTTCGTTCCGGGGATTCCCCGTTCGATCGGCGCATTACCGTCCCGTTCTGCTACCAGGCTGAGCTTTCGGGGATAGGCGAGAGGGCGTTCCACGATGTGGTCTGGTACGCTCGAACCTTCGAATATTCGTCGGCCGCCGGTGCAGAGCGTCTGCTGCTTCACTTCGGGGCAGTGGATTACCGCGCCGCTGTCTGGGTCAACGGCACGCAGGTAGCCTCGCACGAGGGCGGTCACACCCCCTTCTCTGCCGACATCGCCGACGCGCTTCGGGAAGGCGAGAACGTGCTCGTCGTGCGGGTAGAAGACCCGAGCAAAGACGTGACCATCCCCCGGGGAAAGCAATACTGGAGGGAAGAGTCCGAGGGCATCTTCTACCCGCGGACCACCGGGATCTGGCAGACCGTCTGGCTCGAGCCCGTGGGACGCCGCCGTATCGAAGACCTTCGGATCACGCCTGACTTGGACGCCGCCGTGGTAAACGTCGAGGTCTCCGTCGAAGGTTGCGAGCCGGGGCTCTCGCTGCGCCTTACCGTCTCCCGTGAGGAGGAGAAGGTACTCGACGATCTGGTAGAGCTACTCTCGCCGCTCGTCGAGAGGAGCCTGCCAGTAATCGCGAGCGGGGTGGAGCCAGACACGCCGCACCTCTCCGAGTGGCCGAGCCCAGCCTTGTGGAGTCCGGAGCATCCGAACCTCTACGACCTCCGGGTGGAGCTGCTCGACGAGAGCGGCGAGATGCTCGATGCGGTGGAGAGCTACTTCGGGATGCGCAAGGTGGAGGCGAAGGACGGGAAGGTCTACCTGAACAACCGTCCCTACTACCAGCGGCTCGTCCTCGACCAGGGCTACTTTCCAGGCGGCCTCCTCACCGCCCCGGCTGACGAAGACCTTCGCCGGGATATAGAGCTCGCCAAGGAGATGGGCTTTAACGGGGCGAGGAAGCACCAGAAGGTTGAAGACCCTCGCTGGCTGTACTGGGCCGATACTCTAGGCTTCCTGGTGTGGGGTGAGATGGCGAACGCCTACCGTTACTCGCCCGGCTACGTCAGGCGCATAACGGGCGAATGGCAGAAAGCACTAGAGCGGGACTACAACCATCCATGCATCGTCGCCTGGGTCCCGATGAACGAGAGCTGGGGCGTCCCGGAGCTTGCTACAAAGCCGGAGCAGATCGAGCACCTGCTCACCATGTACCACCTCACGCGTTCGTTCGACCGCACTCGTCTCGTGATCTCCAACGACGGATGGGAGCATGCCCTCACCGACCTCTGCACCATCCACGACTACCGCGATGCCGAAGCGCTGAAGAGTACCTACGCGATCCCGGCCACGAGCATCGCCGCCGAGCCCGCCGGGCGGCGGATCTACGTTCCGGGGTACGGCTACAGGGGAGAGCCGATACTGGTTACCGAGTTCGGCGGAATCGCTCTCGGCGGCGGGGGAGAGGGCTGGGGCTACAGGACCGTCGCAAGCAGCGAGGAGCTTCTGGAGCGGTACGAAGATCTAGTCTCCGCCCTTCTAAAGAGCGAGACGGTGCAGGGGTTCTGTTACACGCAGCTTACCGACGTAGAGCAGGAAGTGAACGGGCTTCTGACCTACGACCGGCGGCCCAAGGCGGAGCCATCTCGTATGCGGAAGATCACGGGCGGTGAGAGGACCGATTGACCTTGCTACGGTAGTTGCCCGGAGTTTGGGGCGTTGTTAAGGTATCCACAACGGCGCGGGGAACGCCGCTCGGGCGGTAGAAGGAGGAGAGATATGAGAGAGCGGCTACGGGGTATGCGCAGGCTGACGCGTCAGCAGTTCCTTCTGATGAGCGCCGGAGCCGGGGCCGGTTTCGTATTGGCGGGTTGCGGAGGCGGCGGGCCGCAGAACAACCCGGCGGTTCAGGGGCAGGGCGGCTCCGGGGGCGGCACGGAGTACACGGGGCCGACCGTGGAGCTAGCGTTCTGGAACGGGTTCACCGGCGGCGACGGGCCGTTCATGCGCGACCTCGTGGACCAGTTCAGCGCCGAGCATGAGAATATCCAGGTCAGCATGAGCACCCAGGAGTGGGCGGACTACTACGAGAGCGTTCCGGCGGCGGTCCGTGGAGGGGAAGGGCCGGACGTAGGGATCATGCACAGCGACCAGCTCGGAACAAACGCCGCGCGCGGCGTGATCCTTCCGCTCGACGCCGTGGCCGAGAGCCTGGGCTTGGAGGAGGCCGACTTCGCGCCCGAGGTGTGGAACGCGGGGATCTACAACGGCCAGCGTTTCGGCATCCCTCTGGACATGCATCCGCTGGCGCTCTACTACAACAGGACCTTGATGGAAGACGCGGGGCTCGACCCTGACAGTCCTCCTACGAACAGGGACGACTACGAGGCGGCGCTGGAGGAGCTGAAGAGCAGCGGTATACGGGAACGCTCCAGTTCGAGTCTCTGCTCTGGCAGTTCGGCGGCGACCTTTACGACGAGGAGGCGAGCAGGGCTTCCTTCAACTCCGATGCAGGCGTAGAGGCGCTGACGTGGATGGTGGATCTGGTCCAGAACGACTACAGTCCG
>DASQMR010000004.1:0-4838 GCA_035645375.1 Rubrobacteraceae bacterium
CGACTACCGATCCTGGCCGTACACCCTGAGATGTATCGATTCCCTGTACCGGACGGGGTACGAGGACTTCGAGGTCGTGGTCGTGGACAACGATCAGGGGATGCCACCGAAGATGCTGCACCCCGTGCGCTTGATCCGCAACTCTGAGAATGTGGGCTTCGCAAGGGCCTGCAACCAGGGGCTGCTTGCCTCCGGTGGTGATTGCGTGGTGTTCATAAACCCCGACACGCTCGTCGAGGACGACTTTTTCGTAAAGCTCGAGAGGTTCTTCGACGAGAACCCCAGGGCCGGGGTGGCCGGGCCCAGGATAGTGGAGGCCGACGGAAAGCTCCAGCTCTCTGCGCGCAAGGAGGTGAGCTTCGCCTCGGGACTTCTGGGCCGAACTTCCCTGCTAACCCGGCTCTTCCCGAAGAGCTCGCTGGTGAGGCATCACTTTCCTGCGGTGGAGAAGCTTACCGGCCCGACGAGGGTCGACTGGGTATCCGGGGCGTGTATGACGGTTCGGCGTCGAGCCTTGGAGGAGGTCGGACCGATGGACGAACGCTTCTTTATGTACTTCGAAGACGCCGACCTGTGCCGTCGGGCTCGGCAGAGGGGTTGGTTGGTCTACTACCTGCCGCAGGTCGAGATCCTCCATTACAGTGGCGCGAGCAGCGCGAACCGTCCCCGAGCCATCTGGGACCTCCACAAGAGTGCCTTTCTTTACCACCGCAAGCACGGCCCCCACGGCCCTCTTGGCCTCTACAGTCTGCCGGTTTTGGTCGGTCTTGCGGGAAGGGCTTTTATAAGGCTTGCCACATCACTCGCGAAGGGTAGTAAGTAGAAGACGTCCTTACCGCACCTCATGCGAAAATGGCGGTACGGCACCAATCAAGGGAGGGGTGTCCTAAGGAGCAGAGGACCGGAGCTGCTACCCGTAAAACTCCTTTAAGATAGGGGCGTTAATGCGCTCGACTATCTTTGCCTGCTCGGGCGTGAGATCTTCACGCCAGCCTCCGGAAGTGCCCCTGTGACGAATGATGCCCGGCCCCTTTCTATCATTGGGCATGCTCTCCAAAGCGTTCTTGTTGACCGCTCCTGCCAGTTGTCCCTCCTCCACGGCTATCTCCAAGGCAGAATAGATGCGCCGCATGGTTCCCAGGGTGTCGGCTCTTAGGTCTTCGTAGCGAACCAGGAACTTGCGGCCCTCGTGCCCTGAGTTCAATTCCAGTCGAGGCGATCCCTTCCTTCTATTCTTATTAGTGACCTTGTGTGGCATCATATGAAGATATGAAGGCCAAAAACCGAGACTGATTGCAAGGCTTATGAATCGAGGGAAGTTATGGGTCACTAACCTTCTTAGAAGGGTAGTCCCCGCGTTCCTGCGCCCGCCCATGCGTAAGGCCATAGCTCTTGTGCGTCGCTTTTCACGTCTATTTCTACGATCGCGAGAAGGCGTAAGGCGCCTACGCATACGGTACAGACTTGACCAATTGAAACGTATATGGCGCAGGCGGCTAAAACTCAGGCGCTGGCGCAGACGACTAAAACGCATGTGGCTCAGATATGTGTGGCACAGACTCATCCGGCTAAAGCAACGCATATGGCTTATGCGCAGCCATATGCGCCAACCCAACTGTCCTGTCGACATCGGTAAACAGATCCATATCATTTCTATTTCGGGAAACCTCTTCGGAGGGTCCTCCTTGCACGCCGTTCACCTCTTTGACGAACTAAAAAAGTATCACGAAGTATCCCTGTGGACCGATTACAAGGTGCATCCGGAGATGGCGGAGAAGTACCCAATGAAACAGATTGTCCCCGAGCGACTCGAGTTCCCGCGCAATGGCACTCTAATCTTCGTAGGATCCTATTTCTACCTCGGGCCATGGATTCGCTATGCCTATCCGAGGCGGGTTATTGTGGTTGCCGCAAGTACGATACCCTCCGCAGAATTTCAACGGAAGCTCCGAAAGTTATCGAACATGAGTCACCGAGAGGTGGAGGTTGCGCATTTATCGGAGTTTATAAGGCAGTCGGTTAACTATCCGGGTCCGATTGACCGTTCCCTCATCGACCTCGGCAGGTTCGTCCCTTCTGCAAGCAAGCCTTCCGAATCTTCATCCGTCAGCTTCACCGTCGGGCGTCTGAGCAGAGCCGATCCCGTGAAGCATCATTCGGATGATCCGGCATTGTATCGGCGGTTGGTCGAGCACGGCTGCCGCGTAAAGATCATGGGCGCGCCGCCCGCGTTCGAAGCAGAGCTTTCTGACTTGGGATCAGTTACGCTGTTGCCGGCGTTTTCGGAGCAAGCGCACCTGTTCTTGCAGGGACTCGACTGTTTTTTTTATCGTATCTCGGAGGAGACGGCGGAACCATGGGGGCGGATCGTCCCCGAAGCCATGGCCTGCGGATTGCCCGTTGTTTGTCACAACCGCGGAGGGTACGTCGAGATCATCGATCATGGCCGCAATGGTTTCTTGTTCGATACCCAGCAAGAGGCTCTTGAGATCCTGCTTCGGCTCAAAGAAGATCGGGCGCTACGAGAATCGATTGGAAAGGCAGCACGCGAGACGGTGGAAGAATTCTTTGCTCCTGCTCGCCGGTCAGAAATCGTTGAGTTCTACTTGCGTTGACCAGCAGACCAGCCGTTTGGCGGTATTTTGTTGGCCTGGGTAGTGCCCGTGCTCCACGAAGTCAAAGTGGTGCCACACCGAAGGCCAACGCCGCACGGCACGAAGAACGATTCGGGGTATCGCAACCACCTTTGCGGGATGAAATGGTTACTTCGTTAAATGATGCCGCGTGCTTAACGCATGTTAGAGCGTCTGTCATAGCGGTTGGGCCGGGGTACGGTAGCCGCAGTGCCCCAAGAAGCCCGAGGCGTCCCGGTCACTGACCGCCGAAAGCGCCGCTGCCATCGCCTCGATCAGCGCCTCGCGGGTGCGGGCCCTAGCTTTCCTGAGCAGCCCCTTGACCTTGGCGAAGGCCTGCTCGATGGGGTTGAGATCCGGCGAGTAGGGCGGCAGGTACACCGCACCTCGCAGCCCGCCCCCTCGATGAGCTCGCGCAACCTTCCTCCCTTGTGGGCACAGAGGTTGTCCATCACCGCCGCCCGCTTGGACGAGGGCTTCGGCGCGAGCATCCGCTCGACGTATGCCTCAAACGCCGCCCCGGTGGTGCTCCCGACCACCGCTATGCACGGCCCCATTCCTTCGGAGGTCATGCTCGCCAAAGGCCTGACGTTCTTCCCCCGATTGCGCGGCGCTTTGCACAGAGCACGCTCGCCCCTGCGCCCAGGCGTACAGCGGGGACAGGGAGACGTTCGCGCCTATCTCGTCCACGAACACCAGCCGCGCGGCGTCTATTGCCCCGACGACCAAAGTGCGCCAAGCGGCCCTCAGGAACTCGTCGCGCTCTCCCGCTCCTGCCGATCTTTTTCGGCTCCGTCCGAGTCCTCCGAGCATCCGCGAAACCGTCGAGTCGCTCACCGAAACCCCGGCCACGCAACCGAGAAACTCGCGCCTCCGTGGCAGTGTAGCCCTCGGGCGCTCGCGGAGGTCCGCCTTCAGGAGCCTCCTCGCGGCCTCGTCCATCTTTGGCCTGGAACCGGGGCGTTTCTTCGGGTCCAGCGAGCGCCCCTCACGGGCCTTGGCTGCGTAGCGCTTGATTGTCGAGACGCCCACGCCGAAGGAGCGGACGACCTCCGAGGTAGGCGTGCCCCGCTGCTTGGCCTCGACGACCTTCTTTCTCAGGTCCGGCGAGTATGCGTTCATGCTCGCATCCTGCCACGTCGCCCAACTACACTGCAAGGCGCTCTAATGGCGGCAGAGGACAGCGCTTCGCAAGGAGGAGAAGGAACTGTGAGAAAGCGAGAGATGCTACCGAGGATCGCCTACCCCAAGTGCGAAGTTGCCAATGCTTTGGCTCAGCCGCGGTCGGGCCTCTTCAATGTTCTCCGAGTATTGCTGTTACTGGTTTCATGCTTGCCGGTCTAGATCTCGTATTCGCCGCTCCAACCGCCGAATGCGCTTCCTTAGCAGTTGAACTTCTCGAAGTTCCTTTGTCGCAGTGTTCCCTGACTTTCGGGTGCCTTCTGACGCCTCAAGCCGCTGTTCATAGATTTCGAGTTCTTGCTCACGGGCCTGCAGCCGTCGAGTAAGCGTGAGACGCTCCATACGCCGCTCGTTCAGTAACAGTAATGCCATCCCTCGCGGATAGAATCGCAGTAGCACCAGCGTGCCCCGTAGCGCTCGCCTCCAATCGCGCTCTCGCACGCGCGCTTTTACCTCACTGACCAATCGATCACCGTGGGTCCACTGCCGACGTTTCATACCGGCCTTGTGGGCCTCTTCGTATTGCTTGTGCCCCCTTGTATGCTTATGCTGCGAGCGGTGCACGGTCACCGAGGTGCTTAGTATAAGCGCGGGGTTGCCGGTCATGTTCGCGCCGTGCCGGCGGCGATACTCGGCGACCACCTCACCGTGGTAATGGACCGGGTAGTCCCTCGCGATGCGCAGATAGAGATCGTAGTCTTCGGAGGCACTCAAGGAGGTATCGAAACCACCAACGGTGTCGAAAATAGAACTCCTGTACATCACCGCGTGCATCCGGATGTGACAACTGTGCAATAACGCGAGATAGTGATCTCGCTCATCATGAGGTCGGTGTGAGGTTGGACGAGGCGATCCATCCATTGCTATGTTGTTCCAGCGACCGAATACGAAGGCGCACCGCGGGTGGGCCTCCAGCTCCCTCACCCCCACCTCCAGGGCCTCCGGCAGCAGCCTGTCGTCGGCGTCCAAGAACACCACATACTCGCCCCTGCTTTGCCCCAGCCCCGCGTTGCGCGCCGCCGA
>DASQMR010000005.1:0-3309 GCA_035645375.1 Rubrobacteraceae bacterium
AAGGACAAGGGCCTGCTGGGCGGCGTCACGGACTCGTTGTCCGGGCGTGACCGAGGTCCCGGGACCTGACACGGCGGGACCACACCGCAACAAGAGCCGGGTTAGGGGTGCATCCCCGATGTTTGATGGTGATGCATCCCACGCCCGGCTCTTCTTTTTCTGGCTACATTGACATTACCGCGGAGGAGTTGAAAGCGCATGGGTAGACGGAGGAGACGGAGGGGGCCTGGCAGCGGGAGGCACGCGAGCCGCGGCGGTGGTTCGAGGCGCAGGGTTTTCATAACCCCGGTGGCTCCTACCGGAGACGTCAGCAGCGTCAGCCCCACCATCCGGGCCGTCGTTGAGGACAGGGACGGCAACCTCCTATCCAGGCACGACATAGACCTGTACCTCGACGGGCAGGATAAGCGGTTCACCTACAGGCGGGCCTCCGGCGAGCTGAAATGCCCCACCGGGAGGCTCTCCCCCGGAACCCACACGGTCGAGATACAGGCCTACGTCGAAACCGACGACGGAGGGAGCAAGAGGGGCAACAAGAAATGGACCTTCAACGTAAAGAAGTAGGGGGCAGATAAGGAATGCGGTTTCGGGTACGGGCCATGCCGGGCATCTGATCCGCATTCGTCGCCTCTATTCGCGCGGCGAGAAAGCGATGGGGTCTCGAAGGTGTCCGCATCGTCAGGGACCCCATGAGGAGGGGATCGCGTGGCCAGAAGACGGAGGAAGAACGGCCGAAGTCCGCGTCGGTCCTCGGTCAGGGTCGTCACGGTCACGAGGACGAAAGGCTCCGGCGCGAGTCAGACCACAAGTTATCGCGCGGCGGGCCTCTCCATAACCGGCGTGGGCCCCACCGGTAGAATTGCCAGCTCCCGTCCCACCATACGGGCGACGGTGAGGGACGAAGGGACCAACCTCTCGAAAAGGGACATAAGGCTGTACCTTGACGGGTCCGAGAAGATCAGGTTCCATTACGATCGGGTCAGCGGTCGCCTGAGCTACCGCGTCCGCGGCGCGCTGGCTCCCGGCACCCACCGGGTGGAGATAGAAGCCGAAGCCGAGTCCGGGGATAGTCAGGGACGATCCAATAGTACGGCCAGAAAGGGATGGACCTTCACGGTGGCGCGTCGTTGAGAGCCCAGATAACAAATCTGCACGATCACGGAAAGCCGGGCGCGGCCCGGAACAAGCCGAGTGTAAATGCGGGGTGCAGGTGAGAAAGGTGGCTTTTACCAACGCCAAGGGAGGGGTCGCGAAGACCACTACCTGCGTGAACATGGGAGCGGCGCTGGCGCTGGCGGGCCACCCGACCCTCCTCGTCGATTGCGACACTCAAGGGCAGGTGGCCAAAAGCCTGGGCGTCCAGGCGGGTGAGGGATTGGCCGAGCTTGTGCAGGGCGACGCCGGCCTCGAGGACGTGCAGGTGGAAGCCCGCGAGAACCTGTTCGTGATCGCTGGCGGAGCGTCGCTCTCTGGCGTGAAGCGCATGATCTCTCGGAGGGATATGCGCTCCGAGCTGGTGCTCAGCGAGGCCCTCGAAGGCCTCCGGAGCTACGATTTCGTACTGCTGGACGCGGCGCCTTCGTGGGACGTCCTCAACGTGAACAGCCTCTTCTACGTCGACGAGATCCTGATACCGGTCTCGATGGAGGTGCTGGCGCTGCAAGGGATAGGAGACTTCTTGGCCCGCGTGAAGGAGGTGCAACGCTACCGGGATGGTCTCCTTATAAGGGGCATAATCCCCACCTTCTACGACGGTCGGGTAAAGAAAAGCGCGGAGATTCTGGACCAGTTGGAGCGACACTTCCCCGATGCCGTCTGGCCGGCCGTACGCTACAACTCGAAGCTCTCGGAGGCGCCGGGCTTCGGTCAACATATCTTCGAGTACGCGAAAAGGAGTCACGGGGCTGCCGATTACGACCGCTTGGCAAAGCGGCTCGCCGAAGGGGGATGAGCGGAAGCATGGGCAAGAGAAAAAGCGTGCCGGATGACCTCATGGGAACCATCCTGAGCGAGAGCTTCGATGCCGCCGACGAGAGACAGGCCCTTTCGGAGTCTCGCGGGTCGCCCGGCGCCGCCGTTTCCTGGGACGAGAAAGCGGAGCGAGTCGGCATCGCCTTCAACCTCTCCAAACAGCTCAGCGTCGAACTCGAGAGGCTTCGTTGGGAGCTTCGGTCGGGGGAGGATGTTCGACCTTCCAAGTCCGAAATCGCCGAGGTGGCGCTTCGCATCGCCGTGGAGGATGTGAGAGAGAGGAGCAAAGAGAGCGAACTGTCCCGGAGGTTGGACGAACGTCGCGAGGCCCGGATCTCGAATGCCGCCGCCGGGACGACCCGTCGCAGCGTGGACGAATCCGGTTGGATCTTTGAGACCACTTACGACGAGAACGGGGCGGTCATTGACGAGAACGTCGTCTGTACCGTCGCCGACCTTCCGGTAACGGATGAGTACTTGGATGAGCAGGGGCGGCTGGTGAGCGTTGCCAAGGACGAGCTCGGGAACACCTTCGAGCAGATCATGGATGAGGCGTTTAACACGCTCGGAACGAGGCTCCTTCGGACCCCAGATCAAGGGGCCCGATGAAATCAATTAAGAGATCCGCCCGTTAGCCTGTTCCTAGGCAGGGTGCGAGGTGCTCGAGGGTCGTTATGGCATCGGCGATCTAACACGAGCGGCGCTATTGGCCGAGCCTGAGGGCACCGGCGGAGGGCGTACAACAGCCAGGAGGAGACGTACCATCAACGTCAAGGGATAAGGGACGGAGAAGGTAGGTCCTCTCGGGGGCGAGCCATGCCGGGCTTCTGGTTCGCATCTCCAGCTTCTCTCCGCTCGTCGAGGCAGCCAGGCTATACTTCCGTGAGGTTCCCGGAGAGGAGCAAAAATGGCCGACGACACGAACGGCAACAAGACCAGGGTACGTGAGTTCAAGGAACAGCTCGTCAAGGCGGCCCGAATGTACGCCATGTGCCGGAAGGCGGAAGTCCCAGAACCGATGGACGTAACGGGGCTTGCGGTCGCCGCCTTCGAGGACATGCAGCTCAGAGAAGCAATGCTTTTCGTCAGAACAAACGAGCAGAACATAAAGGACCTGGCCTGGGCGCTCGGCAACTCGAACTCCGCCCAGGAGTTCGAGCAGAGGGTCAAGGATATAAAGACCCTGCCGAACCGCAACGAACCACGCCGATAGGCCCCGGTGCGCGGCGCGAGCAAGGATTCCGAATTCCCCGCCATCGTCCCCCCGAGCAGCATCTGGCCGGCGGGCGGCCTGGCTCCCCAAGGTGTTGTGCTCTCGGAAGAAGCGTGTTTACGGCA
>DASQMR010000006.1:0-2798 GCA_035645375.1 Rubrobacteraceae bacterium
GCTTCCTAATCTGGTTGGGCAATTTTTCCCAGGAAATCTTCCCGAGGGTCAGCGATTGAGCATAGAGATTGAGACTCCCCTAGGCTAAACGAGTGTCCGTTAGCACCCGGAACGTAGTTACAGGGCGTCACAAGTATGGGACTGAAGCGTAGCGGGCCGTACATCACTCTGACAAGGTTCCCCGTGCGATAAAACTATCTTGATGGAGGGAGTGGCCGATACTATTTGACACCACAGCTGACACCACTCAGAGCGCTACACCCAGAAACAGATGTCGGCGGATTGTGGCTCCGAAGGGCGCGGGTTCGAGTCCTGTCGGTCACCTCCTCATATTCCGCATAGATAAGCCGAATAGGCGGAAAACGAAAGAGTCTCGGTACAAACGCCAGGGCCTTTTGACACCGCTTTGGCACCACTCAGGTGAAGTCAGGGAGCTTTAGGGGAGCCATATTAGGACCTCAGAGAACTGGTATGACACCACCATCACGGCTTAGGTTCATCCCTTTGGAGGGGGAAGGCATGCGCGAGTCTTTGAGGTGGGACGATGGCCAAGGGCATCTCAGGAGTCACCGTACCTCGGAAAGCCACTGATAAGTACTCGACTGTTATGCTGACGCTCACTACGGCGGCTCCCACGATGACCCCATGAGGGGTTGGGCCGGTGATGAGCACGATCTCTAGGGAATGGATAGCGGCGGCTCCCGCAACTTCAGAGACGGCGTGGTTGGCAACAATGGCCTAGACGGCGGGACAGGCATTCACCGTAACTTGACGAACCCTACCGAGGACTCGTATAGCCAAGTATCGACTCAGGGGCTAGCTAGAATCGCTTCCTTAGTTTGACATGTCTGCTTGTCCTACCCCAGGCCCGCTTCCCTAGCACGGATGATGGCCTGGGCCCGGTCAGCAACTTGAAGCTTGGTGAAGATGTTTGAGACGTAGTTGCCTACGGTCTTGGTGCTCAGCGACAGTTGCCTAGCGATTGAAGGGTTGGGATGTCCTTGTGCGATAAGGTTGAGTATCTCGCGCTCGCGGTCGGTGAGCGTCGGAAAGGCCTGGGGAGAGGCTCCTCCTGGGGAAGAGGCTGCGAAGTACGCGAGCACCCGGGTTGCTACATTCGGGCTGAAGATAGCCTCGCCCCTACCCACCGCCCGGATGGCGTGCACCATCTCCTCCTCGTCGGCGTCCTTGAGGACGTAGCCTCGTGCTCCTGCCCTCAAGGCCATGAACACCGAGTCCTCGTCCTCGAAGAGCGTCACCACCAACACGCGAATGCTCGGGCTCTCCTGGAGGATCCTCCGCGTGGCCTCTATGCCGTTCACCTCAGGCATCTGCAGGTCCATCAAGACCACGTCGGGCTGAAGTTGTTCGGCACGCACTACGGCCTCTTCGCCTGTTGTTGCTTCGCCTACTACCTCGAAATCGGGTACCGATGAGAGCAACGAGATTACACCCTTGCGAAAGAGGGGATGGTCTTCGGCGATGAGGATTCGCAGGGTCTCCAACCTTCTCACTCCTTAGGACTTTCCTTGGGCAACGGTAGACGGACCAGCACCTGAGTACCACCCTTTGGGACAGACTGCAGGACGCAACTCCCACCGAGCTCAGATGCCCGTTCGTGCATCGAAGAGAGACCAACGCCCGCGCTGCGCTGGGCGGGGATACCAACGCCGTCGTCGACGATCTCAAGCGCCACATCTTCATTGAGGACGAGGCGAACGACGCATGTCCTTGCCCGGGCATGACGTGCTACGTTGGTAAGCGCCTCCTGCGTGACGCGGTAGACGGCTACCTCCACGGCTGCCGGGAGGTTGGGAAGGTCCTCAGGGGCTTCCACCACAACGCGTAGCGGCTCGTCTTTCGAGCCGTAGCGCTCGGCGAGCTGGCGCAGTGCCTCCACAAGACCTAGATCGTCGAGGGCTGGGGGTCTTAGGTCGTAAACGAGGCGCCGGATGTCGGCGATGGCAGAGCGGAGCTCCTCGCGCAGCTCTACCACCAGCTCATCAGCGGCGTCAGGGTCACGCGGGATGAGACGTCGGAGAGCCCCAGCCTGGACGTTCAAGCCCGCAAGTTGTGCGCCCAGGCCGTCGTGCAGGTCACGCCTCAGGCGCCTCCTCTCCTCCTCACGTGTAGTGACCAGCCGCTCGCGCGAGTGCTGCAGGTCGGTGGTGAGCCTCACAGCATGTACCGCTACCTCAGCTTGTCTGGCGAGGTCCTCTAGCAGGCTGCGGTCAGCATCTGAGAAGCCTTCTCCTGGTGCCCTCGGAGAGAGTACCAGGCGCCCGATCTCCTCCCTCTGGTACACAAGCGGCAGGGCTTCGGGTTCTCCCGTAGTCGATCCGTAGGCTGCGGCAATCCGAAAGCCCTCGCCCTCTTTTAGCAGGATAGCCACGTAGGGAAGCTTTAGAGCCTGCGCGATGGTCTCTGCGATGGTGGGCAGCACGGCCTCGGGCGCAAGCGTCGCTTCGATGCGGCGCCCCAGACGCGAGGTCACCGCGGAAGGGTCGTCTCGCTCGCCGTACATCAGCCTATTGACGCCGCGCTGGAGTTTGCCCCGAAGCGGCTGAAACAGGACTGCCACCAGCCCCGTGACCAGTAGCGAGATCGCCAGGTTACCTCGCGCCTGGAAAAGGACTCCGAGTCCCACCACCGCAAGCATGTAGATCCCGACGACACAAGAGGTGAGAGCTCCGTAGACGAGGGTACGGTTTATTACCACGTCTATGTCGTAGAGGTGGTACCTGACGATGGCGATGTAGGTGAAGACCGGGACGACGAGCAGAGCGAACACCGCTACA
>DASQMR010000007.1:0-3300 GCA_035645375.1 Rubrobacteraceae bacterium
ATAAGAAAGGTACTGATAGCGGCTTGTGCGGCCAGTTCCATAGAGTGGTACGATTTTTTCATCTACCTCACGGCGGCGGCTCTCGTCTTCCCCGCCTTATTTTTCCCTGCGGACATCGACCCGGTAGCCGGGGTGCTGGCCTCGTTCAGCACGGCGGCTGTTGGCTTCTTTGCCCGTCCAGTGGGCGGCGTGCTTTTTGGCCACTTCGGAGATAAGCTCGGCCGGAAAAAAACCCTGGTAACCGCGTTGTTACTGATGGGCGTATCGACGACAATTATAGGTCTTCTACCGACCTACGCTAGCATCGGTATCTGGGCTGCGGTAGCGCTGTTTGTGTTGCGCATCTGTCAGGGGCTCGCTGTCGGCGGGCAGTGGGGTGGTGCGGTTCTTCTGGCGACGGAGTTTGCTCCCCCCAGCAAGCGAGGCCTCTACGGTAGTGTCGCTCAGCTAGGGGTCCCCATCGGGGTCGTGCTCGGCAACGTGTCCTTCCTCGTGCTCGCGGCGACCATGTCTGCGGAGGCGTTCAACGCTTGGGGCTGGCGCATCCCGTTCCTGGCGAGCATCATCCTCATTGGTCTGGCGATGTATATACAGCTCAAAATGGAAGACACCCCGGCGTTCAGGCGGCTGGAGCAGATGGCGAAGGAGAAGCAAGAGGCGGGGGACGCCCCGGAGGGCTCTCCCGTTTTGCAGGTGATCAAGGAGCATCCGAAGCAGATACTGCTCGCTGCAGGGGCGTTCCTCGTCGTCAACGGCTCTTTCTACGTCATGATCACCGGTATTTTGGACTACGGTACGAGAGATCTTGGTCTCACAAGAAGCAGTATGCTAACTGCCGTCTTGATTTCCAGTGTCTTCCAGATCTTCTTCATCCCGGCCTTCTCCCTGCTCTCCGACCGCAAGGGGCGGCGTCCCGTTTACTTGGCGGGAGCCGTACTGCTGGGGCTGTGGGCCTTCCCTATGTTCTGGCTCGCGGATACGGCTAATTTCTTGCTGATCACCGTAGCGCTTGTCATCGGGCAAATGTTTTTGAGCATGATGTACGGGCCACAGGCGGCGCTCTTCTCGGAGATGTTTAGTCGGAAGGTGCGCTATTCTGGGGCTTCTTTGGGCTACCAGATCGCGGCGGTCTTCGGGGGCGGGCTCGCGCCGATCATCATGGTCTCCTTGCTGGATTGGACTGGTACCTCGGTCTCGGTCTCCCTCTATATATTCGCTATGGCTGTTCTCAGCTTCTTCTGCGTGTACATGGTCACGGAGACCTACGAGGACGAGATGGCCGAGGATGTGGCGGAAGAGGAAGGAACCTCCGCAGAGAGGCAAGGTACGACGGCGACCACATAAACGAAAATTCACTGTAAAGAAGAAGCCCCCACACCACCCGGGTGGGGGCTTCTTATCGTCAGTAAGGAGACAAGCACTTGTACGAGACGATCCTGTCTGAAAAGAGCGATGGCGTGATGACCATAGCCCTGAACCGTCCCGATAAACTGAACTCCTTTAACGGCGTGTTGCACGAGGAGATCTACGACGCCCTGAACGAGGCGGCCGGAGATGAAGAGGTGCGGTGTATCGTGTTGCGGGGGGAGGGCAAGGGCTTCTCGTCCGGGGCGGACCTGGCCGAGGTTGTAGAGGGTGACGGCGACCCGAACGGCCCGGACCTCGGGGAGTACCTGCGTAGAACCTACAGCCGGCTCGTGACGCGGATGGTGGACATAGAGAAGCCGATCGTCGCGGCGTTACACGGTCCGGTTTATGGTGCGGGGCTGGGTATAGCCCTGGCCTGTGATCTGCGTATCGCGGCCGAGAGCGCGAAGTTCTCGGTGGCTTTCATCAAGATAGGGCTCATCCCCGACGCTGGCGTCTCGTTCTTCTTGCCCAGGATAATCGGGCTCGGGCGAGCGGTGGAGATGAGCATGCTCGGCGAGGCGCTCGAAGCGGAAGAGGCCCGCCGCGTTGGTCTCGTGAACAGGGTCGTCCCGGACGAGAGGCTGGAGGAAGAGGTCGCAGAGTACGCGGGGCAACTTGCGGGGTTGCCGACCATGGCGATGGGCAGGATCAAGCAGACTCTCTACAAGAGCTTCGAGAGCGACCTCGCCGCCGCACTCGAAGCCGAGGCCGCAGGCCAGAGCGTCTGCGGCTACACCCGGGATCATAAGGAAGGCGTCGCCGCCTTCATGGAGAAGCGCGAGGCGAACTTCACCGGGAAGTAGTGGGGAGGAGAGAGCGTTGAACGAGAGGCACTTCGAGTTCTGGCCGAGACGGATGCCGCGCACCCTGACGCTTCCGGAGACAAGCGTCTACCAAAACCTGAAGGTCTCGGCGACCCGGTACCCGGAGAAGACGGCCATCGTCTACTACGGGACGGAGGTACCCTATGGCCGCCTACACGACGAGGTGAACGCCCTCGCCGGGTACCTGCAACAGGATCTCGGCGTAGAGAAGGGCGACCGGGTCATCCTGTACATGCAGAACAGCCCGCAGTTCGTGATCTCCTACTATGCTATCCTGCGCGCCGACGCTGTCGTCGTCCCGGTCAACCCCATGCTCGTCACCGACGAGCTGCGCCACTACGCCGAAGACTCCGGGGCGAAGGTTGCCCTCGTCGGGCAGGAGCTCCACGGGAACATCTCCCCGCTCGTCGGCGAGAGCGGCCTCGAACGCGTCGTCGCCGCGGTCTACTCAGACTACCTGGAGGCCGAGACGGACCTCGCCGTGCCGGACGTCGTCTCCGCGCCCGAGGGGGAGGCGGAAGGCGCCGTGCGTTGGGCCGACGCTCTGGGGGCGGAACGTTCGCCGGGGGAGCATACGGCCGGTCCCGAAGACCTGGCGTGTCTGCCGTACACCTCGGGTACGACCGGGCAGCCGAAGGGGTGCATGCATACTCACCGGACGTTGCAGGCGACGCTCGTGAGCGCAGGGTTGTGGGTGAATATAACGCCGGACAGCGTAGTGTTCACCACCCTGCCGCTCTTCCACGTCACGGGGATGCAGCACAGCATGAGCGCGCCGCTGTACTACGGGGCGAGCATGGTGCTCATGACCCGTTGGGACAAGGAGACAGCGGCGGAGCTGATCCAACGAAACCATGCGAACCACTGGATCAACATCTCGACGATGGTCGTCGACTTCCTCTCGAACCCGAGGATTGAAGAGTACGATCTCTCCTCGCTCATGTCCGTCGGCGGTGGCGGCGCACCCCTGCCGGCTGCGGTAGGGGAGAAGTTGGAGGACCTGACCGGGCTACGCTATACGGAGGGCTACGGGCTCTCGGAGACCATAAGCCAAACCCACTTCAAC
>DASQMR010000008.1:0-1869 GCA_035645375.1 Rubrobacteraceae bacterium
CTCTATCTCCGCCATGTTCAGCCACGAACCGTGAACCGGCGTGTACACGAACTCCACCCGACGCGCCAGACGCCTCGCTTGCTCGGCCGGAAAGGCCTCGTAGAAAGCCGCGAGGCCGTGTGGGTGGAGAGGTTGTCCACAACCAGCCTTGACCTGCTCCCCGAAAACTGATCCAGCTACTATGAGAGTCCAACAGCCCACAATGGGCATAAGGAGGGCTCTTCATGGGCAAAAGACACTCCCCGGAGCAGATAGTGCGCAAGCTCCGCCAAGCGGAAGCGCAGCTCGCTTCCGGCTCGACGGTGTCGGAGGCGGCCAGGGAGCTGGGTATAAGCGAAGCTACCTTCCACCGCTGGCGCAACCAGTATGGCGGGATGAGCACCAGCGAAGCGAAGCGCCTCAAGGAGCTGGAGTCCGAGAACGCCCGCCTCAAGAGGCTTCTGGCCGAAAAGGAGTTGGACATCGACATCCTCAAAGAGGTGAGCCGGGG
The DNA here is from genome assembly GCA_035645375.1 of Rubrobacteraceae bacterium. GTDB lineage: Bacteria > Actinomycetota > Rubrobacteria > Rubrobacterales > Rubrobacteraceae > Rubrobacter_F. The sequence continues at coordinate 491 of DASQMR010000008.1, forward strand.
AAACTTCTGAGCCCGACCCGGAGGAGGGCTGCCGTCGAGCACGTTCGGCGGCACCTTGGCGTCTCCGAGCGTCGGGCTTGCAAGGTGATCGCTCAGCCCAGGTCGAGCCAACGTTACGAGGGCCGCAAGGTGCATCGGGACCGCGGTCTGCTCGAGCGGATGATCGAGTTTTCACGGGAGAACCCCCGCTACGGCTACCGCAGGGTGTGGGCGATGCTGCGGCGCGAAGGTTGGCGGGTGAACAAGAAGCGGGTGCATCGGTTGTGGAGGAAGGAGGGCTTGAAGGTCCCTGACAAGCAGCGAAAACGGCGGCGTCTACTGGAGGGCACCAGCGAGAACGGATGCACCAGGAGGAGAGCCGAGCGCAGGAACCATGTCTGGAGTTACGATTTCGTGATAGACGAAACCGAGGACGGCCGTAGGCTGAAGATGATGCCCATCGTTGACGAATACAGCAGGGAATGCCTGAGCATAGAGGTCGAGCGTTCGATCACCGCCGAGGACGTGGTGAGCACCCTCGCATCGCTGTTTTGCCAAAGGGGTGAGCCGGCCTTCATCCGCTCGGACAACGGCCCTGAGTTCATCGCTAAAGCCATCAGGCGATGGCTGGAAGTCTCCGGGGTTGGGACCCTCTACATCGAACCGGGATCTGCGTGGGAGAACGCCTACTCGGAGACGTTCATCAGTCGCTTTGGGGACGAGTTGCTAAAGAGGGAGGTGTTTGCCGATCTTTTGGAAGCGAAGGTGCTGGTGGAGGATTACCGCGGCCACTACAACCACCGGCGTCCGCACAGCGCATTGGGCTACCTGACCCCGGCCGAGTTTGCAGCGTTCGCTGATCTGGACAGGAAGGTGGCGGCTGGGAAGCCCGAGGAGCTAGAATCGGTATTCACACTCTCATAGCGCCTGGTACAGAAAACGGGGTCAGGTCACTATCCTGAATCGGTTGACGACAGTTTGACGGCAATCCAGCCCGCACACCGTGAAACAGCGAACAACGACTCGCAACACGATGTCGCTTATCTATGAGGTTTTTGACCCGGACAGAAACTTTTGACCCGGACAGAAACACCTTGAGGCTCACTCGTAATGAGCAGGTCAGTGGTTCGAGTCCGCTCGTCGGCTCTCTCCCTTCTCGCAATTTACAGGAAATTTCGGACCAAGAGCGGGGGGCCGGCACTCTTGAATATCCCAACTGATGCCAACGTGATGCCAACCGGAGCGCAATCTCGGGCCGAACCGGGTCTGCGACTCGGGAATAGGTGCTAGTGGGTGCCGAAGGCCGGGAGGCTATGGGCTACGACCACGGCTGTGACGGCGAGGGCTTCTACCTCGGCCTGGCCCTCGACCCGGCCTACTTGGAGGGGTTCGTGGAGGGC
>DASQMR010000009.1:0-4497 GCA_035645375.1 Rubrobacteraceae bacterium
GTGCGCAGGATCGCGATCCGGTCGCCCATCTTTATCGCCTCGTCTATATCGTGGGTGACGAAGACGATGGTCTTTTTTATCTCTTCCTGCAAACGTAAAAACTCGTTCTGTAGCCTCTCACGAGTAATCGGGTCTATCGCCCCGAACGGCTCGTCCATGAGCAATACGGGCGGGTCAGCCGCCATCGCGCGCGCCACCCCGATACGCTGGCGCTGCCCGCCCGACAGCTCCTTTGGATAGCGGCTCCGGTAGGATGTATCCATGCTGACCGTCTCTAACAGCTCGTCCACCCTCTCGGAGATGCGTTTCTTGTCCCAGCCGAGCATCTTGGGGACCGTCGCAATGTTCTCGGCTATAGTCATGTGCGGAAAGAGCCCGATCTGCTGTATTACGTACCCTATGCGGCGACGCAGCTTGTCTGCGTTGACCCCAGTCACGTCCTCGTCTTGAAGAAAGATCCTACCGGAGCTCGGCTCGATGATTCGGTTAATCATCTTCATCGTCGTGGTCTTGCCGCACCCCGAAGGACCGACGAATACTACGATCTCGCCCTTGGGTATCTCCAAAGAGAGGTTCTCGACCGCCGGCTGTTCCTGCCCCGGGAAGACCTTGGTCAGGTTCTCCAGCCGTATCATTATCTCCGGAGCGTCTTTCACGGTACCAGTGTTCAACGATCCGTTCTCAGCCATTCTTCAAACCCCTCGATGTAGTAAGTTTTCCAACCAACGCGAAAAATCCATCAAAGATCAAAGCAAGCACGATGATGGCGAGTACCGCCCCAAGCACGAGGTTGAGGGCCACGGCGCTGCCTATGCGCGAGATGCCTTGAAAGATATCCTCTCCGAGTCCTGGACCGTTAACGTAAGCGGCGATCGCGGCGATACCGACGATAATGAGCGTCGAGACCCTTATACCGGTTATTATCACCGGCCACGCGAGCGGTAGCTCAATCCTAAAAAGCCGCATCCAGCGGCTCATCCCCATCCCCTGCGCGCTCTCCGCGATCGCCGGGTCCACGCTTCGCAACCCCACTACCGTGTTGCGCAATATCGGCAGAAGCGCGTAGATGACCAGCGCGAAGACCGTCGGCGTCCAACCGAGTCCGAATACCGGGAGCAAGAGCCCGAACAAGGCGAAGGAGGGGATGGTCAGGAAGGTGCTGGTCACGGCCAGGACCACCTCCGCAGTTCGCTCCCTACGATAGACGAGCACCCCGGTTGTCACCCCGATGACCGTGGCGATCAACAACGAGATAAAAACTACCTGAGCATGCGCTATGGCTAGCTCCAGGAGATGATCCCAGCGACTAGACAGGTATCTGAGGAACGACATGCCCTATCCGACACCCCCGTCTAAACATAGCCATGCTACTAACTCCTTTCCTTGCATGTTGCCGCTTCAAAGATGCCTTAAAAGGCTCCCTCGCGTCGAGAGTAAGTGTACAGGAATGCGTGCGCGTAATAAAGGTCGCATGTTCTATGCCCGCTTCTATCAATCTTCGGTTCCCTCGCCCAAACCGCAACGGCGGAACCGAGGTTTCTGCTCTCCGCCTGGTACCGTTTGACGAGCCTCTCCAGCCAGCCTGGTTCTAAGAGCAGACCTCTAGAGGAGCTGCTTCGTCGAGGAAGGTACTGCCGTAGAGCCTACTCCACTGCGCGGGTAAGCCTCGTCTTATCCGGCCGGCGCTTCGCTCGTCTTCCTCCGTGGAGATGCGCAACCCGTCGGGTCCGTAGACGTGGCCGGGGGTATGGAAACGCGCCTCGGGGTAAACGCCGATTTGGTTGGCGCTCGCCAGGTAGACGGCGTTATCCAGAGCACGCGCGGCGCACGAGAGACTGTACTGTAGCCCCCACGGCTCCCTCCATCCGGCGGGAGCCAGGATTAGGTCCGCTCCCGCGAGCGTGGCCTCGCGCGTGACCTCCGGAAACCCAAGATCCCAACAGATCAAGAGCGCCACTCGCATACCGCCAGCCTCCACGACCGGTAGTTCCGTCCCAGGGACGAAGACGTGATGCTCCTGCAGAGTCCGCACCAGGTGCCGCTTACGATACGTGAGCATCACGCCCTCCGGCCCCACGAGGTTCGCACTGTCACTGACGCCCGCGGCGCCCGCGGTACCCGGCAAACGCTCAGGGAAGCCATACGCTATGTGCGTTCCGGTCTCACGAGCTAGCGAGATGAAGAAACGGGCGCTCTCGCCGGTCTCGGCGTCCTCAGCGTAACGGTGAACAGACTCGAGGTCCGAATACCCGCAGGTAAAGAGCTCCGGCAAGACAACCCACCCGAGGTCCGGGTGCGCTCGCTTGGCCTTTCTTATAGCTCGCTCCGCAAGGAGGAGGTTTCCCGCCAGGTCTCCCGGCCTCGGGCTTAAGCTGAGAGCTGCGACCGAAGGCTTGCGGAGCGCGGGCGCAGGGGCCGTTGGTACAACCGTCTCGACGCCGAGCCCGAACTCGCCGTGTATTACCTGCGCCATGCTCACTCCTCTCCTCCGCCTCGCTGTCTACCGACCCTCGTAAACCCATGTCCCGTGACTTCTTGAAACATACATCTCAAGACATCTGCCGTATTTTATCCCTTTGATTAACCACTTAGAATCGGCCTCCGGGAGAAAGATCCAGCGTACACGGCTGCGGTCAATTATCCGCCCGTACGATTGACAAAGAAGCCTTCTACAGGCAATATATGCTTCGTGAGTTGCATAAGCAACACGAGCGGAGAGACAATCCTTGGCCGCTCGGATCGTTTTATAGGGGCGGCTTCAGCGGCCCGGATACCCGAGAGGAGAACGAGACTAGATGTGTGGAATCGCCGGTAGCTATGGGGGCATTGAGCCCGACATTGCAGAGCGCATGTTGGAGCGTCTTACCCACCGGGGGCCGGATGGTGAAGGAGACGTCGAGATCGCCGGCAACTGGCTCGGGCATCGGCGGCTCTCTATTGTGGACGTGGAGGGCGGCAAGCAGCCGCTTGTGACCGAGTCAGGCGATCTTTACATGGTGGGCAACGGTGAGATCTACAACCACGAAGAGCTGCGGGAGACCCTCTCGGACGTCCGGTTCCGCACCCGTTCGGACAACGAGGTCGCTCTTCACATTTTCAATAAGGAGGGGCCCGACGCCTTCTCGAAGCTACACGGCATGTATGCCTTCATCATAGCCGGGGAGGATGGGCGCTTCGTCGCCGCCCGCGACCCTGTAGGCATCAAGCCCCTCTACTGGGCCTGCCACGACGGTCACATCCGATTCGCCTCCGAGCTCGGGGCCTACGATGAGGAGTGGCTGCCGTTTGCCGAGCTCTTCCCCCCCGGTCATTACTGGACCCCCGAGAGCGGGCTCGTGCGCTTCGCGGCGGCCGTCCCGCGTGACCCGGAGAAGCTCGAGAAGTTCGACGGCCCCTCCGAGCCAGGCGCCGAGATCCCCGCGAAGATCCTCAAGAGGGTCCGGGACCAGCTCATAGAGACCGTCGAGGGCCAGATGATGGGCGACGTGCCGGTGGGCGTCTTTCTCTCCGGCGGCCTCGACTCAAGCCTTATAGCCGCCATCGCCGCCCGCTGGTATGAGAGGCGCGGCGAGAAGCTCAAGACCTTCGCGGTGGGGCTCGAAGACTCCCCTGACCTCTTGGCGGCTCGGGCCGTAGCCGAGCACCTCGACACCGAGCACTACGAGAAGATATACACGGCCGAGGAAGCCCTGGAGGTCTTGCCGGAGGTCGTGCGGGTCATCGAGAACTTCGACCCTTCGCTAGTGAGGAGCGCGGTGCCCAACTACATTCTCGCGGAGTTCGCCGCGAGGCACGTCAAGGTCGTCCTGACCGGCGAGGGCGCGGACGAGATCTTTGCGGGCTACGAGTACCTCGAAGACTTCAAGACGGAAGAGGACCTGCACGCCGAGCTCATTCGCGGCATCGAGGGTCTGCACAACCTGAACCTCCAGCGCGGAGATCGGGTAACTATGGCCCACGGGCTCGAAGCTCGGGTCCCGTTCCTGGAGCTGGGAATGATCGAGCTAGGCCTCTCCCTCCCCGCCGGTTGGAAGCTCGCCGGCGAGGACCAGCCCGAGAAGCGCCTCCTCCGCCAGGCCTTCGACGGCTGGCTCCCCGACGACTTTCTCTGGCGTAAGAAGGCTCAGTTCGGCGACGGCTCCGGCGCCGTTACGGTTCTTAAACAGAAGATGGAGAAGAGCGTTACCGAAGAAGAGTTCGAGCGCGAGAGCCGGGAGGTCGAGCCCCCCCTGCGTACCCACGAGGAGGTCGCCTACTACCGCATCTTCGCTGAGTATCTCGGCGACGTTCGTCCCAAGAGTACCGTAGGCCGTTTCGCGACGGCATAAAACTATTGTCGGCTAGTAGCTGACGGATATCAGCTTTGTGGGGCTTGCCCCGCTTTGCCGTTAGTAGGGGCAATCGCAACTCCCCCCGGTAGCAGCCAGCCTCGCGCCACGGCGCGAGGCTGGCTGCTACCGGGCTCTTTGGCGCTGGCGCTGCTCCGAGACGACTCCC
>DASQMR010000010.1:0-2226 GCA_035645375.1 Rubrobacteraceae bacterium
ACGGACATAACACCGATCCCGCTGCTGTGGGTGATACCGCTCTCCCTGTATCTGTTCTCTTTCGTTATCGTCTTCTCGCCGAGCCAGAGAATGCCGGACGTCCTGCATAAGCTGTCGGTGGCGGCGTTGCCGTTGGTAATGGCGGCGCTCGTGGTTACGGTGCTGACCGATTTAAAGAATCCTTACTGGGCGCTTATAGGGCTGAACCTCTTCGGGTTCTTTGTGGTGGCGATGGTACTGCACGGGGAGGTAGCGCGAGACAGGCCGCCGGCGCGGCACCTCACGGAGTTCTACCTGTGGGTAGCGGTAGGAGGGGTGCTGGGCGGGATCTTCAACGCCGTTATCGCGCCGATAGCCTTCGATACGGTGGTCGAGTACCCGCTGATGATAGTGCTGGCGTGTCTATTTTTGCCGGGCGTACTGCTCGCGCGGGTGATGCGGAGCGAACCGAGCGGCCGGGAGGAGGAGACGGGGCAGAGTGGAGAGCAGGGCGAGGGACGGCGCGGCGCGGCGCGGTTCGTCCCGCTGTTGCTGGACCTCGTTCTGCCTCTGGCCCTCGGTTTAGTGATAGTGGCGCTTGCTTGGGCTGCTACCTCGATCGAAGCAGTAGACACCAGGGATACCGTCGAGAAGCTGTTGATCGGTCTGGCGATCGCGGTATGTCTCTACTTCGCGTACTTCTCTAACCGCGCGGTCCGCTTTGGGTTGGGTGTCGCGGCGGTCATCGTGGCTGCTACCTTCACCATCGGCGCCACGGACGCCTTCTACAAGGAGCGTAGCTTCTTTGGTGTCTACAAGGTCACGGGTACACAGGGAACAGAGAACGCCTACCACACCCTCACGGTCGGCGAGACCAACCACGGAGCGCAGTTTCTAGGTCCCCAACCCCCTGTACCCACCACCTACTATCATCAGACTGGTCCTATCGGCCAGGCCTTCCAGGCCCTGCCGGAGGAGACGACCTCGCGGGTCGCCGCGCTCGGTCTTGGTACGGGTTCGCTGGCGTGTTACAACAAGCCCGGCCAGCAGTGGGAGTTCTACGAGATAGATCCTCTGATCCAGAAGATCGCCAGCGACGAGAACCTTTTTACCTACCTGAGTGACTGCCCTGGACAGTCCGACGTGGTCCTCGGCGACGCTCGCCTCAGGCTGGCCGAGGCCCCGAGCGGGGAGTACAGCATGGTCGTCGGTGACGCCTTCTCTTCGGACGCGATACCGGTGCATCTCCTCACGCGTGAGGCGTTAGACATGTACCTCGACAAGCTCAACGAGAACGGGGTTGTAGCCATGCACATTTCGAACCGGCACTTGGATCTAGAGCCCGTGCTAGGAAACCTCGCGCAGGATGCGGGGCTAGTCTGCCGTAACCAGTTTGACGAGGATACGAGTCAGGTTGGCAAGTTTGCCTCCCACTGGGTCTTGATGGCCCGAAACGAAGGAGACCTCGGCGATATAACCTACGACTCGCGTTGGCGATCGTGCGCCACCGATCCATCCATGAGCGTCTGGACGGACGACTTCTCAAACCTCTTGAGCACCTTCGACTGGGAATAAGCCACGGGACCGCCCTGCTCCCTGAGGAGCAGGGCATCCAAAGGGAATTGCTCGCCGGAAAGGTTAGTACCTCCTACCGGTGCCCTCGTTGAGCGGCGGAGGTTAGAGCCGAGCTTTACACGCTTTTAACGCAAAGTTTCCCCACGATTAACCCAACATCTCACTCTCGTATCTACACTTCTTCTGGTCGCACGGAAAGTGAGAGGATCTCCCCGGAGAGTAGTAGAAGACGAGAGAAGGAGGTAGAGCGGTGGCTATCAGGGGAAAGGCTGGCCAGACAGAGCGAGCGAACGAAGATCTCTACAGAGATGTGGTGACTCAGACTGTAACTTTACAAGAGCAGAACGTCAGGTTTGCCCTGAGCTTCACCGGCGTTTATATGAGTCTCTTCTTCGCTCCTCTCTCCTCTTTGCAGAATGGTCTGCAAAGCAGCAGCGTTTTCGAGGGGGCCGGGAGCGAGAAGACCTGTGGCGGTCTCCCGCTCCGGAACTATGACGAACTTACGACCGAGGACGTCTACGAGAGGATCGAAGACCTGGACGCGCTAGAAGTTCGGGCCGTCCGCTCATACGAGAGACGGCACAAGAACCGCGGAGAGCTGCTGGAGAGGCTGGACCGCTCGCTGGTCTAGCAGGTCTTCCGGGAGCCGGGCGCGAGGGCCTGAGGTTAAAA
>DASQMR010000011.1:0-18342 GCA_035645375.1 Rubrobacteraceae bacterium
ACCGGACGCTTCGGCTAGGAGAGGCGAATGCCGCGCGAAACGTTTCAGCAGGAGCTAGACCGGCTGGTAGATGAGGTTGTGGAGCTCGGCCGGGAGGTCGAGACGTGCCTGGACACGATGGTCGAGGCGCTCGAAAAGCACGATGCCGGGGTCGCAGGTAAGGAACTCGGCATCGACTCTCGCTACAAGGAGCGGGGGGAGGAGATCGACGAGGAGTGCATGGTCTTGCAGGCCCGTCAGGCCCCCGTGGCGCGAGATCTACGCCTGATCTACACGGTCCAGGCGGTAACGAACCATCTGGTACGCGCCGGTACCCTGTGCGAGCACATCTGCCGCGCAGTGGCCGAGACCGCCGAATCCGAGCGGGACTCAGATCTCGACGTTGCCCTCTTGGAGATGGCCCGGGGGGCGAATGACCTGTTTCGCGAGGGGCTCAACGTCTTTGAGGACCGCGATATAGACCGTGCTCGCAACCTGGAAGCAGCGGACGACAAGGTTGATCTACTCTACTCCGAGGCCATGAACCTCGCCGTAAACCCGGGAAAGGAGGAGGGAGCCGGGGCCCCCGAATGGCGCGTTCGGGCCGCCCTTACCGTACACTACCTGGAACGCATCGCCGACCACGGCGTCGATATCGGCGGGCGGACCGTGTTCCTCGTTACCGGCGAGCGTATGGAGAGCGCTATGCGTCAGTACCGGGACCGCAAAATAGACCAGTACGACGACTGACCGGGGCCTCTCACCGACCGCGCTGTTGTAGTTATATGCTACAATCGGGGCGTAAGTTCGTGGACTGGTGGTCGTTTGTCAAACTTAAGACTTACTCAGAAGAGTAAATATGCGGTACGCGCGCTAATGGAGCTCGCGGTCGACGATTGTGGATCGCCGATGGGCGTCTATGAGGTCGCGCGCAGGCAGCGTATCCCCGAGAGGTTCCTCGAACAGATCTTCGGTGACCTCAGGCGCTCGGGCATTCTGGAGAGCCGCCGCGGGGCGCATGGAGGATTCTGCTTCGCCGTTTCGCCAGAGGAGATTACCGTTCTAGACATCGTGGAGGTTCTGGACGGTGAGGTGCGTCCGGCGCGCTGCTCGGCCGGTGGAACGTGCTACATCACCGAGGCGCCCCTGTGCGCGACGAGCGAGATTTGGGACGAGGCCCGTGTGGCCCTCGAGAGCGTCTTCGGTCGCTACACCATTGCCCAGATAGCGGCCAAAGAGCGCGAGACTCGCGCTATCCGCGCCGAAAAGGCAGGCGCCGAAACAGCGGATGTCGAAGCGGAAGACGCCGAAGCGGAAGACGCCGAAGCGGGCGTCGAGCCGTGGGCTGAACCCTCCTTCACCAGATAGAAGAGCTTCCCCCTAGAGACGATGACCTGGAGAAGCTTCGAGAGCGTCTCGCTTCGCACCTTCGGCGCAGAACGCGCCTGACCGAGGCTGTTGTAAAGGTCGGGGGGTGCGCCTACCGCATTGCACATCCTGCCGCGGCGGACGCTCTCATAGACGAGGAAGATTTCGCCCGCGACGAGCGGCTCCCTTACTGGGCCGAGCTCTGGCCGAGCGCCGTTGCCCTCGCCCGATTCGTTTGTGGAGAGGAGCTTGCGGGCCGGCGTGTGATCGAGCTCGGTAGCGGCGTCGGACTACCGGCCGTCGTTGCTTTGGGTGCCGGCGCCGAAGTCACCGCTACCGACCACTACGAGGCCGCTCTTGATTTCGTGCGGTACAACTCTCGCGTCAACCTTAGAGGGCACGAGCCCAGAGTCCGGCTGCTCGACTGGCATGCGCCTGAGGCTGGAGGCTTGGGCAGCTTTGATCTCGTGCTCGCGGCTGACGTACTCTACGAGTCTCGGAACGTCCAGGCGCTTGCAGACCTGATCCCCGCTCTCCTCGCCCCCGGTGGTGAACTCCTCCTCGCCGATCCTCGTCGTAAGGATGCAGCAGAGTTTCTGGAGAAGATGCTAGAGAAAGGGTTCCGTTGCTCGACACAAGAGCACGCTGCGCTGTCGGGCAGTGCAGAGGTCGTGGTACTGGTGCACCGGCTCTCGCGGGATTAGAGCTTCGGGCGGCGCTGCAGCCGGTTAGCTTCGCTGGCTTTGCCCTTCTATTACAATCGGTCTCTATGGAGAGCCGGCGACCTCGAGTGCTGGTAGTGGACGACGAGCGGCACATCGTCGACTTCGTTGCCATGGGTCTCGAGGGGAGAGGGATGGAGGTGAAGGGGGCTATGGACGGTCCAGCCGCCCTGAAGGACCTCGAAGATTTTCGGCCCGACGTGATGGTGCTAGACCTCATGCTTCCGGGGCTCTCCGGGCTCGAGGTCTGTCGGAGGACCAGGGCCAGGACCAACGTTCCTATCCTGATCCTGAGCGCCCGGGACGAGGTGAAGGACAGGGTGGACGGCCTCAACCTGGGAGCCGACGACTACCTGGTGAAGCCCTTCGCCTTCGAGGAGCTTGCGGCGCGGGTGATAGCCCTACTCAGGCGCGGCGGGGCCCCTACGGGCAAGATTTTACGTTACGCGGACCTCACGCTGGATCAGGCCACTAGAGAAGTGCGTCGAAACGAACGCCCGGTAGACCTTACGGCAAGGGAGTTTGCTCTGTTGCGATTTTTTATGGAGCATCCCCGGCAAGTCTTCTCGAAAGATCAGCTCTTGAAAGCCGTCTGGGGCTATGATTACTCGGGAGACTCCAACGTAGTGGAGGCGTATATCTCCTACCTTCGGCGCAAGCTCAACGGCCCGGAGGAGCCCGACCTGATCCAGACCATCCGCGGCTCCGGGTACCGGCTAGGAGGATAGAGGCTCTTGCGCACGCTTCGCTGGCGGCTGACGCTCTGGTACGGCGGGATGGCCGCGGCGATCCTAATCCTCCTTGCGACCATCCTGTACCTGAGCGTCAGGGCCTCGCTCCTCGACGTTCGAGAGGCGGATATCAGGGACACAGCCGCATCCGCAAGCCAGATCCTTGAGGAGACCGGCTCCCCTGATTCGGCGGTCGGAGACATAAGGCAGAGAGACGTTCGGACCGTCTTCGCGATCGGGGAGGTGCGGCGTCAGGACGTCCAGGTAGTTGTCAGGAACGCCCAAGGTGAAATTTTGGCTGCGTCGTCGGACGGAGAGGACCCGCCCGAGATCTTCTCCGATACCGTATATCCTGAAGTCCGGCGGGAGGGACGCTATCTCGTTACTACCTTCGACTCCGAAGAGAGGCCAGGCGCGACCGGCGAGGTCTACGCGGAGCTTCCCGTGTGGGATCCGCTGCTCCGACGGCTCTTCCTGATCGAGGCTGCGGCGGTTGCGGCGGCCCTCGCGCTGATGGTGGGCTTCGGGCCGAAGTTGGCGGGGCGGGCTTTGAAACCGCTCAAGAGCGTAAGCGCCGTCGCCGGGGAGCTGAGGCAGGGGAAGTTGGGAAGCCGGGTGAACCTGCCGGACCTCAAGAGTCGACGGGACGAGGTCGGGGAGGTGGCGAGCTCGTTCGACGCGATGGCCGAGAGCCTAGAGAGCCTCTTTGAGGCCGAGCGCGAGTCTAAAGAGACCCTCAGGCGCTTCGTGGCAGATGCCTCTCACGAGCTCCGTACCCCTCTGACCTCCGTACTCGGCTATCTGGACGTGCTCGAAGAGAGCGGGGACACGGATCCCGCGGTCCGCCAGCGGGCTCTCGCAGCTATCAGGGAGGAGGGCGGACGGATGGCCCGCATGGTGGAGGATCTGCTCGTCCTGGCCCGCCTCGACGCCCAGCGGAAGATGTCCGTAGAGCCCGTGGATCTGGCCGCGCTGGCCCGCGAAGCCGCCGATAACTATCCCGGACGCAGGATCGAGCTCGTGTCCAACGGCATAGAGGTTCCGGTGCTCGCCGCGCCAGAAGCTCTGAGGCGAGTGGTCTCGAACCTGATCTCCAACGCCGTAAAACATACGCCTCCCGGGAAGAGGATCAAGGTCTCCGTGGACCGCGAGGGTCGGGAGGCAGTCCTCCGCACCGCCGACGAGGGTACGGGCATCCCGCATGACGCCCTGCCTTACGTTTTCGAGCGCTTCTACCGGGCCGAAAGCTCCCGGACGGGCGAGGGATCCGGGCTTGGGCTCTCCATAGTTCGGGAGACCCTGGAGGCCCTGGAGGGACACATCGAGGTCGAGAGCGTTCCCGGTGAGGGAGCCACGTTCACCGTCCGTCTCCCGCTCTCGGAGAAGTTCCCGAGCGAAGAAATCTCAGCTAAAAATTAGACGCTTCTAAGCTTTCTTTAAGGTTAGGGATTTATCATCCCCATGGCGGGCTACGGGAGAAGTGTCACTCGTAGGTCAGGAGGCGAGTCCGGCCGGAGCGAGCGGCCGGGAAGGGGGAGGTTGTGAAGAGAGGGTTCATAGCGGTCTTGGCGGTATCGGTGGCGCTACTAGGGACCGTTGCGCCGGCGGTCGCGGACGAGGTCGGCGGAGGGAAAAACAAGATGCCCGGCATGCCTTTCCGCTGGAAGGCGACCTCTCCTTCGACCCACGAGGGCGACCGTTACACACTCCTCGTGACGAATACCGGCGAAGAAGCCCAGGAGGCCCGGGTTCGTACGGTCCTCATGGATCACCCCGAAAACAACACGAATAAGGTAGAGGAGCGAATCGTGCTCGAGCCCGGCGAGGAGCGCGAGTTCACGGCGGAAAATGATTACGGCCCCGCCGAACACTTCAACACGATCATCGGGAGCGAGACGCAGGATCTGGACCTGGCGGTGAGCATCGTGGACGCCACGGGGACGGAGACGGCCCGGTTTAACCAGGCGGCATTCCAGGTTCAGGAGGGCAAGGGCAAAGGTGCTGCCAAGGGAAACGGCGCTACGGCAAACAAGCACGGCCACGACGAGGAGTTCGCGATTTTTGTGCCCACGGCTTTCCGGGACGCGGCACTCCTGTCTCCGCTATCGCTCGGGGTTCTCGCCGTAGCCGGAACCGGCCTCTACGCTGTCCGCCGCAGGTGGGCGTGGACTTCACCTGCCAGTAGCGAACACGCCGGACCCGTCGTCCTGCCGCCTTTCTGGAGAGCGGCAGCGGTTGGTGGTCTCGCCCTTAGTGCCATCCTCCATGTTGGTCTCGCCTCTGCGCATTTTGAAGAGGTGGCTATTCAGGGGATCTTCTTCTACGCTGCGGGGGTGGTCACGGCTATCGTTGCCGCCGCCATCTTGGCTTGGCCCTCACGCCCGGCGTACCTGGCCGGAGCGGGGATCTCCGTCGCGCTGATCTTGCTCTGGGCGGTCTTCAGAATCGTGCCCGCCCCTGGCGCCGAGGTGGCGGAGGCCGTGGATCTGGTTGGCTTGTTCACCAAAGCAACGGAGCTGTTGGCCGCGACCGCGTGCCTCGTACTGTGGTTCCGGGCTCGCCGGGGCAGTCAACCAGACCGCGCCGAGCTCTAGAATGGGAGCGTGGAGGATTTGGGGTAGGGTGGGTGAAACAGTGACAAGAAGAGGTGGCGTTGGGCTTAAAGTGAGAGGGACGCTTCTCGGCGTCCTGGCGTGTCTGGCGGCCCTCCTCGCCCTCGGCTGCTCGGGAGCTAGCGAGGCGTCCTCTCAAGAAGAAACGCAAGTCTCTACTCAATCCGGCACAAACCAGGAGAAAGCGGAAGCCTCCGCCGACCAGCCGAACATGATCTTCGTTCTCACCGACGACCTGGACTACGCCTCCACGCAGAAGATGCCCGGGATAAACTCCCTGCTCGTCGAGGAGGGGACCTCTTTCGAGGAGGCTTTCGTGAGCCATCCGGTGTGCTGCCCCTCACGGGCGACTATCCTCACCGGCCTCTACGACCATAACCATGAAGTGCTGAGCAACAATCCTCCGTCTGGAGGCTTCGAGAAGTTCCTCTTCGAGGGACACGAGGAAGACTCTATCGCCGTAAGCCTGCAAGATGGCGGCTACCAGACCGCCTTCTTCGGCAAGTACCTCAACGGCTACCCCAGCGACGACGATACTCACGTCCCGCCGGGCTGGGACGAATGGTACGGCAAGTTGGACGGACAGAAGCTCTACGACTACCGGATGAACGAGAACGGCGAGGTCGTCTCCTACGGGAGCGACACCGAGGACTTCTTCACCGACGTTCTCTCAGGGCAGGCCACCGACTTCGTCGGGCGCGCCGCGTCTGATTCGAGTCCCTTTTTCATGTACGTTGCCCCGACGGCGCCTCACGGGCCGGCGACCCCCGCCGAGCGCCACGAGGGCGAGTTTGCCGAGGAGGAGGCGCCCCGCCCCCCGTCGTTCAACGAGGAGGACGTCTCAGACAAGCCGTCTCACGTCGAGGGCAGTAGTCTTCTCTCCGACGAGGAGATCTCCGAGATCGACGACTATTATCGGCAGCGCCTTGAAAGCATGCTGGCCGTGGACGAGATGGTAACCTCGCTAGCCGAGGAGTTGGAGGCCGCCGGGGAGTTGGACAACACATATATATTCTTCACCTCCGACAACGGCTGGGAGGGTGGCGAACATCGCATACCGAAAGGGAAGAACCGCCCCTACGAAGAGTCCGCCCACGTTCCTCTTCTTGTTCGGGGACCGGGAGTAACCGCCGGCTCAGAGGTGGGGAAGCTGACGCTCAACACAGACTTCGCCCCGACCTTCGCAGATCTGGGAGGCGTAGCGTTCTCTTCCGACGGGCGTTCCTTCGCGCCGCTGCTCCGTGGCGAAGATCCTGGGTGGCGTTCATCAATTCTCATAGAGAGGTTGAACACAGGACAGAGCGGCGAGGAAGCGAGCGACGAAGGTAAGGGCAAAGGTAAGGGCAAAGGTAAGAGCAAGGGCAAGGCCGACCGTGGCGCGCCACCCTACGAGGCTATCAGGACAGGTGCCCACAAGTACGTCGAATATGAGAACGGGGAGAGGGAACTCTATGACCTGGGGGCTGATCCTTACGAGCTGGACAACATCTACGAGAGCGCCGATCCCGCGTTGGTCGAGGATCTTGAGACGAGGTTAGAGGCGTTAAGGGGTTGCTCCGAAGACGGATGCCGGGAGGCCGAGGACGCGCCCTAGCGGTGGTGGCAGCCTTGCTCTATTCTTACTTTTCCTAAGATCTTTATGGGCCCGCATCCTACGTCTGGAGGCTGCGGGACCGTCCTAGAGTACAAGCTTTACCGTCGTACCCGCCGCGAGGCTAGACGCTAAGGTCGTCGGGAGTGTTTGGGGCAGAGGAGGGAACGCTCTCCAGCTTGACCGCCTCCCAACCCGGCTCCTCGGCGCTCTCGACGAACTCGCCCTTCCATACCTCACCCTTGGAGTCTACGAATAGATCGCGTGCTTCCTCCGGCTTTAGGTCGTATCGTTCCCCGACCTCTTCCACGTGGGTCCTCTCGATACGGTCCTTACCTTCCCGCTTCAGCCTGGCAACCACGTCTCTTATAGCTTGCTCAAACTCTCGACGTCGCCTGATGCCTTCCATACTCCTGCCTCCTGAGCCGCTTCTTACGCCTGATGCACTCGTCTGTACCCTCATCGATGGGAGCGTACTCTGCGAGTCGCCCCGTGGTCGGGCGGAGCGGAGTCTCCTGCTGTTATACTCCTCTGCGTGCTCCTGGACCAGCTAAACAGCACGCAGTTCGACGCCGTGACACATACCGAAGGACCTTTGCTCATCCTCGCTGGCGCGGGCAGCGGTAAGACTCGTGTACTCACTCATCGTATCGCCTATCTTCTGGAGGAGGGGCTGGCGGAGCCCGACGAGATACTGGCGATAACCTTCACCAACAAGGCAGCTCGCGAGATGAAGGATCGGGTGGCGCTGCTCGTCGGGCCGGATTCACGCAAGATGTGGGTCTCTACCTTCCATGCCTTCTGCGCGCGGGTGTTGCGGGTCCACGCCGAGAAGCTCGGGTACCGGCGGGAGTTCACTATCTATGACTCAGCGGATCAGGTCCGGCTCATAAAGCGCTGCATTATCGAGCTCGGCAAGGACCCCAAGCGCTTCAACCCGAGGTCGTTTCACGCCCAGATCTCTACCGCCAAGAACCTCCTTTTGGATGCGAACGACTACCTCCGCCAGACCGAGGGCTTCATGGCCGAGAACGTAGCCGAGGTCTACGACCTCTACCAGAAACGCCTCTACGAGAACAATGCTATGGACTTTGACGACCTCATCATGCAGACCGTCGCCCTTCTCGAAGTCTTTCCAGACGTCCGCGAGCGTTACCAGCGCCGCTTCAAGTACATCCACGTGGACGAGTACCAGGACACAAACCACGCCCAATATCGTCTCGTGAATACTCTGGCCGCCGCGCACCGCAACCTGTGCGTCGTCGGCGACGACGATCAGTCGGTGTACAGCTGGCGAGGAGCGGATATCCGGAACATCCTGGACTTTGAGCGGGACTATCCGGAGGCGAAGGTCGTAAAGCTTGAGCAGAACTACCGCTCGACGCAGACGATACTGAGCGCGGCGAACGCGGTGGTGGCGAACAACTCTTCGCGCAAGGCGAAGGAGCTGTGGACGGCGGGGAACGAGGGGGAGCGTATCCGGCTCTTCACGGCTGCGGACGACTACGCGGAGGCGCGGTTCGTGGTCTCGGAGATACGCAGAATCAAGGATGGAGGCGTGAGCCTGCGAGACGTCGCGGTGTTCTATCGGACAAACGCCCAGAGCCGGACGCTGGAGGACGTGCTGGTGCGGGAGGGGGTTCCGTACCAGATCGTGGGGGGGGTCAGGTTCTACGAGCGAGCGGAGATCAAGGACGCCATGGCTTACCTCTCCGTAATCTCCAACCCGAACGACTCGGTCTCGCTTGAACGGATCATCAACGTTCCCAAACGCGGCCTCGGGGCGACCTCGGTGGCGCGCCTCTCCGAGTACGCGCAGCGAGGCGGTATCTCGCTCTACGATTCTCTGACAGAGGCGGATGAGGCCGGGCTTACCGGGAAGGCGCGGAAAGTTTGCGCAGAGGTGCGGAAGCTCTTCGAGGGATGGCGCATCGCGGCGAAGGAGATCTCGCCGTCGGAGATGTTGGAGGCGGTACTCGACGAGTCGGGATATAAGAGAGAGCTTGAGGCCGAGGCGACGGTGGAGGCCGAGTCTCGTCTGGAAAACCTCCAGGAGCTCGTGAACGCGGCGGCGGAGTACGAGCGGATAATCGGTTCCTCGGAGGCCACGCTGGACGGGTTCTTGCAGGAGCAGGCGCTGTTCTCGGAGGCGGACAAGCTGACGGGCGAGGGGCGGGTTACGCTGATGACGCTCCACAATGCCAAGGGGCTAGAGTACGATCACGTGTTCATCGTGGGGATGGAGGAGGGCACGTTCCCGCACGCGCGGTCTCTCGACGAGCAGAACCTGGAGGAGGAGCGGCGGCTGTGCTATGTAGGCATCACGCGCGCCAGAAAGACGCTGACGCTCACCTATGCCCGGGTTCGCTCGACCTACGGAGAGCGGGAGTATCAGATGCCCTCGCGCTTCCTCTCCGAGATACCGGAGAGGTTCAAGGCGGGCACCGTACCGGGTACTTCTGCGGGGCGGGGCGGTGGCTGGGGCGCGGCTCTGCCGCGGCGCGAGAGGAGTTCGGGGAAGGCGTCGGTTACAGTCGGATTCAGCGCGGGCGAGAAGGTGCGCCACGCCAAGTTCGGGGTCGGGCAGGTCGTCGAGGCGCGGGACGGAAAAGTCGTCGTGCGGTTCGGGGGACAGGAGAAGATCTTCGTGCCGGAGTTGGCGCCTTTGAGCAAAGCATGAGCGCCTGAAAGGGAAAAGTATGAGTCACATATATATCACCGGGCATCGCAACCCGGACACGGACACGATAGCTTCGGCGATAGGGTACGCGGAGTTGAAAAGCGCTCAGGATACGGAGAACGTCTACGCTCCGGCGCGGCTCGGGGAAGTGAACGCCCAGACGCGGTGGGCGCTCGATAAGAGCGAGGCAAAGGAGCCGAAGCTCTTGAAGCACATCATGCTGCGCGTGAAGGACGTGATGTCCACGGAGATCTCGATCGTTCACCAGAACGACCCGCTGCGTAACGTCGGGCTCGCGATGGCGGAGAAGACCATAAGCCAGGTGCCCATAGTGGACGACGACGGCGCGCTGGTCGGCATAGTGTCCGAGCGAAGTCTTGCGCGCATGTACATTCGGGAGTCGAGGGAGCCCTCGACCTTCGCCTCTACCCCGGTCAGGGTTGGCTCGATGGTCGAGGTCCTGGAGGGCGAGCTGCTCGTAGGCGAGGATAGGGAAGCCAACGGCAAGCTGTGGGTTATCTCCATGAGCGTAGAGTCTATGGGCACGTCCATGGAGCCGGGAGACATCGTCGTGATCGGCGACAGGAGGAAGGGCCAGCGGCGGGCTATAGAGCTTGGCGCGGGCGTCCTGGTCGTCTCCAACGGTGTCCGCCCCGAGGATGAGGTGCTGAGGCTGGCTGAAGAGAAGGGGACGGCGGTCGTGCTCAGCCCCTTGGACTCCTACGTGACGAGCCGAATGATACAACTCTCGGTACCGTGCTGGGAGGTAATGAGCGAGGATCCGCTCACCGTCAGCCCGGACGAGCTCATCGCCGACATCACCAACGACGTGATGGCGGTTCACTATCGGGCGGCGGTGACCGTGGACGACGACAAGAGACCTCTGGGGATCGTGACGCGCACCGATCTCTTGAATCCAGAGCCGAGGAAGGTCCTGCTCGTGGACCACGCCGAGCGGGGCCAGAGCGTACCCGGCGTCGAGCAAGCCGACGTGGTGGAGATCCTGGACCACCACCACGTCGGCAACATCGAGACGAAGGTGCCCATCCCGGCGACCTTCGACCCCGTCGGCTCGACGGCGACCCTGATTGTGGAACGCTACAGGGCGAGCGGCGTGGAGCCGTCGGTCCCGTCGGCGACGATGCTGCTTTCGGCGATCCTCTCGGATACGGTGATCTTCAACTCCGTTACTACCACGGAGCGCGACCGTGAGGTCGTCCGCTACCTGGAAGAGCTCCTGGACCTCGACGCTAAGGAGTTCGGGATGGAGATGTTCGAGGCCTCCGCGGACGTCTCCGATCTCTCGGCCGAGGAGATTATCGGCCGAGACCAGAAGGAGTACGCCTTGGGTGACGCCGGCTCGATGAGCATCTCGCAGATAGAGACGGTGGGCACGGGTCTCCTAGAGCGCAAGGAGGAGATGCTCGACGCCTTAGAGAACCTGCGTGGGAAGAACGGCTACCTATTCGCGGCGCTTATGGTTACGGACATCATAAGCCAGGGCACGGAGCTTCTGTGTGCCGGTGATTGCGCTCCCATCGAGCGGGTCTTCGATGCTAAAGCAAGGGACGGCGTTATAGACCTCCCCGGCGTGATGAGCCGCAAGAAGCAGGTCGCTCCCAAGCTTCTCGCGGCTTTCTAGGGTACTCGCGTGACAAAGATCCTCGACGGCAAAGCCGTCGCCGCGCAGATCCGCGCCGAGGTTGCTGAAGGGGTGGCGGAGTTGAAGGACCGCGGCATCCCGGTACGCCTCGACGTAATCCTGGTCGGAGACGACCCGGCATCGGCGACCTACGTGCGCATGAAGCAGAGGGACTGTGAAGAGGTCGGCATCGAGTCTGGCGCCCACCGCTTCGCAGCGGACGTCTCCGAAAAGAAACTCGCCGCCTTCGTCAAAGAGTTGAACACCGATCCTCGCGTCTCCGGGTTCTTTATACAGCTGCCGCTGCCCGAGAGGCTCGACGCCATGCCTCTAGTCTCCGCTATAGACCCGTCGAAGGACGTGGACGGTCTAAGCCCTCTGAACGCCGGACGTCTCTCCATCGGGCTGCCGAGCCTGCTGCCCTGTACGCCGCACGGGGTGGTCCAGTTGTTAAGACGCAGCGGCGTCGAGATATCGGGCAAGGAGACCGTCATGATCGGACGCTCAAACCTGGTCGGGAAACCTCTCGCCCAGCTCTTGCTTCGCGAGAACGCCACCGTCATCGTGTGCCACTCGCGCACGAGGGACTTGCCGGAGGTGACGCGCCGGGCGGAGCTCCTCGTGGTCGCGGCCGGCAGGCGGGAGATGGTCGGGGCGGAGTACGTCAGAGAAGGGGCGGTTGTCGTGGACGTGGGTATCCACGGCAGGGAAGGCGGGGGGCTCGTCGGGGACGTTCGCTTCGATGAGGTCGAGCCGGTTGCGTCCCGCATTACGCCGGTACCGGGCGGGGTGGGACCGATGACGCGGGCGATGCTCCTCCACAATACCCTTCAGGCGGCCCGGATCACGAATACAGGTGCCGGATAGGGATAACACGGTCCGGCTCGCGAGGGCACGCCGGATCAGCCGCGGTGGAGCGAGTCGCGATCCATGTTGCTCTCCAGCGACTGCGAGATCCTCGGTTTCGAAGGAAGTTCCAACTGGTCCTTCCCGTAACCGATCTTGCTGTATCATCGCCGGGCGTTGACTAAGAGAAACGGAGGACGGCGATGGACTTGCGACTCGGAGGTAAGCGCGCTCTGGTGACCGGATCGACCGCCGGCATCGGGTTCGCGGCGGCGGCGAGGCTGGCCGAGGAAGGGGCCTCGGTGGCGATAAACGGGCGTTCGGCGGAACGGGTCGAGGAGGCCGTGAGGCGCACGCGGGAGAGGGCCCCGGAGGCCGAGATCTTGGGCGTGGTGGCGGATCTCGGTGCGGCGGAGGGCGTCGAGGAGCTGCTGCGCCAAGTCCCCGAGATAGACGTACTGGTTAACAACCTTGGTATCTTCGAGCCCAAGGACTTCCAGGAGATCACCGACGAGGACTGGTTCCGTTTCTTCGAGACCAACGTGATGAGCGGGGTGCGCCTCGCGCGCCACTACCTGCCCGGGATGAAGGGGCAGGACTGGGGCCGTATCGTCTTCGTCTCAAGCGAGTCGGGAGTCCAGATACCGGCGGAGATGATCCACTACGGCGTGACCAAGACGGCCCAGCTCGCCGTCGCCCGCGGGCTGGCCGAGACTACCGTAGGGACCGGCGTGACGGTAAACTCGGTGCTGCCCGGTCCTACCGCCTCCGAGGGCGTGAAGACCTTCGTCGGGCGCATGGCCCAAGAGCAGGGCAAAGACGAAGCCGCAATGGAGGAGGAGTTCTTCCAGACAGCCCGCCCCTCCTCTCTGCTGCAACGGTTCATCGAGCCCGAAGAGGTAGCCGAGATGATCGCCTTCGTCTGCAGCCCGGCCTCCTCGGCCACCAACGGCGCCTCCCTCCGCGCCGACGGCGGCGTCGTCCGCTCGGTCGTCTGAAAGCAATCGTCGCGGGTGCGCTAAGATAAAGACGGAGCCGATAGCGAGAGCCGGAGGTATGCATGATATCCGAAGAAGAGGTGCGCCACGTCGCCGACCTGGCGCGGCTGGGTTTGACTGACGAAGAGGTGAAGAGAATGGGCAGACAGCTCGGGGCGATACTCGAGAGCATAGACCAGATCGGGGAGTTGAACCTTACAAACGTCCCGCCGACGACCAACGCCCTGAACCTGACGAACGTTCTCCGTCCCGACGAGCCACATCAGTGCCTGCCGACCGAGGAAGCCCTCTCGACAGCCCCCGACGCCGTCGATGACCTCTTCGCCGTCCCGAGGATCGACTGATGGCCTCCGGTCTGCTCGACCTTTCGGCCTATGAGCTTGCGAGAAAGATAGAGGCGCACGAGGTCTCTGCCCGCGAGGCCGCCAGGGTCGCAAACGCTCGCGTGGAGGAGGTCGAGGGAGATGTGAACTCCTTCGTCACCGTTACCCCGGAGCTGGCGCTAGAGCGGGCCGAGAAGATAGACAAGAGGATGAAGAACGGCGGCGCAAAGCTTTGGGAGGGCGTGCCGATAGCCGTCAAGGACGTCCTCTCCACGAAGGGTGTGCGGACCACCTGCGGCTCGAAGATACTGGAGAACTTCGAGCCCCTCTACGACGCCTCGGCGCTCCTCAATTACGGGGAGACCCCGGTCATCGTCGGCAAGGCGAACATGGACGAGTTCGCGATGGGCTCCTCGACGGAGAACTCTGCTTACGGTGTCACCTGCAATCCTTGGGCGCTAGATCGCGTGCCGGGCGGCTCCTCCGGGGGTTCGGCGGCGGCGGTCGCTGCTGGCGAGGGCTGGTGGGCTCTGGGGACGGACACGGGCGGCAGCGTACGCCAGCCGGCGGCGCTGTGCGGCATCGTGGGCCTCAAGCCGACCTACGGGCGCGTCTCTCGCTATGGGCTCATCGCCTTCGCCTCTTCTCTGGATCAGATCGGGCCTATGACCCGCGACGTGCGCGACTCGGCCCTCTTGCTACAGGCTATCGTCGGCCACGACCCCCGCGACTCCACGAGCGCGAACGTCGAGGTCCCAGACTACCTGGCCGAGCTCGAAGGCGGCGTCTCGGGTCTGCGAGTCGGCGTGATCTCCGAGCTGATGGGCGAAGGGATAGAGCCCGGACCGCGTAAGGTCGTAGAGCGCGTCGTGGGGGGGCTAGAAGGGGCCGGGGCCGAGGTGGGGGAGGTCAGCCTTCCGCACTCCAGGTACGGGCTACCGGCCTACTACATCATCGCGCCAGCGGAGGTCTCGTCGAACCTGGCCCGCTTCGACGGGGTACGTTATGGCCTGAGGGTGCCGGCGGATGGGCTCCGGGAGATGTACCGCAAGACGCGTGAGGAGGGCTTTGGAGACGAGGCGAAGAGGCGAATAATGCTCGGCACCTACGCTCTCTCCTCGGGCTACTACGACGCCTACTACGCCCAGGCTCAGAAGGTCCGCACCCGCATCATCGAGGACTTCCGCGCCGCCTTTAGCCGGTACGACGTGCTCGTGTCCCCGACCTCGCCCTCGGTGGCGTTCGAGGTCGGCGAGAAGATAGACGACCCGCTCGCGATGTACGCCCAGGATATCTGCGCCGTCCCCGTGAGCCTGGCCGGAATCCCCGCGATAAGCGTCCCCGGTGGGTTGAGCGATGGTCTACCGGTAGGCGTCCAACTCATGAGCGATCACTTTACCGAACCAATGCTCCTCCGTGCCGCCCGCGCCGCCGAGCAGGTCGCGGACTTTGAGTTCACGCTGAAGCCATAGAGACCGACTACGGTGTGTAGAGAAGGCGCGACGTTCGTGCGTGGGCAGAGAGGTACCCTCGCAGACCAGAAGGCTCTCTCTCGTCACTCTAGCTCTCGCAGGATGAACGCGTCTACAGCCGCCTGGAAAGCAACGCACAAGTATGTGAGGAAGTATCAGGCCTCGAATTGGGTAGAGAGAAAGTTCCCGGATGCCGTAGTGGTTCGGTGTTGCCGGATGGCCTAAGGAGAGCCGTCACCGAATACAGAGAAGGACAAATGTACGACGCTCTCGCTTCTACTTGTTTCCCGGCTAGGGTGAGTGAAGCTGGAGAACGCCCTAGCACCAAGATTCAAAAGTTCACGGACTCCCAGACTAGGCGAGTTGATGACCAACGTAGTTTTCGCGTCTTTTACCATCAAAATTCACACGAATTAAGGTTCGGTTAAGCGCTGTTAAATAGCGGGTTCTGCGTTTTGACAGCGAGCAAGCTAGCGGGTAGCCTACACGGGTACAGAGGTGACGTGAACACCCGGATTTGAAGCTTCCGGTGGGGAAAGGGAAAGATCGATGCCTACCGTTACGCAGCGTGACGCTGGACGTTACGAAGTCCAAGAATTGGAATTTGGCATGGTCTACAAGTGGCGCCCCGAGCGCGTGATAGTCGAATGCGATTGTGGGGCGAGGTCGGCTCTTACCGCCTCCTCAACTAGCTGTGACTGTGGCGCAGATTATAGGGCTCTAGTTCGTGAAGAGTTGAGTAAGGGGCGGCTGGAGGATCAGGTTCTTCACCCCTGGCGCTATGCCGGAGACCGCGAAAACGCGGGATTGCCGTTCTGAGATAGCCTGCTCTGGTGAGCAGGCTAGGGGCGGCAGTAGCGGTCGCGGGGCCAGGGGGAAGAGTGAAGGGCTTCCTGACATAGGCGTGCCCTGACCATGGAGGAGCAGGTTGTCTGGAGCAACAGATAGGATGACGGCGAGCGCGTCAGAAAGGGTCTTCTGGTGAGATGCCGGGGTTGCTTCGAGTCTTCGGGGAGGCCACCGGCCTCACGTAGATTCGGAGGTCAGGGGCCACCGCCACAGGGTGACCAGCATGTTGACGAACGTTGCAGCCCAGGCGGCGATCGCGATCCAGACGAATGCCGAGGCGATACCGTCGAAGACGACGGGCAGATCTAGAGCCCGCGCGACGGCCGCGGTAGCGGCCGAGTACATGCCTAAAGGGAAGACCAGTCCCCACCAACCCGGCACGAACCAGGCTGGTTGGCGCAATACGACGGTGCCGCCAGACGAACATGACGAAGAGCCAGGGTATCCACCAGGTCGCAGTGATCCATAACAGGAGCGTCAACCCTATGATAAAGGGCTCGAGACGTTCGATGAGCGGCGGTTGCACCTGGACCCGGAGCAGCGCAGCCCCGGCGAGCGTTGCGATGGCGACGGCGCCCATGTCGATCCAGTAGGCGGGGTAGAGCTCGCCGGCCGTGAGGTTATAGAAGAAGAGGCGATGAACGATCATAACGATCACCCACAGGTAGAACACTATGCTGAGGAGCCAGATCAGGAAGCTCCAGAATATAACCTGGTCTGTGGCGGCCTCGAAGGAGGACGCGAGTTGCGTACCGAGTACCGAGACGCTCGCCGTTGCGACCGTGCACAAGAGCCAGTTTCCCTGGATCCCCTGCTGGAGATGAGGCTTTCCCTCACTCTGGGCCATGAGAGCGACGGGGATAGCGTATACGAGCAACAACCAGAATAGGAGGGCCGTAACCCAAAGGATCTGGGCGGCCGTCTGATGTTTGCCCACCTGGAGAAGCTGGGCCCCCAGCACCCCGGTACCGGCGACTATCGTAAAGTATCCCATGGCGCTCATGTGCTGAAGGAGATCACCGAAGAAAGCGCGGGGGAACGCTACCATGCGAGCCAGGTACAAGAATCCAAGGAGGGCGTAGAAGACTATATTGGCCCACATCAGGAAGGTCGGCACGTACGGGATGTCCTGCACGTACGCTGCGATACTGACGATGCCGGTAGCCATTACCAGGCTGAACCACGCCGGGCTTAGCCCGCTCAAGGTGCCTGACAACTCTTTTTTCGTCAGGTTGGCTATTGTACGTTCCTCTCCGGCTCAGCTCGCTGGTTGGGCGCTTGCGACGAGCGAGCCGCGCCGTCGTACTCTACGGCCTCGACACCGTGGCCCTCTACGCTCTCCGGCAGGTGTCGCCGATCAGTAGATCAAGCTGCGCACCGCGTCGCGTTCCTTCGCGAACGCTCTATGCAGACCATGGCTTCGTCCTTTGGCCGTCGGAGGAGCTTCTCAAGACGCTACCAGGAGGGCTTGCGGCGCCGCCTCCTTCATCCTCGTCTTGAGCCACTTGAGCTGCGTGACGGTTTGGCCCTCGCATACGTTCACGACCTCCAGGAGCTTCGTGTCGCGGGCACCCTGAGCGGCTTGACCGACCATCGTCCACGCGATATCACAGGCGCTTACCATCACGTACAGGTCTTGCATGTCCCTCAGCAGACCGAGTCCCCCCGAGCGGGCCTGCGTAAAGAGCTCGTGGTAGAGGCGGTCCGGCTCGGCAGTCCCCTCCTTGCCGTACTCCTCGCAGAAGGGCTGGAGCTGCTCGGCGTGTGCCTCGCACTGCTGGGCTAGAGTGTCGGCCGTGTGAAAGATGTCCGACTCCGCAGCGTGCGCTTCCCCGATCTTGCGGAAGCCCTCGGCGAGATTGGTCTCCGCCTTCACCAAGTACTGCAGGTAGTTTGCCAGGTGCATGTTTGCTTACCCTCCTATCTTCTCGGTCGCCTCGGCCTCGCTGCCGCCCGCGGTCTGCGGTACCGAGCCGTTCGTCCCGTCGGCGGGGGCCGACGCGGTGGTCGTAGGCGCGGGAGCGGGCTGCCCGTCGGTATCTTCGACGACCTTCGTGACCTTTACGGCGGCGACCTTGAAGATTGGTTGCTTGGAGACTGGGTCCCACTGAGTAATGGTCAGCTCGTTCGCGGCCCGGGCATGCCCGTTCGGCGTGTTGCCCCTCTCCTGATCGAAGTAGCCGTAGTGGAACGGCGCAAAGACGACGCCCTCGCGGATGCCGCTTATCCGTGCCTTCGCTTCCAGGTAGCCGCGCGGCGACTCGACGCGCACCGTGTCTCCCTCCTTCACCGCAAGTGATTCGGCGTCCGAGGGGTGAATCTCCACCCACGCCCCGGGCGCCGCGTTGTTGAGCTGTGGGGCGCGGGCCGTCTTTGTGCGGGTGTGGAAGTGGTAGATCGTACGCCCCGTCGTGTATCGGAAGGGGTACTCCTCGCCTGGCATCTCGCGCGCCAGCAGGTATGAGGACACTTTCAGGAAAGCCCGGCCGTTCGGTGAGATCGCGCGGTGGTCCATCTCCGTGTGGGCGG
>DASQMR010000012.1:0-1773 GCA_035645375.1 Rubrobacteraceae bacterium
TATGCTGGCGGCTTATACGTCTGACGTTGCTCGAACCTTGCTTCTAAGAGTCTGGAAGGACCTTGCCCGGGTTGAGGATGCCTAATGGATCCAAGAGCTCCTTGACCTCGCGCATCACCGAGAGCGCCTCCCCGTGCTCGAGCTCCTGATATTTCCTCTTGCGTATGCCGACGCCGTGCTCCCCGGTCGAAGTGCCGCCTAGCTCCAAGGCCTTTCTCACTATCCCGTCCATCACGGTGCCGAGGCGCTGCCAGCCCCCTTCATCGTCCGGGGCGACGTGGAAGAAAACGTGGAAGTTACCGTCTCCGAGGTGGCCTACGACGGGAGCAACCATCGAGTACTCTTGCATCAGATCTTGGGTATAGCCGATGGCCTCGGAGAGCTTGGCTACGGGTACGCAGGTGTCGGTACTCACGAGCTGCTGATCCTCGTAGTAGTCGTCGACGGCGTACCACGCGTGGTGGCGAGCCTCCCACAGGCTCTCGTACTCCTCAAGCGTCCGAGCGACCGGCATGTCGCCCTGTGCGCCGACCTCTCGGCAGACCTCCTTAGCGACCTCGATCTCGTCGGCGACCGCGTCTTCGCTCCCCCCATGGAACTCGATCCAGAGGGTGGTCTGCTCCGGGAAGTCTGCCGACTTGTAGCGGTTGACCGCCCGGATGCACTCCGCGTCGACCATCTCGAGGCGTGCGAGGTTTAGCCCCTGCCGCACCAGCTTCACCGCAGCCTCGACCGCCGACTTTACGTCCGGAAAGAGTGCGCGCGCGCTGGCGGTCACCGCCGGTAACGCGTGTACCATCAGTGTGAGTTCCGTGATGATACCCAACGTGCCCTCCGAGCCGACGAAAAGGTCGCCGAGCGCGTAGCCACTGCTCGACTTGCGGGCCTTACTGCCCAACCGGAGTACCCTGCCGTCGGCGAGGACGACCTCCATACCAAGGACCTGATTCCTAAAGCTTCCGTATTCGAGGGCATTCGATCCGCTGGCGTTGGTGCCCGCCATACCACCCACGGTGGCGTCGGCCCCGGGATCGACGGAGAGGAACAACCCGTGCTCTCGCAGCCGTTGGTTCAACTCCTTGCGCCTCACCCCTGCCTCGACCGTTACCGTCATGCTCTGCGGGTCGACGGAGATTACGCGGTTCATCCTCGTCAGGTCGAGTGAAATGCCGCCCCTAACGGGAAGCACATTACCTTCTAGGGAGCTTGCGGCCCCACGGGCGATAACGGGGACGGCGTGCTCCCGCGCAACCCGCAACACGGATACCACGTCCTCCTTGTTGCGTGCGTAGACTACGCACTCCGGCGGGCGGTTCTCGTACCGGTAGCCTTCGTCGTTGCCATGGGCTTGGAGGTCTTGTGACTCGCTGGAGACGGCGTCTCCGAGTTCCTCACGCAGAGCTTCTACCCAAGGTTTCTGCCCTTGCTCGACGGTCGTCATAGTAGCTATCTCCTCCTCAATGTTCCCACACGCTGCTATACGTTCCCCTCCTCCGTAAGGTCCTAACAACGTATAAGGGGCAAACATGTATAAAAGTAACGTTGGGCTAAGATCTATAGATCCGCCTGACCTCTTCATCCTGCACCTGCCATAACCCACCGGGGTCTTGTTGGGGTTGGGAAGGATCGAGCGCGGAGAAGAGAAACGCTTCCCGAAACGTAGGATATGGTGTGGGTAGCTGCCAGACTAATGTTTACGCCTAGATCAACTGATCTAGAGCCAAAAGGAGGCGGAATTGTAATCCAATTGTATCAAGCAGCGTGGTGTCCCTT
>DASQMR010000013.1:0-6693 GCA_035645375.1 Rubrobacteraceae bacterium
ATTAGCATCAGTCTCCGGCCCGCGCAACCCCTCTCAATCCCTATACTTAAGCCAAAAAATCATTTTGTTCAAGAATCGCCTACGACATGCCGCCTCTCCTCATCACTCCTGCCCCATATCTTGAGCTTCAAGCAGAACCAAAACGCGCAACGTAAATCACATAACCTATAAGTAGAGGATTAGGTAAGTTTAAGGTTCAGATTCATTAAAGAGAGGGTTCGTGCGCTTCAGAGACTAAAGGATAAGCCTTTTTGGGTTTATACTTTGAAGAGAGTAGTCAAAGCGTGCGGAGGCAATTCTAGTGCTGCAGCAGGTTCAAGTGGATGAGTTAGTAAACAAGCTGGTTCAGATGGAGGGCAGTAACCTACATTTAAAGGTGGGCGCCGCCAGCGATACGGGTGCACAGTTCTCTACAGTACATGGAGTGTTATGAGGTTCTGCGCCCGGTAGATACTGAGGACATGCTCGCGACGTCTCGACGAGAAGAGCATCATCAACCAGCGCGAGGTCGGGCAGGATACAGTGTCGTACGCAAGGGCCTTCAAGCGCGTCTTGAGGCAAGACCCGGACATTATCCTGATAGGCGAGATCCGGGACTCAGAGAGCGCCCAAATTGCCCTCTCGGCGGCGGAGACCGGCCACCTCGTCCTGAGTAAGCTTCACACCCTCGATGCCACAGAGGCCATAAACCGCACGATCGACCTCTTTCCGCCGCAAGAACGGGTGTAGGTTCGGACCATGCTCGCCGGAACCTTGAGAGGCATCGTCGGGCAGCGGCTTATTAGAACCAAGGATAGAGCAGGGAGGGCAGCGGCCTGCGAAGTCATGGTCACTACCGGACGCATCAAAGACTTTATCCTCGACCCCCAGCAGACCGGTCAGATTCAGACGGCGATAGCGGAGGGAGAGTACTACAGTATACAGACCTTCGACCAGGCCCTCTTGAAGCTGATCTAAGAGGACCGGATGAGCTATGAGCAGGCTCTACAGATCCCCAGTCGCCCGCAGGCCTTTCGCCTGATGGTTCAATCTCTGGGGCTTGGTGCGGCCCCGCTGAAACCGCAGAGACACCCACAACGTCCTATCCAACGCGGCTCTGAAAGCGCGCGAGCGTGCTCTCAAGCGTTCCGAGTCATAATGACGGTTTCTCTCATACAATTGTAGGCCGCTGGGCTCTATACTGGAGGGTATGAGACCGATCTGCTTTCTCTCGGATTTTGGGCTCGGCGACGACTTCGTCGGGCTGTGCAAAGGCGTGATGCTCCGCATCGCGCCAGGGGCAATGATCGTAGACCTCACACATGAAGTCCCCGGTTTCGGGGTGGAGGCGGGTGCGGAGATACTTGAGCACGCCTCTCACTACATGCCAGAAGATATAGTGTACCTGGCCATCGTAGACCCCGGCGTCGGCACCGAGCGTCGTGCCTTGGCCCTAAGAACCGCCAACGGAGCCATCCTCGTCGGTCCTGACAACGGCCTTCTGCCGCCCGCCGCCGAGGCTTTGGGCGGGATCTTGGATGTCGTCAAGTTGACAAACGACGACTACCATGTTCAGCCCGTCTCGCATACCTTTCACGGCCGTGACATCTTCTCTCCAGCGGCAGCGCACCTTGCTATGGGTCTGGATCTGAGACAGCTTGGAGAAACGGTTGACCCGATCTCGCTCGTGCATATCGAGTCACCCAGTGCGAGGCAAGAGGGGTCGGACACTATCGTGTCGACGATAATCGGGATAGATCGCTACGGCAACGCTCGGCTTTCGGCGGCGGTGGAAGAGGCCGGCTTCGCGTTCGGCGCGCAGCTCCTGGTGGAGGCCGGCGAGGGCGAGATGCCGATTCGCTACGTACCGACCTTCGGACACTCGAAGGTAGGGGATCTCGTCCTAGTCCCCGACTCTCATCAGCGCCTGAGCCTCTCCGTAAACAACGGCAACGCCGCTCAAGCCCTTCTCCTAAAAATAGGCGGCCGGGTACGCCTAACTCTTCTCGAAGACGGGGCTGGGAGTGATGCTGCGCCCTGACCTCCCCGTGTGGGAGCAGCTCTCGCCAGAGGAGCAACGGCGAGTTACGCGAGCCGCCCTCCTGCGTCCGCTGCACTTACTCGTTGCGGCGATCGGGACCGCCTTTACCGCGATGACCCTGGCGTGGTGGGTCCTCCCTATCACCCTAGTCACCTACTTCGCCCTCGTCTACTTGGCCGCCAGAGACCCGCTCTTTCAGCGACGCATACTGAGGGGCCGTGAGAGCCTCTCTGAAACGTCGCCGGCACTTTCCAGGGGGAGGAAAACATCTATACAACAACGAACTCGCAAACTGTCAGACGAGGAGGTCCGTCGCAAGATAGAGGTCGCGCTTACAGATAAAGATCGGACGCTGGTCGCCATCGAGAGCTCGGACGAAGCTACGAGAGGACTGCTGCACGAGGCGCCTCCTAAGCTGGAACTCCTCCTCGAACGCCTTGTAGACGTCTCCGAGAAGCGAGAGCAAATTATTCGTTCTGTAAAACCGACATCGGACGGCCTGCAACATGAAGCGCGCAACGCCCCCTCTAAGCAGGAAGAGGAGGAAGAACTGCAGACGATAGACGCGCAACTCTCCAACACGTTCGAAAAGATCTCGGCCCTCCGGCCACAAGTACTACGCATCTCTACAGAGAACGACGAGGCCGCTGGGGAGCTAGTCGGCGGGCTCATCACCGACCTCGATGAGATGCTGAAGCACCTTGAAGCCCTAACCTCGGGAACATCTCTTAGTTAGCCTGCGGTTGTTGGCAGGCCTTAGCTGCTAAGTAACCGCTTCTTAGTCTTCTCGAGCTTTCGGAAGGCGCTGAGAGGCCAGAACATACTAACGTCGATCTAATCTATCTTAGACCTTATTCCTATGGTGAGTTAAGCGCGAAAGGGACATCTTGACAAGGCGCCTAAATCTTCCGCTTAAGCAGGCGTGTGCGTCGGAGTCCTAGCTTCATCCTGCGGCGTTTTCATCCGGCATGTGAGCGCGTACAAAGGAATGTCAGCCGCACCACTTCTACCACTTACTTATGCCTTTGAAATGCGGAACATAAAGGCAACACACGGATGTGACAGCGCTGTGCAAGTCAAGCATTCCACTATGATAACGCATCCCCCCGACCAACCGTTTACAAACCTGATCTCAGCCTCCCACACAGATGAGAGCAAGGTTTGAGGAAAGCTTTCCTGACCGTCGCCGCTGACGCACGAGCATAGAGGGTTCAGAACGCGCTTGCTAACAGCTAACTACTGCGACCTTGGAACAAGGAACAGCCAGAGGGGGCCCGACAGAGTGCGTGATTCCTCTACACGCTGCGAGGGAGCTATGGGTCAGGCCGAGCTTGCCCGCCAGCCCTGTCCGTTCTCCTCGGCCTCCGATGGCGCTTGTTCTGCGGCAGTACCGGGAGCCCGGCGCACAGGCGAACTACCTAACTCCTGCCTGGATTCCCCGACAGAGACCAATGAATCTTGGAACCAACTCTCCAACTGCCCCAACACCCGATCCTGGTATACATCCGAGCCGCCTCTGATCTCCCGGGCATACCGCTCCGCACGCTCCACGCCTTCGGCCGCGCGCCGCTGCGAGCGCCGGTAAAGCTCCGTATCCAGTACCTTTGCCTCGGCTCGCTCGTGGGCGGTCTCTACGATCCTGCGCGCTTCCTCTTCGGCGGCAGCCACAACAGCCGCGCACTCTCGCCGGATCGACTCTGCTTCTGATAACTCGCGCGGTAGAACGCCGCGAAGCTCATCCAACATCGTGAGCAGGTCGGTTCGGTCGACCATGGCCCGCCCCTTGCGCATCGGTACCCCGGAGGCGTCCTCTACTAGCGCCTCCATCTCGTCCAACACTCCGCTGATGTACTCCATGTCCTCTCTCATGTTTGTCAACCCTAGCATGGCTCTTGAGGCTACGCTAGGCTTTCTGAAAGTATTTTTTAGAGCTTAACCTCATTCTTAGATATAATTTGACCTGCGGGTTAAGTTTGCATTTATCTACGAGTTAAGTTCGGTGTCTCAAGCCTCACACCAGCATCTTACGAAGCATACATAAGGGCAATCAAAAGGAAAATAGAGCGATGCCTCCTCGGATATCTGAGGTTCAACCAGGAGTCGAGGTACAATCTTCGGGGTATAGAGGCTTCTTCGAGACTGAAGTCGCGATCGTTCTCTCGGTCGGTTTGCCTAAGTCGAAGACAATGTGTTTTTCGGGGTCTGTGTCTATACGAACAACGCCGCCACGCTCTATTCGGCCGGCGATGATCTCTTTACTAAGAGGCGACTCTAATAGCTTGCCCACGGCGCGGCGCAAGGGACGAGCACCAAAGGGCGAGTCACGGCCTTCGAGGGCTATACGCCTCGCGACGGCGTCGGAGAAGGTTAGGAATATCTCCTGCCTCGCCGCAGTCTCACGAAGATCTTCGAGGAGAAGCATAGCTATCTCGGTGAGCTCTTCGTCCCCGAGGGAATGGAAGACCAGGATCTCGTCCACCCGGTTGAGAAACTCCGGGCGGAAAAAAGTACCGAGCTCCTGAAGCAGCTGCTCGCGCACCTCCTCTTCATGCTCACGCATCTCTTCGGGCCCGGGGATTAGATGGGCGCCGGCGTTCGAGGTCATGATGACGACGGCATTGTCGAAGGAGACCGTACGACCCTTGTTGTCAGTGAGCCGACCATCTTCGAGGAGTTGAAGGAGCATGTTGAAGACGTCCGGGTGGGCTTTCTCGACCTCGTCTAAGAGGACGACCGAGTAGGGGCGGCGGCGAACAGCTTCTGTAAGCTGGCCGCCCTCATCGTAGCCGACGTAGCCCGGAGGCGCGCCCACAAGCCGGCTCGCAGCGTGGCGCTCCATATACTCGGACATGTCCAGACGGATCATGGCGTCCTCGTCGTCGAAGAGGTATCCAGCCAGCGCGCGTGCTAGCTCAGTCTTCCCCACCCCTGTAGGTCCGAGGAAGATGAAGCTACCGATGGGGCGGTCCGGATTCGCAAGCCCGGCCCTCGCCTTACGTACGGCCTCCGAGACAGCAACGACGGCAGCGTCCTGTCCGATCACGCGCCGGTGCAACGCGGCCTCCATCGAGAGGAGGCGTTCGGCCTCGTCCTTGAGCATCCGACCGACCGGAATACCGGTGCGGGCGCTCACGACCCGCGCTATCTCCTCCCGACCGACCACGGCGCTCTTCACCCCGCTCTCCTCAAGCCAGCGGTCGCGGGCCTCCCCATACTCCGCCTGCAAGACATCGGCCTCATCGCGCAAGAAGGCGGCGCGTTCGTAGTCGCGTTCCTCGACGGCCGCGGCGCCCTCGCGAGCAAGCTCCTGCAAACGCAACTCCTTCTCGCGGAGATCGTCGGGCATCATCGTCGTCTCTATGCGCAGCTGGCTCGCCGCCTCGTCGAGGAGGTCCACGGCCTTGTCCGGCAAGAAGCGGTCGGCGACATAGCGATGGGAGAGCTGGGCGGCGGAGACGAGGGCCTCGTCGGAGATCTCCACGCTGTGGTGCGCCTCGTACTTATCCCTGAGCCCCCTCAATATCTCGACCGTCTCCGCTTCGGTCGGCTCGTCGACAAGGATGGGCTGGAAACGGCGTTCGAGGGCGGCGTCGGGCTCGATGTAGCGCCGGTACTCCTCGATGGTGGTTGCGCCGATCATCTGCACCTCTCCGCGAGCGAGGGCGGGTTTGAGGATCTCACCAGCGTCCATAGCTCCCTCAGCAGCTCCGGCGCCCGCTATGTTGTGCAGCTCGTCCACAAAGAGGATGACCTTGCCGAAAGAGCCCTTGACCTCGTCTATGACCTTCTTGAGTCGCTCTTCGAACTCACCCCGGAACTTGGTACCGGCGATGAGCGAGCCGAGGTCCAACGCGACTATGCTCTTGTCCTTGAGCGATTCGGGAACGTAGCCGTGGGCGACCCTCTCGGCCAACCCCTCGACGATGGCCGTCTTGCCGACACCGGGCTCGCCGATAAGGGCAGGGTTGTTCTTGGTACGCCTGCTGAGGATCTGCAGCAGCCGCTTCATCTCGTCCTCGCGGCCCACCACCGGATCTAGCTCTCCTTCGCGGGCGAGCCGGGTGATGTCACGACCATGTTTCGCGAGCATGCTCTCGGGGTCGGTGTCAAAAGAGCCCTCGCCTCGCATCCTCTTCAGAGCCGCCCGGGCGTCCGTCTCGGTAAGCCCGACCTCGCGCAGCAGGATCGCCGCCGCTCCCTCGTCCACGCGCAGGAGCCCCAGGAGCAGATGCTCGGTACCTACGTGTGGGCTCGTAGCCCGCGCGGCCTCCTCGCCCGCTAGCTCCAGGGCACGTTTGGCGCGGGGCGTGGGATAGACGGGAGCATCACTCCTGGAGACGCGTGAGCGGGCTTCGCCGCGCCTGATCGCATCGTTCGTCTTCGCCTGCGCAAGCCCGAGATCTAGCACCAGCTCCGCGAAGACCTTGTGAACGACGCCCCCCTGCTGGGCGAGCAACCCCAGGAGAAGATGCTCCGTGCCCAAAGTGTTCGAGCGACCCCGCCGTACCACCGCCTGCGCCACATCCACGGCTTCGCGGGCATTCTGTGAGAGCTTGCTCAGGTCCACAACCGCACCCCCTAGTTCTGGCGGTTCGCCAGTCCGGCGGCCACGGCGGCGAACAGCATCGGGAGGATGGTAAAAGCGCCGACGGTACCCGCGAGAATACTCGGCC
>DASQMR010000014.1:0-9612 GCA_035645375.1 Rubrobacteraceae bacterium
CACTGAGGTACGGCACCGCTTGGTCGTGGGAGCCGGGCGCCTGCAGTCCAACGTCTGGCCGGTAGTCCAGACGGCGGTAGCCGCTAGCCTGGCTTATTTTCTGGCTGCCGTCGTGCTCGGACAAGAGCAGCCGTTCTTCGCTCCGATAGCGGCGGTAATCTCTCTGGGGCTGACGCTCGGGGAGCGCGGGAGACGCACGGTCGAGGTGGTCCTGGGGGTCGCCATCGGGTTGCTGGTTGCGGACCTGCTGGTGCTAGTAATAGGCATCGGCACGGTGCAGATCGGGCTCGTGGTGGCGCTCGCGATGGCGGCGGCCGTATTCTTCTCGGAGCGGAGCCTCTTTGTAAACCAGGCGGCGATCTCGGCGATACTGGTGATCGTGTTGCAGCAGCCGGCATCGGGATTCTCACCCGACCGCTTCGTAAGCGCGCTCGTAGGAGGAGTCGTGGCCCTGGCGATCAACCACCTCTTCCCGGTGAACCCCGAGCGCCTGGTTGAGCGTAGGGCCCGCCCGATCTTCGATGAGCTGGCCTCCGTGCTGGAAGAGGTCTCCGCCTCGCTGAGAGAGGGTGACCCGGAGAGGGCAGTACGTACGCTCATGAGAGCCCGGCAGATCGACGGGATGGTGAAGGCGTTCAACGAGTCAATCACCGCCGGCTACGAGACGGCCCGGCTCTCCCCCACCCATCGCAGGTCGTTGAGGCATCTCGAGCTCTACTCGAAGGCGGGTCTCAGGGTGGAGCTAGCGGTTATCAACACGCGCGTGCTTACCCGGGGCGCCGCCAACGCGGTCAGACGCGGGGACTCCGTACCGCCGTCGCTGCCGGAGGCCGTGCTCGACCTCTCGCGGGCGGTAAGGGCGCTCGCGGTGTTCCTCGAACGGCCCGGTCCGCCCGACGATGCCCGCAGATATGCGCTAGAGGCCGCCCGTCGCGCTACCAAGATACTCGAGGAGCGGCACGACCTCGCCACAAGCGTGCTCGTCGGCCAGATCCGCTCGGCTGCCGTAGACCTGCTCAGAAGCACCGGCTTGGACCAAGAATCAGCCTTGCAAGCGCTTGAGGAGGCTGCGGGGCGCGCATCGGAGATCGGATGATTCCTGGACCTCCTGGAGACGCCGAGAGTTCGATGAGTCCCGGCGGCGTGCCGAAGATGCGGCATGCCTCCTGCTCGCCAGCCGACGTCAGTGTAGGATGCGCGTACATCGGGACAAAGACGGGAGGCGCAAGCTCTATGTTCACGGGACTTATACCAGCGATGGTGACGCCGTTCGACCAGCGTGGGGAGGTAGATCTCGCGGCGACAGAGGCCGTGATCGAGCGCTTTATAGCGGCCGACGTAGACGGCATCTCGGTTCTGGGCAGCACCGGAGAGTTTTCGCACCTCACCATGGACGAGCGCAAGAGCTTCGCCGAAGAGACGGCGAGGATAGTAGCCGGGCGCGTCCCGCTCATAGTCGGGGTGGGCTCTCCAGGTACCAGGGAGAGCGTCGAGCTTGCCCTTAGCGCCGAAGAGGCAGGGGCGGACGGCCTGCTCGTCGTGGCGCCGTTCTATTGGAAGGTCGGAGAGGAGGCCCTCTTCAGGCACTTCGCAGCTGTAGTCGAGGCTGTCTCGATACCTACCCTGATCTATAACCTCCCCCTCCTGACCGGCGTGGACCTCTCGCCCTCGCTCGTCGCCAGAGTAGCCCGCGAACACCCTAACGTAACCGGGTTAAAGGACACCGTGACCGAGTACTCTCACACCGTGAACGTGCTGCGCGAGGTTAGGTCCGTAAGGAGCGACTTCTCGGTCCTGGCGGGATTTGAAGACCAGATTCTACCCTCCATGCTCGCCGGCGGCGACGGCTCCATCTGTGGCCTCGCTAACGTCGCCCCCGACCTCTTCGTCGGCCTGGTGCGCTCCGCCCGAAACCGCGATCTCACAAAGGCGGCGGAGCTACACAAACGCGTCCTCTCGCTCACGGCTCTCGCTGCTCTGGGCGACACCCCTTTGGGCGCCGTAAAGCTCGCGATGAACGTGCTCGGCGTACCCGTCTCCCCGACCGTCCGCGGTCCCGCCCTCACCCTCCCGGAGGAGGCGCGCGGTGAGGTCGAGGCTGTGCTGAGTGAGGCCGGCGTGATGGTCACGCAGGAAGCAGGATAGTCTCCAGCTCGCCCCCAGCCTCACATTCAGAGTTTTAGCATCGCCCCTCGCTGCACAAAACAATAGAAGCTATCCGCATATATGAGAAGGGCTCTCCCAAATTAGCCGCTCAATATAGCCGCCCAATAAGTTGACGGGCAGCCCCACATGCGTACAAGATGTCCGCAGATAAGATGGAGGTCGAAGCGGTGAAACGAGAGCTCTTAAGACTCGGAGGCAGGGACGTCAGTGGAGGCGTGCTCACGCCGGTTTGGGGAAAGGCGTGACGGAGGTTCGAGGCATCGAGGCGCTCGTCTTCGACGTCTTCGGCACGGTGGTGGACTGGCGCGGGTCCGTAATCCGGGAGGGTGAGAAGCTCGGCAAAGAAAAGGGATTTCACCTTGACTGGGCCGCCTTCGCCGACGAGTGGCGAGGGCGGTACAAGCCCTCGATGGATAGGGTGCGCAGCGGTGAGATCTCCTGGCAAAACCTCGACGCCCTCCACCGCACCTCCCTCGAAGAGCTGATCGAAGAGTTCACGATTACAGGTCTGACTGAGGAAGAGAAAGATCACCTAAACAAAGCGTGGCATCGCCTCGACCCTTGGCCAGACTCTATAGCTGGACTTATACACTTGAAACAGCGGTACATAATTTCCACGTTTTCCAATGGTAATGTTGCATTGTTAACCCGCATGGCAAAACGGGCGGGTTTGCCGTGGGATCTGATACTTAGCGCCGAACTCGTTCACCATTACAAACCAGACCCCGAGATCTACTTAATGGTGCCGCACCTGCTCGACTTGCTCCCTGCAGAAGTCATGCTGGTCGCCGCGCACCCCGACGATCTGCGCGCGGCGCACACCAACGGCCTTCGGACGGCTTATGTTCCCCGCCCCCTTGAGTATGGTCCCGACAAGGACCCCGAACCAGCGGACCCGGCGTTCGACGTAGTGGCGGAAGACTTCATCGAGCTGGCAAGGAAGATGGGTGCACAATAGATTTTTCTGGATGTGTTTCCTTAGAATTAATGTCTCATCCTTAGGAAAGCGGAGGCCGCACTGACTGTGTTACTATTTTTGCCGGGAAGCAAAGGGACAGGAGTAGCATGGCGAGTAGGCTACGGTCGGGCAGGCGCAGGTCACCCCCGCGGGCACGATCCACCTCGTCGACCCGCACCCGCTTAACTGGTTATTCATCACCTGGAATACTATGGAGGAGCCAGTCCGTACCGACGAGCGGGGCCACCTCGTTGGGGCGGTGATGGAGGACTCCCGTTGGATCGGCGAGACGACGTTCGAGGTCGACATACGCGAGGGCATCCGCTTTCAGGACGGCGAGGAGTGTACCGTCCACAGCTTCAAGCATGCCTTTGATGAGGTGCAGCGCTGGAAGGCGCCTCACCCGCCGGGGACGTACCTCAACTTCCACCCGGACGCGAGGGTCGAGGTAGTCGACGACCACAGGGTACGGAGGATTTTTCCTGCGCAGAGTCGTCCGTGACCTCTATTTACCTCTTACGTTTCCCTCTACTGATCGCTATTGCCGTTGTAGGATTTTACCTAGCTGCCTTTCATACTGGTGCTAGGTCGATTCTAGCCAATGTTTTCGATATCAGTTGGCCCTGGGGCGTTTGCTTGCTTTCGTTTACAGCCCTTCTAACCTCCTGGACAGTCATGATCACTTGGCGTCTGATCTTGCTCTACGGCCACGAACGCTACGGCACAAAAAGACTTAACAATCCCAATATAAAGTGGTGGCAGATCTTGCTTTCAAGCGCGATCTCTCTTCCCCTTATCTACGGGGCAATAAGTTACTCAACCCCTTATTGGCTTGGGGAAGCATTGGAAGCAGCGCTCGGTGCATTCTTGGCCCTACTATGTCTGCTGATCGCTGCTCTAGCTCATAAGCTTTTCACTAGGCCCGAGGTGGCGCAAAAACGGCCCACAACCGTAGACATTAGTGAACTTGCGCATACGTCTCCCGACATGTTTCTTCCTTTGCAAGGCAAGCTCGTTAGGCGCCTCAGGCCTGTCAAACGGCTCATTGAGTGGGTAGAAAGGGCCGATAAACCTTCAAAATTCTTGCAAAAGCTATTAGAGCTAGCGTTAGGGCTGTTGTGTCGAGTCCCAATAGTACGGCGACTGTGTCGAGTCCCTGAAAACATAGGTCGCGGCTACTTTAAGTATAACAATGGTGAGATTGCCTCTATTCTTCCTGGTCACGGTGCGGCCGTTGCCCTGCTTATATTGAGCGTCACTCTATTTAGCCTTGTTGGGGTGTATGCGTTCTTGAGGCTTGGTGAAGCACCTATATTCCCGCCTCTCGCTTACCTCCTATTGTTGCTGACATGGCTCTGCTGGGGCTTGTCGGGTTTAGCTTTCTTTCTTGATCGTTTCCGAATTCCGGTAATAATACCGCTGTTCTTGCTGTTCTTTCTCACATCGCTGCCTTCCTGGTCAGATCATTATTTCCCGGTCATAGATGCTTCCGGAGTTCCCCGGGAAGAACAACAAGCCGCAGCGCAACCTCCGACTCCTGCAGAGGCCAACCCAACCTCTTCTGACGAAACTATCATCGTGGTGGCTGCGAGCGGCGGCGGTATACACGCCGCCGCGTGGGCGACGCATGTACTTACGGGCCTTGAGGAAGAGTTTGGCGATGATTTCGGCAAATCTATCCGGTTGGTGAGTTCCGTCTCAGGAGGAAGCACCGGTGCTATGTATTTTGTCAACGAGTACAGCCAAGCCGGCCCTCCTCCAAAGGATGAGCTGGATAAGATCGTCGAGAGGGTCGAA
The DNA here is from genome assembly GCA_035645375.1 of Rubrobacteraceae bacterium. Taxonomy (GTDB): domain Bacteria; phylum Actinomycetota; class Rubrobacteria; order Rubrobacterales; family Rubrobacteraceae; genus Rubrobacter_F. The sequence goes on from DASQMR010000014.1 coordinate 4,922, forward strand.
GGCTCGAGTCTCGACGAAGTCGGATGGGGGATATTCTATAGCGATTTTCTTCGGCTGATTACCTCCTACGGCTCCAGCTGGGATCGCGGGCGTACACTGGAGGAGGCTTGGTTGAGGAACGATCTAGAGTGGAAGAACAGATCAGGCATTGAAGCTGGACTTTCTGAGTGGCAAGAAGGTGTAGTTGCAGGATGGCGGCCGGGTATGATATTCAATACTACTATCTCAGACACAGGGGAGCGCCTTCCCCTCTCAACCGTTGATCTCCCTGAGGGATCAGCAGGTAGAGAAAGTCAAGATGAACTACTCTCTACAAGCCTGGGCTCGAAGGACATCTCAGTAGTAACGGCGGCACGTCTATCAGCTGCTTTCCCATTCGTTTCGCCGGCGGCTCGTGCTAACCATGGCCGCGAGGAAGCTGTTCATGTTGTCGACGGAGGATACTATGATAACTATGGTATTTCGTCTCTTGTGGAGTGGCTGGATGCAGAGCTTGATAAAGGTGTCGTCAAGAACGTCCTCGTTCTACAAATCCGGGATAAGCCGACAGAGGCTTGTATAGCGCCTGAAGACCAACCTACTGCACCTGCGGAGGCAAACAACGATAAATCCGAGACTACAACGCCTGCCGAGCAACCGTTATCACCTGCGGACCCAAGCAACGGTGAGCGCGAGTCTGCCCGTGGGTGGTTCTATCAGCTATTCGCACCACTGGGTACCCTACTGGACGTGCGCAGCACCGGCCAATTCTCACATAATGAAATTGAGCTCAAGCTTCTAAAAGACAAATGGGAGGAGAAAGAGCAGCAGGAGAGAATAGAGATTACGCCCGTTGTTTTTGGATACGATGGTCCTAAACCGCCTTTGTCATGGCATCTGACCGAAGAACAAAAGGAAGCTCTTAGAGAAGACTGGCGTGAAGAGCTAAACGGAACTAAAGCTGAGCAACAAGAATGTACTAAGAGTAGCGTTGATACGGTTAATGAGTTTCTCGGACAAACCCAGAGCAGTCAGTGACGTTTGTAGTTGCGTAAATCTGCAAACCTTTTCACGTACATCTTGACCAGGTTACTGCCTTCTAGCCTCGCGCCAATTCTAGTTCAGAGCCCCACCGGGGGCATGAACAGGTAGGTGACCGGGTTTAATCCGAGCGCCACCCCGACCAGCACGGCCGCCCCCAGGCCAAGGAGCCAGGTGGCGATCGTCGTCGCATCTCACACCCGCGCTCATCGCGCCTTTCAGGGAGTGTTCGGCGGACGGACCACGCCAGCCAATCGAGGCAAACAGAGGAAGGTTAACAACAAGAGGATGTTGGGCAAGTTGCTTTCAGTGAGATCAGACGGTTTCAATAAATTTGGCGAGGTCTCCAAGAAAACGAGTAACGATTCCAAGGAAAACAAGAGAGCTGGGCCCTACCAACTGCTTGAATAAACTCTTCCTTTGACCTAGTTCTTTCTCACTTGGATCGTGCTCAGAACCAGAAAGCTTAGCAACCATTTGCTCGGGGAGTCCCAAGTCTATGCTCTTTTGGTAGGCTCTCGTTTTAAGCACGTCTGCAAAAAGCCCACCCGCAAGGAAGAACAAAGCCGGTCCGAAAAAAGAGAAGCTCAACAGCTCCAGCCAGTCTCTCAAACTGGCCGCTGCTAGAACACCTACTCCCACAGTAAGCATATGAGCTCCTATAACGCCAATCGTTGTGAGTAAACCCACAAGTAAACTTAGCAGGGTATAGCTCTTTGGGTGGTTTCCCGGCAATGCAAGTCCAGCCCAGAACCCGAAAGGCAAGGGAGCCAAAAACCAACCGAGTATAAGTATCGATAGTACTATCCCGATTCCTAGCCCGGCTGCAAGATCCGTACTGAGGTCCTCGATATTGTACGCATCGACGGTGCTGTAACTGGGCACCCACTCACCGAGGTACTGCGCGATGAGCAAGTAGAGTGCGGCGCTTACAAATGAAATCAGGCTAGGCAAAGCAACTGCTAATGTGATTTGCCTTCGGTTGGGTTCTGTGTTGATGAGTTTATCAAGGAAATACCATTCGCTTGTTTGCTGGGCATCACGAGATTCGCTTGTTTGCTGGACATCACGAGAAGCGGTGACCTCCAAAACCTTTTTTTCGAGCGAAGATACTTCTTTTTGTAGCAGCTCGTTATCTTTCATCAGGGAGAGGTTTTGTCCGCAATAGCGACAAATTATCGCCTTGTCATTGAGTTCTTCGGCACAATAAGGACATTTCATCTCAGGTTGCCTGCTTACTTCCTCATGATCGCTTGCTACGGACGCACTTACGAATATTGCCATAGAAGGGCAGTGACAACATGTACTACAACGCACACGTTAGTTGTCTGGCGCTTAGATAGGCGTGGCCGGTCTCTCCGTCATTTAATCGACACCGTCACAGTGCTTCAGGAGAAAGGGATTGGGTTTAAGAGCCTGACCGAATCCATTGACACCACAACCAGTGGCGGCCGGCTGGTCTTCAATATCTTTGCAAGCCTTGCCGGTTTGAGCGGGAAATTATCAGGGAGCGAACACAAGCAGGGCTTCATCTTCTCAGCCGAGCTCGTCCGTCACTACAAGCCCGACCCAAAGACTTACCTTATGCCACCTAGCCTGCTCGACCTGCGCCCCGAGCAGGTAATGCTCGTCGCCGCTCACCCCGACGACTTGCGTGCTGCCAGATCTCACGGCCTTTGTACAGCCTACGTACCTCGTCCGCTGGAGTGGGGCCCGGGAGTAGAGCCGGAGAGCCCAGACCCATCTTTCGACGTAGTCGCGAACGACTTCGCCGAGTTGGCCGAGAAGCTCGGCGCCTGAAGAGGCGGCTATCGAAAGAGAGCCCGCGCGGCGGTAGCGAAGTCCAGAAAGCCAGTAAGAACTACGATAGCCAGGATCAAGCGCCGGAGATTCTCCTTCAAAACCTTCGCCAGCAGAGATGTTCCGGCGACATTGCCCAGGATGGAGGCGGGTACGAGAACATCGCCAGAAGAGCATTCTCGCCAACTGTTACGTCGCTGTAGACGAGGACGGCGAGGCCCTCCAGGCTGATGGTGTGGAAGTACGCGGTACCGCTCCCCCGGAAGAGCGATGCTCGGACAGTTTACACGCCGCGAAGAGCAGGCTATGGGAGGACCGGAAAGCCCGGCAGAAGGGGAGAGAGCGCCGCTTGCGAACCAGGCGACGATACTAACAAGAACAGAGAAACGTTTATCAAGGCGCCCTCAGCACAGAATGTCAACAACCCACGTGCAGCGTCGCGCCTGGTAGGGACGCGTTCTAATCGCTGTATGGCCGATTAGAACGTTAGCGCCGGTCTTGCATTCCTACGACCTGCTACTTTAAGCGGACGCCATCTTAGCGTAGAACGCCGGCGTAGAGCTTCTCCCAGGCCTCCATCTCCGGCGTAAAGTACCGAACGCGCGTCTTCTTGTACTCGCGGGTCGAGTACAGGGAGGCCCGCTCGGTTAAGCCGGTCTCGGCGGCCATTGCGTCGAGAACGGCTTCGCACTCCTCTTCACTCCGGCCGTGCACCATGCTAAAGAGGGCGTAGGGCCAGTCCTCATAGACCGGACGCTGGTAACAATGGGAGACGGCCTGGTACTGGGCGAATATCTGGCCTACCTCCTCCACGCGGTCCGGCGGCGTCTTCCACACGCCCATGGCGTTCGCCCGAAAGCCCGCCTTGCGATGGTAAAGCACGGCCGAGAAGCGGCGCATGATCTTGCGCCGCTGCAGATCGTAGGCCCGCTCCAAGAGCTCTTCACAAGAGAGCCCGACCTGCCGTCCCCACAGATCAAATGGTCTCGGGGTGAGCGGCACGTCTTCCTGCAACGCCCGGATCGCCGCTTTGTCGTCTTCGGAGACGTTGCGGTCCGCGCTCGCACGGTCGGCCTCGCCATACTGCGGGGCCTCCTTCTTGGCGGTAGCGCCCTGGTTCAAGTCGAGCGTCACCCCGATCTTGAAGAGCTTCAGGGTCGGCAGGATGCGCGTCTTCTCCGCGCCGCTGATCTTGTGCAACACGTCTACCGTCCCCTCGAGCCCCAACCGCGAGTCAGGAGGAACGGCAACGGTGTACCAGAGGTTGAGCTCATTGTTTCGCTCGTAATTGTGAGAGACGCCAGGATGAGAGTTTATCGCCTTGGCACCCGAGTTGAGCTTGTTGGCGGGTATCGAAGCTGCGACGAGGCTCGACTGGTATCCCAATACACGAGTATCGAATATCGCGCTGATCTGACGTATCACTCGCCCCCTCTTGAGCGACTCTATACGCCTTATCACCTCGTCCCCGGCCAGCCCCAAAGGACGCCCCAGCGCCGCGAACGGCTCCCGTTCTAGAGGGAACTCTCGCTGCATCAAGTTTAGCAAGTCCTTGTCTACAGAGTCCATCATGCGGGTGCTAGAGGTTGTACTGACCAAAATTTATGGGCCCTTCTCGACGCTTTTGCACTACTTTTCCCGCATGATAACAGGGGAATTAAGAATTGGTTAGTAATATTCTTACTACCGGTGAGAGTAGCCGATGGATCGTGTAGGGAAAAGTTTGGCTGAATCGTAGCTCCCGCGGCATTTTAAGAGAGCGTAAAAACTTCTAGAATGTCACTCTGGAGATCACCGCCAACTACGGGCGGCCGGCGGGGGGATAGACAGCGCCGTCCATCGTGGCTGCGCCGAAACCATGTCGGGGGTCG
>DASQMR010000015.1:0-8250 GCA_035645375.1 Rubrobacteraceae bacterium
AGTCTGGACCGTACGCGACTTGGCCGCCAGTATCCCGACCGGCACTCCTATAAGGAGCGAGACTACAGTCGCGGCCAAGACAAGCGCCAGCGAGAGCATAGTCTGGTCCCAGAGCCCGAAACTGATGAGCAGCAGGAATCCTACCACTGAGAAGAGAGCTATTCGCCAACCGGACAGGAAGAAGGCTATCGCCGTAAAGATGACGACCATCAACAGCTCTGGTGGCGCGGTCAGGACCGCCTCAAGCACCCCGACTACACCCTTGATCCCGTCCGTTGCCAGGTCAAAGAACTCGTCGATGATCTCGATGTCTTTTATGTAATCGACAAAACGGTCGGTCCAGTCGTCTAACGGAATTTTGGGAACGAGGTTCTGTTGCAAAAAGGCGAGCATTCCTAGCGCCTCCCGTCCGTCTCCTGGCCGACAGCGGTACCCCGCTGGGCGGGCTCACGTACTACGCTGCTTGAGTCAGTGAGCTCCTCATCAGCGTGCTCTGTGGTGGTGGTGAGGCCCGCTATAAGGGAGCCGCGGACGATGACGCCTTCAAGATGGTCATCGTCGCCCACGACGGCCACCGGCCCATCCTGATCCACGAAGAGCGGCAAAATCTCACGCAGCCACGTGCTTGTCTGGACCTTGGGTGTGTCAGTAGCGACCGCTGACTTGAGCTCGCGCTCGTTTCGCTCGGCTAGGCGGGCGACCTCCTCGACCTCGACCCTGCCGATAAGGCGCCGTTCGTCATCTACGACGAACATGTGGGACATGCCAGCCTGCCTCATCCGCCTCAGCACGACCGTCGGGCCCTCGTTCATGTACGCGACCTCCTTGGCACGCACCGCGATAGTCTCGGCGGTGCGGACCTTGGCGTAGTCCACGTCTTCCACGAAGCGCTCGACGTACTCGTTGGCGGGATCGCGTAGGATCTGCTCCGGCGTGCCGAGTTGCACGATCTCGCCGTCCTTCATGATCGCTACCCTGTGACCGAGCCTCAGCGCCTCGTCGAGGTCGTGCGTCACGAAGACTACGGTCCGTTGAACCTCGCCCTGGATCTCCAGGAACAGGTTCTGCATGTCCCGCTTGATGAGCGGGTCCAAGGCGGAGAACGGCTCGTCCATAAGCAGAATCTCCTGCTTGGTGGCTAGGGCGCGCGCCAGACCAACCCTCTGCTGCATGCCGCCGGAGAGCTCCGAGGTGAGCTTACCCCCCTGGCCGTGGAGGCCCACAAACTCTAGCGCCTCCTCACCGGCCTCGCGGCGCTCCGAGGCCGCCACCCCCTTGACCTCGAGGCCGAAGGTCACGTTGTCCATAACCGTACGAGTCGGCAACAGACCGAAGTGCTGGAAGACCATCCCGATCTTACGCCGTCGTACCTCGCGCAACTGCTTGGACGACATCCCCGAGATCCTCTCGCCGTCGAGATAGACGCTGCCTCCGGTCGGCTCGTTGAGGCCGTTGATCGCCCGTAGTATCGTGGACTTACCGCTACCCGAGAGGCCGATGATCACGAAGATCTCGCCTTTGTAGACCTCGAAGTTCGCGTCGTAGGCTCCGATAGTCGACCCGGTGGCTCTCTCTACCTCCGCCTTGCTCATGCCGGATTCTCTCATCTGCAGTGCCTGCTGGGCACGCCTGCCGAAGACTACTGAGCAATTCTCTACCCGAATGACCTGCTCGCGGTCTCTACCGTTAGCTTCCGTGGCTTTCCTCCTACACTAACCTACAACGTCTACTTGCGGGAACCGCTGCTCAAGTGCTTCCTACACTTATGCCGCCCATAACAAAGCATGCTTGCAACTCACTTCACCCAGTCGCTAGCAGCATGATACGTGTTCCTCATCCCTCGTTCAACTCAATTCAATGAACTTGCACTTTGGTGGAGTTAATCTGTATAGGTATATTGTTGAGTTTATGAGTCATAAGTGCACCACTGCGGTGCAGTGATGGTGCACAATGTGGAGAACTCTACAGCTTAGGGTTTGACGAACGAGGTATTTCCCGTTGTGGTCGATAACGAATGCAACGTATGGCTGCCCGTCATACGTATCGAAATTAGGGGAGGAGCTGTTAGATGCAACCCCGAGTGAATATGAGGTAAAGGCAGGGTTCCCTCCCGCCGGTAGGGCTTCCGTGAGGATACATACACGCAGAAGGCGCTGTCCACAGACTTGTAGGTTCGAGGCTTCCGCTCGCGCCCGGTTGAGTCGCGGGATGGTTTACGGGTGCATGGTGAGTGGGGAAAACGTCTCGATCAGCCATATATCTAAGAATAGTATGGCTCGCCACAGTTAGCCCTAAGCAAGGAGGATGCAATGGAGCGAGAGGACCGCACAGACAGGTACATGGCCATAGAAGACCTGTACACAGGATACACGGTCTACGACATGAACTACGAGAAGATTGGCAAAGTAGACCACCTTTTCATAGACGAGAGCGACCGACCCGAGTATATAGGTGTAAAAATGGGGTTCCTGGGACTGAAAAGCACCCTGATCCCCGTTGACATCACGCGCGTCAACGAGCGACGACAACTTATCGAGGTTGCGGAGCCAAAGGACAGGATAAAGAACGCCCCGACCTTCGATGACGACGAGGAGCTCACGCCGGATCTCGAACAGCAGGTTCGCAGCCACTTCGGCCTCGCTGATCGTCGGGGAGAGCAAGAAGGCTACAGCGCTTACTACTACGACGAAGAGCGTGAGCGAACCGGCGGGGCCGCTGGCGAGAGAGGCCCGGACGTAAGGGCGAGCGACCGCGAGGCCAGCGGGTCTCATCCGCGCAGCACCGGCGAAAGAGGCAGCGGTGGACGCGAAGGTGAGCTTAGAATCCAGAGAAGCGAGGAGGAGCTTCGAGCCGGCCTAAGGGAGCGCGAGGCCGGGAGGGTCAACGTGCGTAAGCGGGTGCGCACCGAGCGAGAGCGTATGGCGGTTCCCAGGAGGCGCGAAGAGGTCAACGTCGAGCGGGTGCGGGTCAACGAGCCTGCCTCCGGGGCGGAGATCGGTGAGGACGAGGTAGTCATTCCGGTCGTCGAGGAGGAGATCGTGGTTCAGAAGCAGCCTGTGGTAAGGGAGGAGATCCGGGTTCGCAAGGACGTCGTCGAGGAGGAAGAGGTCGTCGAGGCGGATCTGCGCAAAGAAGAGGTGGAGGTAGAGGACACTACCCAACGCCGCGACGTATAAACGAGCAGAGCCGGGCGCCTTCTTATAAAGGAGTTGCATGAGCGAGAGGTACGGCAGGGCGAGTGAAGGGAACACGAGTTGGACCAGCGTGCTCATAGGCTGGCTCGCTGCTCTAGGGGCTAGCCTGATCTTCAGCGCCGTAGTCAGCTCGGTTGTCGGGGCGATCTTTGGCGGAGGCGGCTCGGCCCAGAACATGGGCACGGCGGGTTTCGTGGGGCTACTCATAGCTCTGTTCCTGGCGTTCCTCATAGGCGGCTACACCGCCGGACGGATGGCGAGCCGCTCGGGGACCAAGCACGGCCTCCTGGTTGCCCTCCTCGCCCTGCTCGTCACGCTGCTTCTGGCCGCCCTGGGCGGCGCGCTGGGACTCGCCTTCCTGGATAATCTGCAAGGCGTAACGCTACCAAACGTCCCGGACGTCACTCAGCAAGGTCTGAACACCGTCCTGACGCTGGGGAGCATTCTCGCCCTGCTAGTCCCCTTCATCTCCGGGGCCATCGGCGGCTCCTGGGGCGCGAATACAGGGCGGCGAAGACCGTAACCCGGTCTATGAAAGCTTTGCCTTCCAGGCTCATGCGTCGTAACAGAACCTGTCTCAGAAGCCTCGCAGGTCCCCTGGTATGCGCCTGGTTCCCGCGATAAACTGCTCATTCAGTGCGCCTGTAGCTCAGGGGATAGAGCAGCGGTTTCCTAAACCGCGAGTCGGAGGTTCGAATCCTTCCAGGCGCGCTTCTTTTTATCCTGCAAATTGCGGGAAAATATGGAGTCTTCTCTTCGGTTAGATGCGTCCACTACAGCTTCCTCTACAGTAACAAGGAGGAAGGTTGCCGAAGAAGAGAGGGAATGGAGAAGGTTCTGTATACCGTCGCAAGGATGGTTGGTGGGTAGGTCAGTGCGTGATCGAGACTCCGGACGGAACAAAGACCAAGTACATCTACTCGAAGACCAGAAAAGAGGCAGCGGCCAAGCTAGCTAAGACCTTGTTCGAAAGGGACTCAGGAGCGATCTACGACTGTGGGTCTTTGACTGTAGAAGAGTACCTGGACAAGTGGCTCGATGGTATCGAGGGAACGGTCAGGGAGCGCACCTGGAAGAGGAGTGAAGAGATAGTGCGTCTTCATTTGGTGCCTACCTTGGGGAAGATCAGACTCGATAGGCTGAACGCACTTCAGGTTCAGTCCTTGTACCGCTCAAAACTTGACTCTGGCCTATCGCATAGGACCGCACAGATCATACATGCCACATTACACAAAGCACTCAAGCAGGCTGTCAGGTGGCAACTCACCCCTAGGAACGTAACTAATGCTGTGGAGCCTCCGAAAGCTACCAAGAAAGAGATAAGGTCGCTGGACGAGGAACAGGTTCACAGGCTACTGGAATCGGCTAAGGGGAATGCACTGGAAGCACTCTACCTCCTAGCAGTTACCACTGGGATGAGACAGGGTGAACTGCTAGGTCTTCAGTGGAGAGACGTAGATTTTGAGCGGGGCATATTGCAGGTGAGTAGAACAATCTATAACGGACGGATAGAAGCCCCTAAGACACCAAAAAGCAGGAGGAGCGTTAAGCTAACCCAGACCTCCATAAGGGTACTACTAAAGCATCCTAGGATAAGCGAATGGGTCTTCTGTACGAAGGTTGGTACTACCCTAAGCTGTCAAAATCTTAGGACGCGCTCTTGGAAGCCACTGCTCAAGAAGGCCAGTCTTCCGTACGACACGAGGTTCCACGATCTCAGACACACCTGCGCGACTCTACTCCTCACCAAGGGAGTTCACCCGAAGATCGTTCAGGAACTTTTGGGTCACTCTTCTATCTCCATCACCTTAGACACCTACTCCCACGTTCTCCCGAACATGCACGAGAAAGCAGTCAGAGCAATGGAGGACATCTTTGAGGGCGGCTAGCTGTCCTTCGAGCCGAAGGATATTAGTCGAGCCTACCAAGAAGATACCTACTAAGGAGAAGCCAACTTGGAGCTTTACAGCCAGCCTGTACAAGAATACAAGAACAAGTTTGTCGTGACCGAAGACAACGCCTACTTCATCCCCTGCGTTGGGAATACAGATGTCCCATCATTCAGATACATTCTCAACGAGGTATTCGACCTTGACGATCCTGAAGTCTTCAAACGTGTGGATGATAGGCTGGCTGGCGGAAGGATGATCTTAGGGTACTACGACCCTTTCAACAATGAGGTAACTGTCCATACTCCCCTTGAGACTAGCGAGTACCTTGAGAAGAGACTCAAGGAAATATTTGGTGAAGATGTATGAGTCACCGTTTTTGAGGGCTTTGAAGAACAAGCTCGTTCCGCTTGATCCCTTGTATATCCACGAGTTAAAGGTTTTGAGGGCTATTCTCAGACAAGAGGATAGACAGGGATCAGGCTGGGGAGGATCGTGGACGAAGGAACGTTACCAGACCCTAAAAGAAAAACACCCAGAAGCACTCATGGTGTTCCATACGGAGCTAAGACTTGAGAAGGAGCGGGAGCGGCACAGGAGAGAGACCTTCGAGAGGTTGATGCCCTCCGCCTATTTAGAACAGAAGAAGAGGGAGTTGCTCGACTCCGAAGAGAAGGATAAGTACATCAGGAAGCTTAGGAACCGCAAGAATCTGATGATCGCTTCCAAGCTGGGAGGCCGTGGGCTACGGAGGAGGGATCGCTCTAGGAGGCTTGAGGAACAGGTACCCTGAAGCGTACGAGAGGTTCCAGGAGGAGTTGAGGGGTTAGGTTAGTATTTGACGATAACCCATACCGCATGGATGATGCCAGGGATATAGCCAAGGATTGTCAGCACGATATTGATCCAGAACTGTATGCCAATACCAACCTGCAAGAACACGCCTAAGGGTGGGAGAAGTATCGCGATTATGATACGTAGCAGATCCATCTAAAGCCTCCCTATGTTGACCTAGCCTATCTCTTATTATGCCGCTTCCCTATGGTAGTTGCTGCTCTGCTCCTCGAACGCAGCCACTATGTAGAGAAGAGGTTAGAAGACATATTTGGCGAGTCAATACCAAGACAAGACTTGTAGTTCGGCTTGAATAGGGCGATAAGCCATATGTTTAGAAATATTTACCAAAGATTACAGGTTTCTTAACTACAGCTTGATATAAATAGTGCGTGTTTTACAAGTTAAGGAAGAGCAAGAGGGAACGTCATGGAGACCAAGAATGATACTGGCTACGTGGATGCCCAAGAAGCCGCAAGGATACTTGGAGTGAATCAACGTACTGTGCGAAACCTCGTGGCTCGTGGGCAGCTAGAGCCTAAATCTGGCTACGTGGACACTCAAGAAGCCGCAAGGGTGCTTGGGGTAAGTCAACGCGCTGTGCGAAACCTCGTGGCTCGTGGGCAGCTAGAGCCTAAGACTGACGAGGAAACCATGGCCACGCGCCTTCTGATATCAGTATCCTCTCTGGAGAGGCTGCATTCAGGACAGTAGCCTACAACGTATGTAATTGGCAGAAATTTATGATGCCCAGCTATGCTGCGCAGCTATGATGCGCAGCAGACCTATGGAAATCCTCCCTATATCGACCTAACTTAACTGTCTATTACGATGTTTCCCTATGAGAGTTGCTGCTCTACCTCTCAAACGCTGTGACATCTTCTCGTTCAGATATTTCATACAATCAGTTAGAGAGGTCAGGCGCAGCCAGCGACATTACACTAAGGAGATAAGATGAGCTTTGAATTAACAGATAGCAAAGTGGAAGTTGGATCTACAGCTCCTGACTTCAGTCTTCTCTCTCAGTCAGGACAGATGGTGAACCTCAAGGATTTTATAGGTGAGAAACCCGTAGTCCTTTTCTTCTACCCTAAAGACGATACTCCTGGCTGCACCAAGCAGGCTTGCGCTTTCAGGGATGATTACGAGGGATTTGAGAAACTAGATGCTGAGGTCATCGGGATAAGCTCTGACTCCGTAGAATCGCACAGAAGGTTCGCCGCAAAGCACGATCTCCCCTACACCCTGTTGAGTGACGAAGAGAGAAAGCTGAGGAAGCTCTACGGAGTTTCGAACACCTTGGGACTATTTCCTGGTCGGGTAACTTACGTCATAGATAAGAAGGGCATTGTGAGGCACGTCTTCTCCTCACAACTTGGTGCTGAGAAGCACGTAGAACAGGCTTTAAAGTCTCTGCGATCCATAAATTGGTGAGTTGTAGGTGGCTCCAGCGAATCAAACACTTTCTATTAGCCCAACAATGAGATCTACGATCCGCAAGAGGAAGGCCAATGTACCTTCGAAGATTTGCTCGATGATGTTGACAGTGGTCTCAAGAGCTACTGGTCCTCCTAGAACCTGGGCTAAGACAAGTACTAAGGCTATAACTATCAGTAGTCTAAGCACGCCCTAACTCTCCTCTATCCGATCACAGCTTGTTTACTTCCTTTGAGCATAGTAGACGCTTCATGTCACTCCTAGATAACAGTTTGATTAAGAGTTTTATAACTAAGAACCTCAGTACTATAGACACTATCCATAACCTAGAGTACGAGGGTGGTAACTAACATAGAAGGGTTCGGCTCAGGACGCTACCACTAGCATCTCAGACTCCTCAACGGCAGATGATGTATCGCTCCCAAGTAGAGAAGCGACGAAAGCCTTACGGCTCAAGCTCGTAACCTCTACTATCTTTGGCAACGGATCAAGAGAGATGTGTTCGACCTCCCTGCACGGACCGTAGAGTATAGAGACGAGTTCTCCGCACGAAGTCTCTCTTGCATGCCAACCATCAGCAGCACCCTTAAAGTGTAGGAATGCTTCGGCTTCTTCCCTAAAACTGAACACTGGCAACACATGTCTACCAATAGTAAATACTTCCAGCCCACTACAGCGTTGCCTACCTATTAACCAGAGTGGTTTATTCCCCATCATCACCCTTTCCGCTATTCGCCTGTACCAAAGTCAAGGTAAGATGGTCCATCAAGGTTGCTACTCTAGCTTCCACTGTCCCCTTGCCGACAGCTACCTATCTACACCCTACAGTTACCTACGCAAGTACCTACGGATTTGTTTCTGTTTCGTCTTAACTGCTAGCCATGATAATTGTCTTA
>DASQMR010000016.1:0-10365 GCA_035645375.1 Rubrobacteraceae bacterium
TCTTTGTAGAGCCTTACGAGGGCCTGGTGAGTCTCCTGCACTACGCTTGGCATGAGCTTATTGTAGAGACCCCAGTGAAGGCCGACGACCGAGTAGTTCTTCACGAGGGCGTGGTTTGTAGGGGCGTCGGCGATCCTGCCGCCCGCGAAGCCGACCACGACTATGCGTCCCTCGAAGGCGACACACTTTCTGGAGAGGTCGAAGACGTCGCCGCCGACGGGATCGTAGATCACGTCCGCCCCGCGTCCGTCCGTCGCTTCCTTGACGGCCTCGACGAAGCTCTCCTTCCTGTAGTCTAAAGCGATCTCCGCGCCCAACTCACGGCATACCTCTACCTTATCGCCGCCGCCGGCGGTGGAGATGACCCGCGCCCCTGCCGCGTTTGCAAGCTGTATCGCCGCCGAGCCCACACCCCCCGCTCCCGCGTGCACGAGGACGGTCTCCTCTTCTTTTAGATCCGCCCGCCGGTGAAGGCCGACGTAAGCGGTCTGGTAGACGGTGTGCATCGCCGCCGCCGCCGCGAAGGGCATCGTCTCCGGGACGGGGAAGACGGAGCCGTCGGCCGGGGCGACGGCCCTCTCGGCGAAGCCGCCTCCGGGGAGCGGGGGGGTGGCGAGCACGCGCGTCCCCGGCATGAGGTCCACGCCTTCGCCTACCTTGGAGACCGTACCCGCGACCTCCGCGCCCGGAGTGAAGGGGAGATCCGGGCGCTCCTGGTACTTCCCCTGACAGAGCAGGATGTCAAAGAAGTTGAGCGCCGCCGCCTCGACCTCGACTAATACCTCGCCGGGTCCCGGCTCTGGATTCTCTATCTCCCGGAGGGTGAGTGCGCTCTTTGGGTCTCCGAGTTCGTGTACCTGCCAGGCGCGCATAAAAGGGGCTCCTTCCACTATCCCTGAGGGCTTGAGCTTACCAACACCCATCCCCCCGGGCTATAGTCGAAGGAGACAGAGGCTCACTCTAGCGGGAGCTTCGGCCTGCTGGTAAGCTCAGTGGAGGTTTTCGAGCGTTGGGTTAACGTTGCTCGTTATTGCGGGGAACAAGAAGGAGGAGTTCGGGGATGCTGAGGGTTAGGGACGCCATGACCCGGGAGGTCATCACGTTGGAGCCGGAGGCGAGCGCGGTTCAGGCCCTGGGGCTGTGCCGGGAGCACGGCATCCGGCACCTGCCGGTTGTGGAGAACGGGCGGCTCGTCGGGCTCGTCTCCGACCGGGATTTGAGGGACGTGAGCCCGCCTCGGGGCACCGGGGACGAGGAGAACACCCTTGGGTGGGTGCGGGTGCGGGACATTATGTCCACCAACCTCGTTACCATACACCCGCTCGACACGATCGAGCACGCGGCGCGAGATATACACGCTCATAAGTTCAACTGTCTGCCCGTGGTAGCTGAGGGCGCGCTCGTGGGGATCATCACCTCGTCGGACATGACGCGCATCCTCATAGAGTTGATCGGAGCGCACGGGACGGGGAGCTGGATCGAGGTCGAGGTTCCGAACGAGCCGGGCATGCTCCATGAGGTAACCAACGTCGTCAAGGACAGCCACGTCAACATAGCCGGCGTCTTCCTCGGCCCGGCCAGCCGCGCCACCAGCCGTGTCATCGTCCTCCGTCTGGAGACGACCGACCCTTCCAGCATCGCCGAGAGCCTCACCAACGCCGGTTACGTTGTAACCTCCACGGAGTCAACCGCCCCTACGGAGCGAAACCTCGAACGCAGGTAGGAGGAGCGGGTAAGCGAAGGCTCGCCGAAGGAGCCTTCGATTTAGCCTTGCTTGAGCTTCCCCTCCTCGTTCAGGTAATCACGCCAGGAGCGTTTGGGGGAGTAGCCGAGCATCTCCCGTGCCTTTGCGATGGAGATGCCGGAGGCGTCCTCGCGAGGAAGAGGGGTGGTTATCTCTACCTGATCTCCGTAGTATTCGCGCACTATCTCCTCGAAGGGCCGTCCCCCTACGTTGTCCGGCGAGGCTATGTAGAAGACCTCATGGCCGGGCAGGTCCGACTCGGCGGCTAGCACTATCGCGTCCGCGAGATCATAGACGTCTATGTAACTCCAGAAGTTCGGGGAAAGCACCGAGGCGTCACGCACCTGCGGTCCCAGGTTGCGCTCGTAGTTCCCCTCGTGCTGCACCCAACTCGGACGGATGGAGATGCATCGGATGTCGCTCCTCTGTGTCGCTCCATCCATCAATAGCTCGCCGAAGTACTTTGCGGTCGCGTACGGGTCCTGCGGACTTATCGGATGCTCCTCGTCTACCGGTACGTAGTCCGGCAAAAATTCCCGCTCCGGAAAGAAGAAGCCCGGCACGGTCTCGCTGGAGATGTTAACAAACCGCGGAACGCCGAACCGTATCGCCGCCTCCAACACGTTGAAGGTAGCCATAAGGTTGTTCTGAAAGACTACGTGCGCCGGGTTGCGCGTCGGCTCGGGGATCGCGGCCGCGTGTACGACCACCTCGGCGCCTCGAACCACGGCGAAGGCGTCGCCCGCGTCCGTAAGATCGGCCTGAACGTAGTCGGCCTCGCCCTCTTCGGGCCGCTCGAAAACGGGAGGGGAGAGGTCGCTCGCCCGCACGTCGTGATCGACAGCCTGTAGCGCCGCCACCGCCGCCCTGCCGACCTTACCCCGCGCCCCGGTCACCAGCACCTTCATCAACGCCCTCCTACCGTAGCCAGCACCACCGACGATGTTACAGCAGACCCATGTCGGCGGCGAGGACGGTTTCCGCAGGGGATGCTTAGGGTAAAGGGCTGCCATGAGAGTAGTAGTCGTAGGAGCGACCGGGAACGTTGGTACGAGCGTGCTCCGTTCGCTTCAGATGGAAGAGAAGGTTGAGTCGGTTCTTGGGTTGGCCCGGAGGTTGCCTGAGCTCCGGATGCCGAAGGTCGAGTGGGCTACGGCCGACGTCGTCAGGGACGACCTGGTACCGCACTTTCGGGGGGCGGACGCGGTCGTACTGCTCGCCTGGCTCATACAGCCTTCGCGTGACCTGAACAAGCTTTGGATGACCAACGTTGAGGGGAGCATGCGGGCGGCGCGCGCCGCCGCGGAGGCCGGAGTGCCCTCGCTCCTGTACGCTTCGTCGGTCGGCGCGTACTCGCCGGGACCCAAAGATCGGGCGGTTGACGAGAGCTGGCCCACGGGCGGCGTGCCCACCTCTTACTACGCGCGGCATAAGGCCGAGGTCGAGCGGCGTCTCGACCATTTCGAGAACCAGAACCCGGGGATGCGGGTCGTAAGGTTCCGGCAGGCGCTCACTTTCAAGCAGGAGGCGGCGGAAGGTCAGCGGCGTCTCTTTGGCGGGCCTCTCTTCCCGAGTTTCCTCGCGCGTCCGGACCTGATCAACGTCTTCCCCGAGATACAGGGGCTGCGCTCCCAGGTGATCCACTCCTACGACGTCGGTGAGGCTTACCGGCTCGCCCTCCTAAACGATGCGTACGGGGCGTTCAACCTCGCTACCGAGCCTGTGCTGGACCCGCAGGAGATAGGCAAGATCCTGAACGCTCGAACCGTCTCCGTGCCTGTCCAACTTGCCCGCGCGGGCGCCCGCCTGAGCTGGCAGCTAAGGCTCCAGCCCGTGCCGGAAGGCTGGCTGGACCTCGCGCTGAACGTACCCGTCATGGACACGACCCGCGCCCGTCAGGAGCTCGGCTGGGCGCCGCAGTACGATGCCGGAGAGACTCTTCTGGATATCCTCCAGGGCTTAAGGACAAAGGCGAGCCTTGATACTCCGCCGCTCGCGCGGGGTACCAGCGGACCGTTCCGGATCCGTGAACTGCTGACCGGAGTCGGGAGGAGAGAACCATGAAAGCGGTAGTGTGGCACGGTAAGGAAGACGTCCGAGTAGACAACGTGCCCGACCCGGTGATCCAACAACCCACCGACGCTATAGTACGCATAACCTCAACCGCTATCTGTGGCTCGGATCTCCACCTCTACAGTAAGCTCTTCCCCATCATGCGTGAGGGCGACATTATCGGCCACGAGCCGATGGGTATAGTAGAGGAGGTCGGAAGCGACGTCGAGCATATCTCACCCGGCGACCGGGTAGTCATCCCGTTCAACATCTCTTGCGGGCACTGCTTCTTCTGCAATGAACAACTCTATTCCCAGTGTGAGACGACGCGCGACCGGGGCAAGCTCGCCGAGGCTGCGAGCCTCCTCGGTCGGGGCAAGGGCGCGAGCCTCTTCGGTTATACGCACGTGTACGGCGCGGTCCCGGGTGGACAGGCCGAATACCTGCGCGTCCCCCAGGCGCACTTCGGTCCTATAAAGGTTCCAGAAGGTCCCCCCGACGAGCGGTTTCTTTACCTCTCGGACGTTCTTCCGACCTCCTGGCAAGCAGTCGCCTACGCGGATGTGCCCGAAGGCGGTACTTTAGGCGTCTGGGGTTTAGGGCCCATCGGGCAGATGTGCGCGAGGATAGCGCTGAACCAGGGGGCGGGGCGGGTGATCGGGGTGGACAACGTACCCGAACGGCTCTCGCTCGCGGCGAAGTACGGCATCGAGACCATTGACTTCTCGGCGGTCGAGGGCGTCAAGGAAATTATGCTGGACCTCACGGACGGTCGGGGCGTGGACGCTGCGCTAGACGCGGTGGGCATGGAGGCCGAAGGTTCTTTTATAGACTCGTTCCTGCAGGCCACAAAGATGCAGGTTGACAAGGCGTACGCCCTGCGCCAGTGCATCGCCTCCATACGCCGCGGTGGCACCCTCTCGATCTCCGGCGTCTATGCGGGGCCGGTTCAGATGTTCCCTCTCGGCGACCTCTTCGACATGCAGATACAGGTCCGAATGGGCCAGGCGAACGTGCACGCCTACGTAGACGACATCATGCCGCTCCTGACCGACGAGGACCCTTTAGGAACCCAGGATCTAAAGACCCACGAGATGCCGCTCCAGGATGCGCCTCTGGGATATGAAATCTTTCAGAAGAAGCAGGATGGCGCCATAAAGTGTATCTTGAAGCCATAGGCTGAGTCGGTTTCAGACTGCTACTATCTCTCGTTTACAGTTTCTAGCGCTCTCCGCCAGAACTCGTCCTTCTCGCCAGGGATGAAGGGCAGGTAGAGGGCGACGCGGTCTATGAGCCCTTCGTAACGCTGTACGAGGGCGGTTCCTATGTTATCCGGGGTAGCTTCTATGGCGAAGGTATGGAGCATCTCGTCGGTTATTAACTCCGGCATCTCGTCCCACTTCTTCTCCCTGGCGAGTTGCCCGAGCTGCTCGCCGACTTCGCCCCATCCGTGGACGTCGAGGACGGTTCGGTAGGTGGGGGTGGAGGCGTAGAAGGCGGCCTGGGCGCGGATCTTGTGACGTTGCTCCTCTATCTGATCCTCGCTCTCGCCGGTGATGACGAAGACGCTCGTCGCGAGCTCCACCTCCTTGGGGCTTCGGTTCTCTTTCTCGGCACCGTCTTGAATGGCCGGTTGTACGACCTGGCGTACATACTCCGGGGTATGGAAGGGGTGGACGTGGAAGCCGTCGCAGAGTTCACCGGCCAAAGTCGCTAGGCGGGTGTTGACGCCGGCTATATAGACGGGGATCGCAGGATGCTCTATAGGGCCCGGGTTGAAGAACGGCGTCATGAGAGTGTGACGGTAGAACTCACCCTCGTAGTACAACGGTCCCTCTGTCTGAAATGATTCCCATATGGCGCGTAAGGCCTGGATGTAATCCTTCAGGCGGGCGGCTGGCCTGTCGAAGGGCATGCCGAAGCGGCGGGTAACGTGAGCCTTGACCTGGGTGCCTAGACCAAGGATGAAGCGGCCCCCAGAGAGGTCTTGGAGGTCCCAGGCTACCTGCGCCGTCACCATCGGGGAGCGGGAGAAGGCGATAGCGACGGAAGTGCCTAAAGACAGCCTCTTGGTGGTGTTCGCAGCCACTGCCAAGGGGAGAAAGGAATCATGCTTGGTCTCGCTGGTCCACAGGCCGGCGAAGCCCAAGGATTCAGCGGCACGGCCGGTTTCGTCTATCCCCGGGAGGTGCTTGCCTTCGACGGCGAGGCCCGCGTCCAGTTTCATGGGTTACTCCTACGGGATGAGGATGAGCTTGCCGGTCGTCTTGCGACCTTCGAGGTCGCGGTGTGCCTGATCCGTCTCGGAGAGCCTATACGTGCCCCCAATACGGACGTTCAGGTTATTCTGCCCGATCCAGGTGAAGAGGCTCTGCGCCCGCCAGAGTAGCTCCTCGCGGGTAGCAGCGTGGTCGGCTAGTTTAGGACGAGTGACGAAGAGAGAGCCTTTCTGGTTCAGAATCTGCAGGTCTACCGGAGGTACCTGTCCGCTTGACCCGCCGAAGAGGACTAGGTAGCCTCGCGGCCGCAGGGAGTCGAGGCTCTTGTCGAAGGTGTCCTTGCCTACGGAATCGTAGACGACGTGAACGCCCTCGCCGTCCGTTATGCTCCTCACCTCTTCAGCGAAGTCTTGCTCGGTATACAGGATCACCTCGTCCGCCCCGGCACTCTTGGCGAGCTTCGCCTTTTCCTCGGTCGAGGCAGTTCCTATGACGTTCGCCCCACGAATCTTCGCGAGCTGGCACAGGAGAAGCCCAACCCCGCCCGCCGCCGCATGAACTAGCGCGGTCTGACCTTCCTGTAGGGGAAAGGTGCTGTGGGTAAGGTAGTGAGCTGTCATCCCCTGCAGCATGACCGCAGCAGCCAACCGCGCCTCGACGTAGACGACGTTGAAGGGGACCAGCTTCTCCACCGGGGCGACGACGTATTCGGCGTAAGATCCTATTATCCCTGCGAAGGCGACATGATCGCCGGGTGAGATCTCCTCTACCCCCTCACCGACGGCCTCTACCTCGCCCGCTCCCTCCTGGCCTAGAGTGAACGGCAGATCCATGGGGTAGATGCCCGTGCGCTGGTAGACGTCTATGAAGTTGACCCCGGAGGCCGCAAGCCGTACGCGTGCCTGACCGGGACCGGGCTCCGGGACCTCCGCGTCTTCGTACCTCAAAACCTCTGGTCCGCCATACTCGTGTACCCTTATCGCCTTCATGTACTACCCCCTGCGCGTTGGGTCCCTTACCGTCTCACTTCCCGCGCAGCTATTGTACCGGCGAACCGGGTATCGCCGCTCGTTCGGATAGAGGTAAAGGCTTTCTGGCGGTCTCCGGTAGGTATAGAATAATGGCATGCACCGTACCGTCGTAGACAACCGTTACAATCTGATCAAGCCTTTGGGGAGCGGGGGCATGGCCAACGTTTATCTCGCGCATGACAAGGTATTGGCCAGAGACGTAGCGCTCAAGGTACTTAGGGATCAGTACGCGGACGACGAGGAGTTCGTCGGGCGTTTCCGGCGCGAGGCGCAGAGCGTGGCCCGCCTCTCCCATCCACACATAGTTCAGATCTACGACTGGGGGCGCTCTGAGGAGGGGGCGTACTACATCGCGATGGAGTACGTGCCTAAGGGCACGCTCAAGGACCGCATCAAGCGCGACGGGGCGCTCGCGCCGTCCGCCGCCATCGGGGTGGCTATCCAGATCTCCGACGCCCTCTCCGCCGCCCACGAGCAGGGTGTGATCCACCGTGACATCAAACCCCAGAACGTACTCGTTACCCGAAACGGCGACGTCAAGGTCACGGACTTCGGTATCGCCCGGGCTGCCTCCTCGTCTGTCACGGCGACGAACGCCGTCCTCGGTACCGCCGGCTACATGTCCCCCGAACAGGCCACGGGCAAGCCTGTAGGCCCGGCGACCGACCTGTACTCTCTGGGCGTAGTGATCTACGAGATGCTGACCGGCGCCCTCCCGTACGACGCCGATAACCCGGTCGCGCTCTCGCTGATGCACGTCAACGAGCCGGCTCGCTCGCCCCGGAATGCGAACCCTGAAGTTCCGCGCGATCTCGACGCCCTGACGCTGAAACTTCTCGCCAAAGACCCAGAGGACCGCTACGCGAGCGCGGGGGCTCTGGCCGACGACCTCGACCGCATCCATTCAGGCCTTCTCCCCTCTGCGGCGGGCTCGGAGGCGACACAGGTAATGACTTCGCCCCTCATCGGGGACCGGGGAGACCCGACGAGGAGAACGACCGCTCGACCGGCAGTCTCCGCGCCCGTCAAACCTCCGACTAAAAATACGAATCGCAGAGGTAGGCTCTTGCCCTTGCTCGCCGCGCTGCTCTTCGGCGCGCTGTTGGTCGTTGGCCTCGCGCTGGCTTACTCTAGCGGCTTCCTCGAAAGATTCGACCCTACGGGATTAGGCGAGTCAGAGTCCGCCGGACAGGAGCCTGAGAGCAGCAAAGGCGTAGACTCCGCCCAGAACGACATAGCCCCGGCGGTGAACCAGCAGGCCGCTTATCCCACCTATGTCGAGGACCTAGCCTGGGTTGAGGAGCCGCGAGCCAGAGACATACTCTTTAGAATGGGCCTACAAGTTGGAAACCGCTTCGAGGAACCGAACGACGTGATACCACCGGGCAGCGTGGTGAGGACAGACCCCGCGGCCAGAACATCTCTGAGCTCGGGCAGCACTGTGGACATCTACGTGAGCACCGGTCCTCAGAGAACTGGTTTCGTGCAGACAGCTCCTGGGCAGCCCGGCGGTAAAGATGAAGGGGGAGGCTACTAGGAAGGCGGGCGCCGGGAGCAGCTCTCGTTTTGGGCTCTCTGGCAACGTTCCGTGGTACGTTTTGTCCGTGCGAACCCGCGTACAGAGCGGGTGCTCGCGCGCGCGTGTCCCGGCTGCTTGCTAAAGGTATAGTTTGCGTCGTGAGGACGAGCGTCGGGAGGGAGTAGGAATCATGACGACAGTACGCGATGCGACCTTCGAGCTGCTGCGTGATCTTGAGATGACCACGGTGTTCGGCAACCCTGGCTCTACGGAGTTACCATTCTTAAAAGACTTTCCAGACGACTTCCGCTACGTCCTGGGGTTGCAGGAGGCGACCGTGCTGGGAATGGCCGACGGATACGCGCAGGGGACGGGTAGGGCGGCTCTGGTCAACCTGCATACGGGGCCGGGATTGGGCAACGCGATGGGGGCGATGGTCACCGCCTGGCACAACCGCACGCCGCTGGTCGTGACCGCTGGTCAGCAGGACCGTCGGCACATCTCGCTGGATCCCATGTTGAGCGGGAAACTCGTCGAACTTGCACAGCCGTATGTAAAGCGGAGCTACGAGCCGTACAGGGCTGAGGACGTACCGCGAGAGGTACTGCGCGCCTACCATCTCGCCATGCACGCCCCGCGTGGTCCGGTCTTTCTCGGGGTTCCGATGGATGACTGGGATAAGGAGGGAGAGAAGCCTCCCGATCACGAGGTCTTCTACGAGCCTGCTCCCGACCCTAAAGGGCTCGAAAAGTTTGCGGAGGTGCTCGCGGGAGCGGAGAGACCGGCGATCGTGGCCGGGGCGTGGGTAGACCGGAAGGGTGCCTTCTACGACACGGTAGCTCTCGCCGAGAGATTGAACGCGGCCGTCTGGGAGGCTCCGCTCGCCTCCAGGGCGGGCTTCCCGCAGGATCATCCTCTCTTTCAGGGTAGCCTGGCCCCGGCTCAGAAGCAGGTCTCCGAGCAGCTCTCGGGCTATGATGTCGTCCTCGTCCTCGGCGCTCCAGTGTTTCTTTATTACCCCTACGTCCCCGGCCCCGTCGTTAAAGAGGGTACACAGGTGCTCCAGATTACCGGCGATCCGGATAAGGCAACCCGCGCCGCTCTCGGGACGAGCCTGTTCGGGAACGTGGCCTACTCCGTGCGCCGGCTCATAGAGCTTCTCCCGGAGGACCCGGGCCGCCCCGCCCCGCCCGAGCGCGAGGCGCCGCCCGTCCCCGAGCCCGCGACGCCGATACCACCCGCATACCTCATGCATGTCCTCGCGGAGGCGATGCCGGAGGGGACCGCGTTCTTCGAAGAGTCGGGTTCCTCTAGGGGTACGTTCCATGAGCACGTGAGGCCCGGCTGGCCCGGCGCTTACTTTAACGCCGCCTCCGGAGGCCTAGGATACGCGATGCCCGCAGCCGTCGGGTACAAGATCGCGCAGCCAGAGACGCCGGTTGTCTGCCTGATCGGCGACGGCTCCAGCATGTATTCTATTCAGGCTCTCTGGACCGCCGTACGCTACGGCGCGAACGTCGCCTTCGTTATCGTGGACAACAGCGGCTACTATATCCTCAAGGGCTTCCGCGACGCAATTGGTATAGGCGATACCGTCCCGGGTCTCGACGTTCCTGACCTCGACCTCGTCAAGGTCGCCGAGGGCATGGGAGTCAGGGGCGAACAGATCGAGAAGCCTGATGACCTCAAGGCTGCCCTCAAACGTGGCCTGGCCGCGAGATGGCCCTACATTATCAACGTCGCCGTAGAACCGGAGGTACCCCAGATCCCGAGCGTACCGGACTGAACCTCCGGGCCCTG
>DASQMR010000017.1:0-5412 GCA_035645375.1 Rubrobacteraceae bacterium
GGGCTTGCCTTGCCTCTTCCACCGAACTAAAGCTGCGCCCCGCAAACTCAGAGAGCCCGCTGAGGTAGGCAGGGAGACTCACATGTTCTGCCAATAAAAACTTCTTCCCGTAAGCGTACTGTCTTAGCCCAAGCTTAGGCTAGTAGATGATTATACCCTTTGTGGCGGAAAACTTGGACCGACCTAGGTTCTAGAACGGGGTTAGGGTAATGCTTCTGGATCTTATGGGCGAGTCATATTCAAGCGCGGCCTCAAAGGCCGCTTCAGAGACCCTTGAAGCCGCAGAGCTTTGTCTGTGGCCACTGGGCTCGCACCGCGGTCGCGGTCCGCAAGCGCTCAAAGCGGCCTTTGAGACGCCTTCTCCAGGCGAGGCCGACAGACCATACTCCTTCTCCTGTAAGCCGTTTTCGAGACGAGTTCGCTAAAGCCTTTAGCGCTTATCTACGCCCTTTGGCCTAGGTTATCTTAGCCTCAACAAACTGCCTCTCTTCTAGATTTGTAGAGATAATGTGGATCTGCAGAGCTAACATTAGCGCCTCCTCTCCACGCTGGTTCACGCACTCTTGAAAACGCTTTCAGACGCCGCCTTCACAAAGTCGCGGGACAGATCTAAGATTTGCTGCCATACCAATGTATTAAACAGCTCGTCGTATTGAGGATGCTCTGTTTTGGAGTGTATGATCCAGGAGAGCGCCCAGTTTCGAAAACAGGAGAAGGTTTGGGCTGAGACACTGGTAGAGGGTTGAACACATGCACGAACGCAACGTCGCCGTCGAAGGCTCGGAACGTGAAGTCGGTAGTTAGCCGGGCCGCTGCAACATGCACAGTGTTGGGCACGGTCGCGCGGTGACCATCGTCGAGACCGCCGCTATCTTACTTGCCGGCGTCGCTGCGGGTGCTATCAACGCCGTAGTTGGCTCCGGTACCCTGATCACGTTTCCCATCCTTGTGTCTTTCGGCTTTCCTCCGGTCACCGCGACGATGAGCAACGCGATCGGCCTAGTGCCGGGAAGCCTCTCAGGCACCTGGGGGTATCGGCGCGAACTAGTCGGACAGCGACGCCGCTTACTGCAGCTCATGCCTGCCTCGCTGCTCGGGGCGGTCACCGGCTCTTGGCTGCTGCTCCACCTGCCCGCCGAAACCTTCGAGACCGTCGTACCCGTGCTGCTGGCTCTGGCTCTGGTGTTGGTGGTGACTCAGACGCGCATCCAACAAACACTCGCCCGATACCGCGAGCGCCACGGCAAGTCGACGGAGAGCCGTAACCAGATAGCAGCGACGATCGGCGGCGTCTACCTGATCGGCTGCTACGGGGGTTACTTTACCGCCGCCCAAGGAATCTTGCTGGTAGCAGTGCTCGGATCCCTGCTGCCGGAGTCGCTCCAACGCCTCAACGCGCTCAAGAATATCCTGGCATTAGTCGTCAACGCTGTGGCGGCAGCCGCCTACACCATCGTCGCATACGAACGCATCAGCTGGGAGGCGGCAGGGTTGATCGCTGCCGGATCGTTGGTCGGCGGGTTGATCGGCGCGAGCTTCGGTAGGCGGCTGCCAGCTGCGGTGCTGCGCGGCGTCATCGTCGTGCTCGGTATCGTTGGTATCTGGCATATCGTGAGCGGGTGAGAGCGGAGTCTTGACCCTAAGAACCACTAAGGCGACCTGCCCCTTTTTGCTTACGTTCTTCGAAAAGGGGCTATAACTCTGGCACATACTCTTTCTACCCCCGGTACTTCAGGCCCTGACCTCGTCTACAGGGTGCGCCGGGGGTAGATTTTGGTACAAAGATCAGTGGGACTGTTCGATCCATAGGATCGCCACCCCGGCTTTACTGCCTTCGAGCCAGGTATACGCCTCCGAGCAGTAGCGCTCCACCGACCAGCTTGTTGAACCCGAAGTCCTCTCCAAAGAACAGGATGCCCGATATAACACCGGTGAGGGTAACCAAGTACTGATAGACAAGCACCCTGTTGGCGCCGATGCGAAAGACTCCCCGCTGCCAAGCGGCGAACGCGAAGGCAGTAGCAAAGAGCGTAGAGTAGACGACGGCTAGCCAGGCCTCCCCATCCACACCGCCTAAGCCCGTGCGGGCAAGGTCAAAAGAGGCTAGCACCGCGACGGTCAGACCCCCGAAGAGCATGGGATAGGCGGCAACGGCCAGCGGCGAGTAGCGTCGGAGAAGGGGCAAAGATAACGCGGTGTAGAATCCCCAGCAGGCAGCCGACCCCAGAATCAAGAGATCCCCCGGCAGGCTCGTCTCGCTCATCCCTAGCCCGCCGTACACGATCGTAACAACGCCCATGATAGCAAGCCCGACACCGATTACCCCTCGCTGCTTAGGGCGCTCCAAGCCGAGCACGGAGCCCAGAAGCATGCCCCACAGCGGTGCGGTGGCATAGATGAGAGCCGTGTTAGAGGCGCTGGTATACCCCAAACCGAATGTAAAGGCCACTTGGGAAAGGAGCACAACAACTACTCCCAATCCGAGCATAGCCCCGAAGTCCTTTCGTTGCAGCTTGCTTTCCGGTTCTAGCGCTCGCAGAAGTCCCCACAACAGCAGCCCCCCCAGGGCAAACCGTATGGCGACGACGAGCAACGGTGGAATAAAGTTCACGGCGTATTTCACTGCCACCATGTTGGTACCCAAGAAGACGGCTGTCAGAAGAAGGGAGACCTCGACGAGCAGGGCCGCGTTTTTACTCTCGTTCATAGCCGTGGATTCTAAGTCTAGAGCCTCCGGAGGCACAACCGACTACATCATTCCTTTACGGTGCACTAAGGAAAAGAATTGCGGCGGAAAGAAACAGGGGTTGATGCTTCGCGAGCACTAGACGAGAGCATTGGGGCAGTATATAGAGCCCCTAATAAAGCTGCCTCAGAGGCTATTGAAGCCGCAGAGCTAGTGCTCGCGCCCCTATACGGCCGGCTGGCTCCCGTTTGTCTGCGGCCGTCTGTGCTCCCCTCTGCCCCAGTGACATAAATTTATAGGACCGGGGCTATAGAAAAGCGCAACCCTTAGACTGCGCCCTTTTTAGCCCTGATCTTATACAGCGTGATACTCCCCGGCTCTTCGTGCGGCTCTCTTCCACCATCTTTATAGAATCAGCATCAACCTCTGTAGCCCGCACGGTTCCGCCCATCTTTGTCTCGCCCTCACGAGCTGCCCTGACGGTATCGCCGCTGGTAAGGTTCTCGGGCGGAGAGTCAGTATGCACGATGGTATTCCCTTTGTTGTTCTCCGGTTCGGCGAATATCTGGAAAGGGGGTCGTGCTGCCGCTCGCTTCGGGGCTCACTAGCAATCTCCCGGTTACATCAACCGTAGCGCCTCTAAAGGGCGCGGGTCAGTAGCGAGTTCAGCGTAATTGCCGATGGTAAAGGTTTGCCCGGTACCCGGCCCCTCCTCGCTTGCGCTGCTACCGCCTCCCCATCACCGCCTGCTCTTGCCAACAATATGATTACGATGAGGGTCGCAAGTAAGCTCAATAGCATCCTCGTACCCCACTACTCGTGCCTATTTTCTCTGCAAATGTGGGATCTTCTAGTAGGGGCGGTGGGACTCGAACCCACACTGTACGGATTTTAAGTCCCACTGAATTTGCTCGCAGGTGATCGCCCTTATCCCTGGTCGTTGAAGCTGTTTCGCTTACCTAAGCCGAATGAGAATCTTATCTGTTCGTCATTGCGCGTGAATGGTTGTAGTAGGTTTGCGGCTGGGTCGGTGTACTATTGGTGTAGTAGACGCATTCTCAAGGGTGAGCATTCGAATACTGCAGCTGAGCGGCTCCCTGGAGATACGTCTTGCTTCCCTCAGTGGTCACTTCAACTTTGTTAGGAGCTCTCCTTAGCGGACGCGGCGATCGTGGATCTCATGGGGAGCTGGGGCAGCCCTCTGCCAGAAGTGGTTAGCTATGAGAGCGTTACGGGGCGGGTGCAACGGCCCCTTCGGCGATCTAGACTACCTGACGTAGAAAGACGACTCGTGTGAGGAGTAGAGATGGCACCGCAAGAAGAGATTACGGACAGCCCGACGGGATGGGTGGCCGAGCACGTTGACCGCTACGTCGAGACCGACGGCAGGGAAGGCCACGAGTGGCGCGGTGTGCCCACGCTGCTGCTTACCACCCGCGGCCGCAAGTCGGGCAAGCTACGCCGAACGGCGCTGATCTACGGGAAAGACGGCGAAGGGCGTTATCTGCTGGTGGCCTCCAAGGGCGGCGCGCCGGAACACCCCTCCTGGTATCTCAACCTGGCCGCACATCCCGAGGTCGAGGTGCAGGTCGGCGCGGACAAGTTCGCAGCACGAGCACGCACCGCCGACGCGCGAGAAAAGCCGCGCCTGTGGCAATTAATGACATCGATTTGGCCAGACTACGACGGCTACCAGAAGAAAACTGGCCGAGACATCCCGGTGGTAATCGTGGAGCGCATCTGATGCTCGGCCTGCGCCACGGTCCGATGACACCCCATAACGATAGGCGCTCTTCGCCGCTGTTACCCTGGCGCTGCGAGCCATCGTGCGTGCCTACACGATGGCGGGCGACGGTGAGTCAGACCTTAGTAGTAGTCCTTCAAAGCCATCTTCAACCATCTTGAACTAATACGATTGTAGCTGTCCGTGACCTTAACCCCACCAACCGCGGTCCTCATAGCGTTCAAACCTATCCTGGCTTAGACTCTACTCTGTTCCGCGGTCAGCGCGGAGGGCGGCTACACAGGGGGTCTGATGGAGTATCGCAAGCTTGGCCAGACAGGGCTTATGGTTTCGGAGCTCTGCCTAGGAACCATGACGTTCGGTAACGAGGCTGACGAGCAGTCTGCAAAGAAGATAACCGATCGTTTCGTTGAGGCTGGCGGCAACTTCGTGGACACGGCCAACGTCTACTCAAGGGGAGTCTCCGAGGAGATTACGGGCCGCGTCCTACGCAACTATCGCGACGACGTGGTGGTCGCAACCAAGTTCCGCTTCCCGATGGGCGAGGGGCCGAATGACTCCGGCGCCTCACGTAAGCACATTATCTCGGCGTGTGAGGCCAGTCTCCGGCGACTCGACACCGATTACATTGACCTTTACCAAATCCACTGCTGGGACAGCTCGACCCCAATCGAGGAGACGCTCTCGGCGCTCGACGATCTAGTACGCGCGGGCAAGGTCCGCTATATCGGCTGCTCCAACTTTACCGGCTGGCAGATAGAGAAGTCTGTTCGCGTGAGCGAGCGTGAAGGGCTCGCCCGCTTCGGCTGCCTTCAGCCTCAATACTCCCTCGTCGTCCGGGACATCGAGCATGAAGTGCTCCCGGTCAGCCGCGAGGAAGGACTAGGCGTGATCCCGTGGAGCCCGCTAGCCGGAGGCTTCCTCACCGGCAAGTACTCCCGGAAAGATGCTCCACCCGAGAACACCAGGATGGCCTCCTGGG
>DASQMR010000018.1:0-7797 GCA_035645375.1 Rubrobacteraceae bacterium
CGCGAGGCGTTGCGCGAGGTCGCCCTGGACGTAGAAGAAGGAGCGGACATCGTCATGGTCAAGCCCGCGCTCCCGTACCTCGACGTGATCCGTCGCGTCCGCGACGCCACCAACCTCCCCGTCGCCGCCTACAACGTGAGCGGGGAGTACTCGATGCTCAAGGCCGCCGTGCAGAACGGCTGGCTCGACGAGGAGAGGGCGGTCCTGGAGACGCTCACGGGTATAAAGAGGGCCGGGGCGGAGATCATCATCTCCTACCATGCCCCGGATGTCGCGCGATGGCTGGCCCGGTAGCGCTCTAGATAAAGCATCCCCGCCCCATCCAGCCTATCTGGACTGGCTTGCCCTCCTCGATGATTACGGGGACCGTCCGGTTGCCGCCGGTGAGGTTCAGCATCCGCGCGTAGGCTTCGCGGTCTTGCTCGACGTTGTACTCCACGAAGTCCACCCCGCGCCATTCCAGGTCGTCGCGGGCGGCCTCGCTGTAAGGGCAACCCTCCGTAGTGTAGAGATGCACCGGCTCGGCCATGTCGTCTCCTCCTAAACCTGCTTCTCTCGTTGCATGGCGCTCTAAGGAGTAAGGTCGGGGGCTAGCCTAGATAGATCAGCTCGGAGCTACCCTCGGCTACCTCGGTGAGAATGTCGGCCAGGTTTCGGCGAACCGCTCCCCACCGGCGGATATCATCGTCGGACACCGCACGGGCGTCCATGCAGCGCGGTCAGACCGAGACGAAGAGGCCGCTCTCTACAGCTTCGTTCATGTAGTTGAGCAAGCGCTTGTTGTAGCCTGGGTCGGGAACTCCGCCGTCTTTGAGGATCTCCACCGCGTCCCCGGCGAGCCTCACCTCGGCCTCCAGGCCGGACTTATGCGCCACCGAGGCGAAGTGGTAGGCCATAAAAGCCGGGCGTGTACTCACGGCCGGATCGAGACCGGCGAAAAAGACCAACTTCTTGCGTAGCAATCTACTCCTCCTTCTCTGTTGTCTCGTCCGGCTCGGGTTGTCCGGACGAGGGGCGGGCGACGTAGTGGCCCGGGGTCACCTCTTGTAGCTTAGGTTCGATGGTAGCATGTCTTTCTTTTGCTATGGCGTGGTCGCCAGGGTAGGTGAGATCCGGGCCGCGCGCCGACTGGCCTGCCTCGCTCGGCGCGAGCTCCTCTACCGCCTGCAGGAGTAGCTGCGAGTAGGGATGAAGGGGGTTTGTGACCACGCTCTCTGTGGGACCCATTTCCACCAGACTCCCGCCGAACATCACCGCGACGCGGTCGCAGAGGTAGCGGGCCAGGGCCAGGTCGTGGGTGATGAACAGGTAGCCGGTGCCGTGCGTATCCCGGTGCTTCTCGAGAATCTTCAGTATCCCGGAGCGTAGGGAGAGATCCAGCATCGAGGTAGGCTCGTCGGCCAGCACCAGAGCTGGGTCGAGCACCATCGCCCGTGCGACCGCGACCCGCTGGCGCTGCCCCCCGGAGAGTTGGTGCGGATAGCGTCCGGTGAAACGCGAGCTTGGGGTGAGGCCAACCTCCTCCAACGCCGCCGAGACTGCCGCCTCTCTATGAGCACGGTCTCCGACGCCATGGATCTTCATCCCCTCCTCGACGATCTCGCGTATTCGCATACCCGGATGGAGGGAGTCGTAGGGGTCCTGGAAGATGAGGTGGAGGCGGCGCCGCACCTTTCGCAGCTCCCGTTCCGGTAGCCCGAGCATCTCCTTACCCTCGAAGCGGATACTACCCGTAGCGGAGGGGACCAGTCCTATTATGGCGCGCGCCACGGTGGTCTTGCCCGATCCACTCTCGCCGATGAGGCCGAGGATCTCACCCGGAGCAATGCTAAAGCTCAAGCCGCGCACGGCTGCTATCTTTCCGGATCTTCCGCGAGCACCGAAACTAACGTTCAGATTACTTACCTCTAGCAATGGAGGGCCGGAGCTTTGACCACCGGTCAGGTTATCTTCGTTCATTCTTGTGATAGAGCAGGCAGGCTGCCTTCCTGCCAGGCTCCACCTCCTCCAGCGACGGGTCTACCACCTTACAGTCGGCGAAGGCCGAAGGGCAGCGCGGCTGGAAATCGCAGCCGGGCGGCAGTTGGCTCAGGTCCGGAGGATCGCCCGGGATAGCTTTCAGGGCTAGTTTAGGACCTTGTACCTGAGGGATCGCTGCTACCAGAGCCCTGGTATACGGATGCAGGGGGCTCTCGAAGAGGGTATGGGCCTCACCCGTCTCGACGATCCTTCCGGCGTACATGACACCGATGCGGTCGCAGACTCTGGCCACCGTCAGCAGGTCGTGGGAGACCAGGATCATGGAGAGGCCTCGGCTCTCTTTTAGATCCGCGATGAGGCGCAGGATACGAGCTTGCACCACGACGTCGAGCCCGGAGACCGGCTCGTCGGCGATGACCAGCTTCGGCTCGTTGGCAACGGCCATCGCTATGACGCACCGCTGCCGCATGCCTCCACTCAGCTCGTGCGGGTAGGCGGAGTGGCGTTCGGGCGGTATGCCAACCTCCCGCAGCCTCTCGCGTGCGGCGCGTAGGGCGTCTTTACTATTGACTTTTCTATGCGCGGTGATCGCTTCGGCGACCTGCTTGTCGACCGGGATCACCGGGTTCAGGGCGTGCATGGCGCTCTGGGGTATCAGGGCGAGGTCCCGGCCCCGCCGCGCCGCCATCTTCGAAGGGGGAAGACTGAAGAGATCTTCGCCGTCCAGCAGCATCTCGCCGTTCTTGAGCATCCTGCCAGGAGGCTTTATGAGGCGCATCAGAGACATCACCAGCGTGGTCTTGCCGGAGCCAGACTCGCCGACTACGCCAAGGATCTCTCCTCGACCTACGGTAAGGTCCACGCCGTCTACGGCCCGGATCTGACCCTCAGGGGTGTCGTACACGGTACTCAAACCGCGAACTTCAAGGAGCGCGCTCATCGGAGGGTGCCCCCTCCGACGGGCGTCGGCGTCTCGGCATCTTTCAGGGTCTCGCTCGCCGGCAGGTTGGAGCGCAGGCGCGGATCTACGCGCTCCTCCATGGCGTAGCCCAGAAAAGCGAAGCTGACTACTACCGCCGCGATGCACAGCCCCGGCGGCAGCACCCACCAGAGCCATGCGTCGGTGAGAAAGGCCGAGCGGGCGTTGGCGTAAAACAGGATGGCGCCCCAGCTCTTCTGAAACGGGTCGCTGAGACCGAGAAAAGCCAGAGAGGCCTCAAGCATTATAGAGACGTTAGCGGCACGGACGAACTGCGCCGCGATCAGAGGAGTGATCCTGGGCAGTATGTGACGCATCATTATGTAGCCGTGTGTTGCGCCCATCGTCCGAGCTGCCTGTACGTGCCCGCTCTCCCGTACCGACAGCACCTGAGAGCGTAGCAGACGGGCCGGGCGAGCCCAGATCAGCAAACCTATCACCAGTATCAGGTTGGTGGTGTTCTGCCCGAGAAACGCCGCCAGCACGATCATGAGCGGCAGGAAAGGCAGAGAGAGGATCACGTCCACCCCTCGCATCAGCACACTATCTACAGGACCTCTGAGGTATCCGCTGACAACCCCGATAGTTGTTCCCAGAACCGTCGCCAGGCACGCGGTGACGATGCCGACCGTAAGCGAGATCCTGCTGGCAAAAAGGAGCTCGCTCAAGATGTCCTGGCCAACGTCGTTAGCCCCCAAGGGGTGAGCCAGCGATGGGGCCGCAAAGGGCGCGGCGGTGCGTACCGTGGGATCGTAGGGAGCGAGCACCGGGGCAAAGATCGCGGCGATCACGAAAGCCGCCAGGGTCGCCGCTCCTATACGTCCCAGCTGAGCCCCGCTCATCGGACACCCTCCGTTCGCGTCCGTGGGTCTATGATCGGGTAGAGCAGGTCGGCGAGGAGGTTGGCCGCGATAACCCCTAACGCCAGGAGCAGGAACGCCCCCTGCAGTACGGGATAGTCACGGTTCAGGACGCTCTCGTAGATCAGACGTCCCAACCCAGGGTACGAGAAGACGGTCTCGACCACCGTCGCTCCTCCCACCACTGTTCCCGCCTCTACCGCTACGGCGGTCACGAGGGGGAGAAGGGCATTTCTCACCCCGTGCCCGAGCACCACCTTGCGCCGGGAGAGGCCTTTTGCCTCGGCCATGAGTATGTAGTCTTCGGAGAGCTCGCCCGCGAGCGAGGATCTCGCCACCAGGAAGAGCCAGCCAACCCTCACCAAGGTAAGGGTCAGCAGGGGGAGCACAAGACGCTCGGCGACCTCAAGGGTGAAGCCGAAACCGCCTGTTGCGTTTGTTAGCGGAAGGGCTCCGAAGACCGGCAGAAGCTTCAGGTACCCGGAGAACAGCACGAGAAGGAGCATCCCGATCCAGAACGGAGGCATCGAGTCGAGGAACATGAAGAAGGCGAGTCCTCCAACCTCCATCCGTCCTCCTCGCCGAGCGGCCGCGAGAAACCCGGCGCCGGCCCCGACTATGACGGAGAGCGTGATCGCCCCTCCCACCAGGACCAGGGTCCAGGGCAGCCTCTCCAGGAGCATATCTACTACGGGTCGGCCTTGCTGGGTCGAGAGGCCAAGGTCTCCTTGCACGATCCCGGATAGATAGCTCCAATACTGCTCGGCGAGCGGTCTCTCAAGCCCGAACTGGGCTAGTATCCGCTCTCGTTGCTCGGGGGTGACGGTGGTGACCTGTTCGCTCGGAACCAGGTAGTCGATTGGACTTCCGGGCGCCAGCCTGGGTATGGCGAAGTTGAGCGATAGCGCGATCAGGACGACGAGAGCGTACTGGGCTATCCGTCCCAAAATTCGCTTCCATCCGGCTTCGGAAGGGAGCGGCAACTATATCTGGTCCTCGCCGCCTTCTTCTGGCATCGGTCTGCTCACAAGCCCAACGAGCGCGATCAGGGTCACGGCCCTGATGCTCCTTAGACCGTGCAGGGGCGCCCTACTGTTACCAGCGTTCTCCGCGAGGGCATTCTGTATGCTCCTCTTACTCACCCAACAACTCTGCTGCTTGCGGTATAAGCGACCACTTATGGTGGATGCCGTGTCCTTTAACCGGTATCCACCCGTCGTAGACGCTCGCGTTGTAGGCGTAGTTTGTGTCGGGGTAGTAGAGCGTGAAAGCCGGCGGATCTTCGGAGAAGAGTGTTTGAATCTCGGAGAGCTTCTCGCTCTGCTCCTCGATAGTGGTAGCCTCCGACCACTCAGATTTTAGCTCCTCGTAATCGGGGTTAGCGTAGAACAGCAAAGATGTTAGCGACTCCATCAGCTGAGTGGGGTCTCCGAGCAGATGAGGCACGCCCTGGAAGGTGGAGAGTTCAAAGTCCTGCGAGTTCTGCCTCTGGCTCAGGGTACCCGGGTCTAGTGACTCAACCTCTAGACCAACGCCTACCTCTTCGAGCTGCTGAGCGACTAGCTCGGCTGTACGAATCTGCTGAGGGTCGTTGGCCGGGACGAGGACCGAGAGATTGACAGGCTCCCCGTCGCTCTCCCGGACTCCGTCCTCGTCGGAATCCGTAATTCCGGCTTCGTCTAGGATCGTGTTGGCCTGCTCCGTATCGAAGCTTGCCTCTTGGGGCTCGTGCCATCTGGAATCCGGATGCAGGAACGAGGGACTTCCCGGCGTCCCGCTACCTAACAGGACCGTGTCCACCAGGGTTTGCCGGTCTATAGCCAGATCCAGAGCCTTTCGAAACTCTTGCTGATCGAGCGGTGGAGTTTCAGCGTTGAACCTGAGAAAGACGGACGAGAACCGATCTCCTTCGACCGTCTCGATGTCTTCGGTCTCGGCGAGGCGCTCCTCTATCTCGGGAGGAATGTTGCGTGTTGCGGTATCTACCTGCCCGGTCTCGAGGGCGAGGAACATGCTCGAAGGGTCCGTGACTATCGGCATCTCTATCTCCTGTACGGCCGGCGGGCCGAGGAAGTAATCCTCGTTGGCCTCGAGACGATAGGATTGATCCTCTACGTACTCCACGAGCTTGTACGGTCCGGTGCCCACAGGCAACTCCGTGTACGTCTGCGGATCCTCGACGTTCTCCCAGATGTGCTTCGGCAGGATCGGAAGGTCGGCCAAGGTAATGAGCTGCAGAGTGGGGCAGGGATCGGCGCACGTGAACTCCACCGTGCTCGCGTCCAACGCCTCAACGGACTCTATAACCGGGTATTCGTTCGCGTGATGCGAGTAGCGGTTGGAGGGACCATCCTTGTAGTATTCGTAGGTAAAGGCGACGTCTTCGGCGGTGAACTCTTCACCGTCGTGCCAGGCGACGTCATCGCGAAGCGTCACGGTCCAGGTTTTAGCGTCCGAGCTCGCAGAGGCCTCCGTCGCGAGCCACGGGAGCGGCTCGTCGGTATAGGGGTCCAGGAAGAGCGTGTCGTGGACAAGGCTCGTGAGCTCGGCGTGGAGGCCCGGAGGGGGCCTAAAGCTGTAAGGGGTTAGATTACCCTTGTCGGCTTCGGTCGCGATGGTGAGCTTCTCCAACTGCTCGGATTCCTGCGCGCCGCCCGCGGCCGGGCTCAACACGATCAGCATCAGAAGCCCCAAAACACCTACCAGCAAGGGACGCAAAGACCACCTCGACTCTTTATGGAGAATCACAGCTTCTGCACCCTTTCTATTCTCTCCTCCACTTCCATCTTACTGGAAGCGTGTGTGGTTCGTGGCAAAAATTCCGCTGGTTTGAAGATTAGACCAGGGAGACGTGCTGAAAAAGGAGTTAACGGCGGGAGGCGAGCAAGAGGAAGTTGGCGGCGTCACCGAGATGCCGGATCTCGGGCGCTCGGTAGCCCTCGGCTTCTAACCACTCGCGATAGTAACGCTCTCTGTGTGCGTCCCCGCCCGCGGATACCGCCAACATCTGTACCGCGAAGATCAAAGCCTTCGGATCATGCTCGGGCAGGAAGGTAGTGATTGCCAGGCACCCACCAGGGGCAAGGATCGAGGCAATCCGGCGGTAGAGTAGGCGGTTACGCTCGCCGTCGTAGGTATGCGTGACGCCGGCGCAGAGGACTAGATCGAACTGCGCATCGGGCAGAACCTCGAAGAAATCTCCCGCGAACAGTTCTACTCCGGAGCTAGGTAGTTCGCTCTCCTTGAGTAACTCGATGGTCGGCTTTGTATCCTGGAGTATCACGTTGAGGCCCCGCCGGGCGAAGGCGCGGGCGTGTTCGCCGTGACCTCCTCCAAGGTCAAGGACGCGGCGGGCGTTTGGGAAGCGCTCGAGACAGGCCTCGACGACAAGCGGAGCCTGCTCGCGCGCGCTCGCGGCCAGCGCCTCGAGCCAGAGCCGGCGACGTTCCGGGGGTATTCTGGAGGGGGAGGGAGGGATTCCTCGCAGCCGGTCACCGAGCTGGGTGCTCCATGTCCGAAGGACGCGAGCGTGGTGGCGCAACGTCGCCGCCGCCTCTCCCTGGTCGGAGGACCAGTCCGGATGCATCGAGTACTTGCCAGCATGCTTCTCGACTACTCCCCAGACGGAGAGGGCGCCGAGCAATATGCGTACGGCTCGTTCGTCGAGACCGAGGCGGTTGGCTACTTGCGTGGGAGTAGCCGGAAGCTCCTCGAAGAGTCCCACCTCGGCTGCGGCGTCGAAGGTGGCGACCATCCGCCAGTCCGTCGCCTCACCAGGCGGGGCCAGAAACGAAAGGTCGTCTTCGTAGCTCAACTCGAGAAGTCCTAAAGATCCAAGCTCAACTCTAGCTCAGGCGCTCTCGGTATTGCCTTGGCGGGAGAGAGCGGCCTCGAAACAGGCCGGACAAAGCTTCCTACCCTCCAGCTGGTTGACGCGTGTCTCCATGGTGAGTTCGCCGCACGCGGCGCAGCTAGCAG
>DASQMR010000019.1:0-19311 GCA_035645375.1 Rubrobacteraceae bacterium
GGACCGGGCGGGCCGCCATACCGAGGATCGCGCACATCGCTGGATAGAGGCTGAACGACGGCCAGGGGTAGACGACCTGGCCGACGGGGAGCAATTGGAGTACGTTCATCAATACCTCGCTCGAACCGTTACCGACCAGCACGTTGCGGGTCTCCGTGCCGGTGTTGGCCTCGGCCACCGCCTGACGGAGGCGTGTCACATGGCTGTCCGGATAGCGGTTGGCGCGGGGCAACACCTCGGCGAGGGCCGCCCCCGCCTCCGGGAGCGGCCCGAAGGCCAGTTCGTTCGAGGTCAGCTTCGCGTACCGTTGCTCGTCCGTTCCCTCCGCCGCCATCCTCCAAGACTTCGGCGGGATATACGGCCGCAGCGGATCGAGCTCGCTTCTGAATCTCATCTACGTTCCCTTCGTCTCGTGCGTTTGGTCCGCGAAACTGCCATTCTAGAGAATATTCCGGTTTGTTCGGGCTTGCAACGTGAAGCGTCGTAAGCGATCTGTCGCCGGCTATGGCTCTACCGGCGACTACAGTGTTTGCCTTATCTTCCAAGCGCATATAGAATCCTGTGCCTATGGAGAATACGGGTACTGACAGCAGGATAGAGGAGCTTCGACGGCGGGTAGACGAGGTCGACCTGGAGCTCATACGCATACTCAACGAGCGGGCGCGCATCGTGCAGGAGATCGTGAGCATAAAGGGCGATGCGGGGAAGCCGCTCTTCGACCCCAGGCGCGAGGAAGAGATCCTGCGCCGGGTCGCCGAGCAGAACGAGGGGCCGATCTACGATACCTCGATGCGCGAGATTTTCGAGCTCATCCTGCACCGTATTCGGGATCTGGAAGTCCAACGCGAAGAGTTTAGGTAGCTGATTTTATGAGTATTTCCGAGAAGAGCGCCGCTGGCGTAAAGACAAACGTTTCGACCAAGAACGGCATGATACAGCCGGGCTCGTTCCGGGTGATCGCCGGTCCCTGTACCGTCGAGAGCTACGAGCAGTTCGAGGCCTCTGCCAGGTCCGTGAAGCAAGCGGGCTACGAGTACGTCCGCGGCGGCGCCTTCAAGCCCCGCACCTCCCCGTACTCATTCCAGGGTCTTGGCGAGGAGGGTCTGAAGATACTCTCTGAGGTCTCCAATGAGCTCGGTCTGAAGGCGGTTACCGAGGTCATGGACGCCGAGGATATAGAGCTCGTCATGGAGCACGCGGAGATAATCCAGATAGGCGCGCGCAACATGGCGAACTTCTCGCTGTTGAGGCGAATCGGGGCGGCGATAGCGGGGACCGACCACGGCGTCGTCCTTAAGAGAGGCTTCGCGTCAACGGTCGAGGAGTGGCTGCTGGCGGCGGAGTACATAACCAAAGAGGGTGGAGAGAACGTGGTTCTGTGCGAGCGGGGGATAAGGACGTTCGAGACGTCCACGCGCTTCACGCTCGATCTCTCAGCGGTGATCGTGGCGAAGAGGCTCACGGACCTGCCGGTTATCGTCGATCCTTCTCACGCCGCCGGCCGACGCGACCTCGTCATTCCTCTGAGCAAGGCGAGCGTGGCGGCTGAGGCTGACGGGCTGATCGTCGAGTCACACCACGAGCCGCAGGAGGCGCTGTGTGACGCTGAGCAGGCCTTGCCGGTGGAGGCGCTGATGGGTCTGCGTGAGACTCTGCGGCCGTTCGCGAGCGCCATGGGCCGGGAGGTCCTCTAGAGTCCCTCAGGGGGGCCTGGGGGTAGGATCTTGAGCCGGCTGGGCGAGAGGTTCGTCCTCGAACGCCAGGTCGGGGCGGGGGGCATGGCCCGAGTCTTCAAGGGCAAGGACGTGTCGCTCAACAGACCAGTGGCTATCAAGATTCTAAAGCCCGGCTACGGAGAAACCGATATCGGCCTGCGCTTCGAGCGCGAGGGCCGCACGGCCGCCAAGCTCGCCCACCCGAACATCGTCCAGGTCTACGACGCGGGCCAGGCCGAGTTTGAGGGACACGAGGTCTCCTATATAGTCATGGAGTACGTCCCCGGCGGCGACCTTAAGGCTCTCATAGATGAGAAAGGTTCTCTCTCCAACGAAGAGCTCGTGAGGCTCGGAGCAGACGTTTCGGCCGGGCTAGCGCACGCCCACGAACGGGGTGTGATCCACCGCGACATAAAACCGCACAACATCCTTCTCGACGAACGCGGCCAGCCCAAGCTAACCGATTTCGGCATCGCCCGCGCCCTCGACGCTACCCAAGCCACCCAGAGCGGCTCCTACCTCGGAACGGCTCTCTACTCCTCGCCCGAGCAGCTCCGGGGGGAGAGGGTGACCCCAAAGAGCGACGTCTACTCTCTGGGGATAGCCCTCTACCAGGCAGCTACGGGTCAGGCGCCGTTCGCCGGTACACCGATCGAGGTCGCCAGCCAGCACGTCTCCCGTCCGCCGACCACTCCGAGTGTTCTTGGCGCGAACCTCGACCGCGAGGTAGAGGCCCTTATTATCGAGTGCATCGAGAAGGACCCCGACCGCCGCCCAACCGCCCAGCAGGTCCACGAGCGGCTCCGCGAGGCGATCCGACCCGCCCCCGGAGACCGCGCCTACGCAGCTCCCCCGATGCCCGAACCTGCGCAAGACGAGATGGACAGCGCGCCGCCGGAGGATCCTACCGCCGGACCGCTGCCCGGTCCCGCGCGGGGTGAGAGGGGAAGGCGCCGCCCGGCCATCATCGCGGCAGCCGCGCTGCTTCTCGTACTACTGGGCGCCGGCGTGGCGTACGCGATGCTCGCTGACGACGACTCGGACCAAGCGGAGGCCCCGGCGGAGGATACCGCCCAGCAGCAGGCGGCTGCCCCGGGGAGCACGGGGGAGGAGACGACGCAGTCTTCGGGGGGCGGCGAAGGCCAGGCCTCCACCAGCGGTCAGACGGAGCGGGATCAGTCCGGCCAGACTAACCCGGCCGGCAGCACCCAGGAAGAGGAGGATGGTTTATCGGCGGAGGCTGCGGAACAGACTATCCAGGAGGTTTACTCCTCTGCTGAGGATGCGGATTATGCGACTTCTTACGGGTTGCTCTCTCAGAGGTTCAAGCAAACCACAGTTTCAACACAGGGGCAATGGAGCGGCCAGTTCGAAACCCTGCAAAGTCTGGATTTCGAAGAAGGGCCAACCGCGCAGGTATCGGACGACACTGCCACCGTCTCTGGAGTGACCATAGCCAGCCACACCGACCGGACCGAACGCAACGACGTTACGTGGACGCTGGTCGCAGAAGGCGAAGAATGGAAGCTGGATAAACTTACTGTTAACGACCAGCAGTTATTATAGATTGCTGAAGAAACAAAATTTGGGGAGGGGCGGGATCTGAAGACTGCATTTACGGCGTTCATTTCGGCGGTTATAGGTGCTCTAATCGCTACGGTAGTTGTCTACCTGGGGCTCTCAGGGTTGGAGGACGAGGGAGACTCTAAAAGCGTGTCTTTCGAGGAGGCGCAGCCCTCGTCTACGTCTGAGGAGGGGGTGAACCCCGGTGGCGAGGAGGGGCCATCGGTGCGCGACGTCTACATGCGCGATGGTCCCGGGGTGGTTACCGTCTACGTCAGTTCACAGGAGGTAGGGCCGGGCGGGGGGTCTGGGTTCGTGGTCGACGAGGGCGGCTACGTGGTCACCAACCAGCACGTCGTCGAGGGGGCAGATAGCGTCTCGGTGAGCTTCGGCGGCGGTGCTAAAGAGAGAGCCGAGGTGGTAGGAGAGGATCCCTCTACCGATATCGCCCTCATAAAGGTCGACGAGGTAGAGGAATCTCTGACCCCGCTCACGCTTGGGAACTCAGACTCTGTTGGAGTTGGAGATCCGGTGATCGCCATCGGCAACCCGCTCGATGTCGGCATCAGCGTCACCACCGGTATCGTTAGCGGGCTCGGACGCGGTATTAAGGCGCCCAACGGTTACACGATAAACGGAGCTGTCCAGACCGACGCGGCGCTTAGCTCGGGCAACTCGGGCGGTCCCCTGCTCGACGCGGGCGGAAACGTTATCGGGGTGAACTCTCAGGCGGCCTCCGGCGGGCTCGGGGGGGTGGCCCAGGGAGTGAACTTCGCGGTCCCGATCAATACGGTCAAGAGCGTGGTCGAGCAGCTCATCGAGACCGGTGAGGTCGAGCACGGCTACATAGGCGTGAGCATGTTCCCTCTGGGCATCGAGGATCTCGCGGTCTACTCGGGCCAATCCCTGGAGGATTTCTCCGCGCAGTACGGGTTGCCGCAGAACGGGGCCATCATCAGCAAGACCGTTGAAGGCGGTCCGGCCGAGGAGGCGGGCTTAAAGGGCGGTGACGACGACCAGGAGGAGATAGCGGGCGTAGAGGTGCCCCTCGGGG
Source organism: Rubrobacteraceae bacterium (assembly GCA_035645375.1). Taxonomy (GTDB): domain Bacteria; phylum Actinomycetota; class Rubrobacteria; order Rubrobacterales; family Rubrobacteraceae; genus Rubrobacter_F. Next base: position 4,333 of record DASQMR010000019.1, read on the forward strand.
ATGTGATCACTGAGGTCGAAGGTGAGAGCGTAGCGACTTCGGAGGACGTGATCGAGGTCGTAAACGCCCTGAAACCCGACGACACCGTAACGCTCACCGTCGCCACTCCCGGCCAGGAGCCGCGCGAGGTCCGGGTGGAGCTTGGCGTTCAGCCTCCAGGCCAGCAGCAACAACCGCGGCAACAACCGCAGCAGTAGGGGCGGAACGAGGGGCGGTTCGGGTGGAAGATCTAAAACGCGCCGCCGCCGAGAGGGCGGTCACAGAATACGTCGAGAGCGGCATGGTAGTCGGGCTCGGCACGGGCTCTACGGCCTCGCACGCGGTCTGGAAGATCGGGGAGCTTATAACAGCCGGAGAGTTGAGCGGCATCCGGGGGGTGCCGACCTCGGCGAGGACCGCCGCTATGGCCCGCGAAGCGGGCATCCCGCTGGTCACGCTCTCAGAGGAACGGCCTCACTTTACCATCGACGGGGCCGATGAGATTGGGCCAGGACTACACCTCATAAAAGGCCGCGGCGGGGCGCTTCTGCGCGAGAAGATCGTGGCGGGTTCCGGAGAGTTTCTGGTGGTGGTCGCTGACGATACGAAGTTGGTCGACACCCTGGGGCTCGGTCCTCTACCCGTCGAGATCGAACCATTCGGCTGGGAGGTTACCCTCGACGCCCTCGCCTCTTTAGGCTGCGAACCAAGTCTCAGGCTAGAAGGTTCTGGCTCTCAGACCGGCGATCCCGAGCGCCCCTACGTCACAGACGGCGGACACTACACGGCCGATTGTCTCTTTCCCTCGATCCCCGACCCGGTCACTCTTGAAGAAGAGATAAAGCGCATCCCCGGAGCCCTCGGGACCGGTCTCTTCATCGGCCTCACGAAGTTCGCTATAGTCGCCCACGGTGACGCAACGGAAATTATAGAAGCTTCTCCTCGTTAAGGTAGTCTGACCACCGGTTCGAAAGTGCTTAGAAGCCCGTCTCGCTCGCGCGCCCAGGCTACTCGAGATGGCGCCTCGCAGAGGGCGGGTAGCTGCGAATTATTGATCAGCCAGGGGCTGCGCGGCTATTAGATCGTTGCTCCGAAGCCTGTGCGAGTGCCGGAGCGAGTGGTGCGGTCCTTCTCGACCACGAGCTTATAGATGGAGGCGTAGTCTACGTAGACCGTTGCCTTGCCGTCCTCCATCTTGATCTTGAGATAATCATCTTCGACGGAGATCTCGGCTTTCGGTTCCACGGTGAAGGTATCCCTCTTGTCCCAGATCACGAGGTTTGACTCCTCGTTTTGGGCCTCGTCCACTATACTCCGTACTGTTTCTCGATCCATGTTGCTAGGCTCCTTATCTCTGCAATTCAACTCGATCCCATTCTACACGCGGCAGGGCAGACGGTTGCGGACGGCTCTTCTGCACCCTTTTACGGGCGATCGGTCCGCCCGGTCTGTTGCTGGGGTAGAATGCCGCTCTTTGGCTCCTACTAAATCAGCGGGCGAGATACATGAGGCCGTAGTCGGAGACGGGCAGGAGGAGATCGAACGGGCTAGTGCAGGGCTGGCGCTCAGCGGCCTCGCGGCCTGACTGAATATCTCGTTCTCGGCGGTGGCTCTGGGTGCGGTAGAGGCTTTTACCGGCGGCATCGGGCTTGCGGGCTTGCGGCGGCGCTGCTCTACCCGATAGGGTTCCTTATCGTCGTCCTAGGCCGCTTCCAGCTCTTCACCAAGAACACCGTCACCCCGGTAGCCGTAGTGCTCACGAACTTCGGCAGCCTGAGCAACATGCTCCGGCTATGAGTGGTGATCTTCGTCTCCAACCTCATCGGCGCGGTGCTCTTCGATGAGGTAGCGCAGAAGCTGGACCAGGGGTTCTTGCAGACTACCGTCAAGGCCGTTTTCGGGGGATGGTTGGTCGCCCTCATGGCCTGGATGGTTGTTGCCTCCAAGGACACTACCTCCAAGGCGTTCTTTATCTATGCGCTTGCCTTTCTCATCCCGGCTAGCGTTCTCATCCACTGCATAGCCGGCTCCTCTCGGAGGTGTTGATGAGCGTCTTTGCAGGCGAGGTTCCCTTCGTTGAGTACCTGGTAGGTTTCCTGATCCCGGCCACGCTCGGAAACGCGGTCGTAGGAGTCTTCCTGGTCGCGCTACTAAACTACGGCCAGGTCCCCCAGGTTAGACAAGAAGACCTCTCTGGCAGGGTACACCGAAGACCAACAAGAAGGCTCCTGAGCCGCCGAACCTTCGATGTTGCCGGTGAGAGATCCTTGATCTAAACTAGCCCGGTTTCGCTTTATGACGTTTTCGGGAGAGAAGTTTTGAAGAAGTTTACGTCCAGGCTAATAGAACTCGACCGGACTCTGTTCGGGGCGATCTTTCGCGTCAAGTGGAGGCCGTTTACGCGCGTGATGCGCGTGTTTACCATAGCCGGGAAGATGGGCGCTTTGTGGGGCGTAATCGCCGCGCTCGCCTTCCTGCTCACCGGTCTGAATCTCTACAACCTGCTCGTTCCCTGGTTCGCGATCGCCTGTTCCTGGTTTATCGCCGAGGGTGTCAAGCATCTCTTCAACCGTGCCCGTCCTTTTATCTACGATACCGGGATAGCCCCCCTAACGAAGACGCCCTCCTCAAGCTCGTTCCCCTCAGGCCACTCGGCGACCGCCGCCGCCGGCGCCATCACCCTCTCTGTCGTCTACCCGATCTTCGCGCCCGCTTTTCTAATCTTCGGACTCCTCGTCGCCCTCTCTCGCGTTTACCTTGGTGTTCATTACCCCTTCGATGTATTGGCAGGTATCCTGATCGGGGCCGCTACCTCCGTCGCCGTACTCATCCTCGCGTGAAGTCCCTTACCGGCTTCGAGCTCCGAGTGCGATAAAAAGCTTGTATGGACATCCCACGTTACTACACGCTAGGTGCCATCGTTCCGGACGCACGCTCTCTCAGAGACCTCGGGGACCGGCTCGGCACTCTGGACCTTGCGCCGGACTCAGTCGTTGTCATGACGCGGCGACGCGACGAGGGCCTCGCTCGGAACATCCTGCCCGAAGCCTGCGTGCGCAGGGTCGAGACGGGACTCTCGCGCAGGCAATGGCTGGAGTTCTCCAGCACGTTCTTCTCCGCCTCGACGGTGAGCTTCCTCATGGGCGTCGTCCATATGTGGACCGGCCTGATCGTGCAGGCTCTCCTCACCATAGCCTCCGTTATCGGTCTCATCGTTTACCATCGTCGACCTCGTCTGCAGAAGCAACTCCTCCGGCTCGGGCTCCCGGAGCGGCTCGCCGACGAGTGGATGGGCATCTTTCCCTCCGGCTTCGCCCTGGTCCTCGTTACCGTCCCCGAGGAGCTTTCAGACGAGGCTCAAGGTATCTTCCTTGAAGACCGGAAGCTGCAGGCCCTCCTCGCTACCGACCGTCGGCCGGTGCTGTAGTTATACCGTCGTCCGATGCGCGGCGGATAAGGGTAGAATTGCAGCCATGATCGTGCGTGAAGCGTTAAGCTCCTTTGTGCTCGTAAAGCAGCATGACCATGCCCTGGTCTCCGGTGAGTTCGCCCGGCACTGGGCCGAGAGGCCGCGGCCACTCGTACCTACTCTGTACGCGATCTCGCAACACGACGTCGCCTGGAAAGAGCTGGACGAGACCGTACGTTGGAACGAGGAGACCGGCCGTCCCTATTCCTTCATGGATTATCCGTCTGGCCCGAAGGTCACGGCATACGCGGCGGGGGTGGACCTTGTTGAGGCTTATGATCCCTACGCGGGGTGTCTGTGCAGCATGCATTACGAGACGATCACGCGCGGCTCGGAGGACGTGGCCGAGACGCGCTTTGCGGAGGCCGAAGCGCGCCGGCAGGAGAGGCTGCGGAAGGGGATGTCGGTCGAGGAGCTACAGAGCCTGGATCACAACCTTGGTCTGCTGAAGCTCTGTGACGGGCTCTCGCTTTTCCTGTGTCTTAACGAGCCCGGCCATGAGACGTCCTACCCTTGGCCCTACAAGCAGGGGTTGACGTACGCTAAAGAGGATTACGCGCCCGAGTGGGTAGACGAGGGTACGCTGCGCGTGCGCCCCAACCCGTTCTCCGGGCCGTTTGGCATCTCCCTACCGTATCAATTAGTTGGAGGAGACGGACGGCTAGAAGAGAGCGGAAGCCTGGAGTTGCGAGTGCTCCCGTGAGCGGGCACGTAGGTTAAACGCATCGTTCAAAAACGATACACAGCAAGAAGGGTACGAAATGAGAGACGCATCTTACGAGTTCTTGAAGCAACTGCTCCAGACCCCAGGGCCGAGCGGCAACGAGGAGACCGTAGCCTCGATCTGGCGCGAGCAAGCCCGAGGCTTCGCAGAGGTTCGAGGGGATAGGATGGGCAACTCCTTCGCCACCCTCAACGGCGGCGGCTCGCCCAAAGTTATGCTCTCCGGTCATGTAGACGAGATCGGGCTGATGGTCACCCACATCGACGAGAGCGGGCTCCTGCGCTTCTCCGGCGTCGGCGGCTGGGACCCGCAAGTCCTCGTGGGGCAACGGGTGCTCTTACAGACAAAGAACGGCGAAGTTCCCGGCGTCATCGGCAAGAAGGCGATCCACGTCATGGAGGCCGACGAGCGCAAGAAGGTCTCCGAGATAAAGAGCCTCTGGATCGACATTGGCGCCAAGGACCGCGACGAGTCTAAAGAGAGGGTCCGCGTCGGCGACGTGGCGGTGGTGGATCAGGACGTTGTCGAGCTCCCGAACGGCCGCATCGCCTCACGCTCACTGGATAACCGTATGGGCGCCTTCGTCGTGCTGGAGGCTGTGAGGTTGCTCTCGGAGGAGGAAGAGCTCGCCGCAGAGGTCGTCGCGGTGGCGAGCGTGCAGGAGGAGATCGGGCTGTACGGCGCGCGCGGCGCCGCCTTCGGCCTCGACCCTGACGCCGCGATAGCCGTCGACGTCACGCACGCCACCGATACTCCCGGCATTCCCAAGAACGAGCACGGAGACCATGCGCTGGGCTCCGGCCCCGTCATAAAGCGGGCCACAAACCTTAGCCCCATCGTCTCTGAAGGCCTGATCTCCGCCGCCGAGAGCGAGGGCATCACTTACACTTTAGAGGCCGACTCGCGCTCGACGAGCACGGATGCGGATGCTATACAGTTTACTCGCGCCGGGATAGCCACGGGCCTCGTCTCGGTCCCCAACCGCTACATGCACTCCCCGAACGAGATGGTGGACCTCGAAGATATCGAAGCCTGCGCCCGGCTCATTGCCGCGTACGTAAAGGGTCTCGGCGAAGACACGGACTTTGTCCGCTAGAGAGACGTGACTAACCGCGCTTCGAACATACGCTTCGCCCTCGTTCGCGCCGTCCCAGCGTTCTAGAATCAACTGGTGTTTGTCTTCTATCTTGAGCGGATTACTAGCGTCACGGACGTCGTGACCTTCTCGGCATCGACCGGATGGGGGAGAAGTGTATAAGAGGCTGTTGAGAGGCGCGTTGTACCTCGCCTCCATCGGGCTGGCGTTGCACCTCATTCTGCCGCAGATACCGGGTATAGAGTACTCGCTTGTTCTGGTCTCGGAATCTTCGCGTCCCCTGCTCCTAGCGGCCCTCCTTGCTATCTTCGCGAGCCAGATGTGCTACGCAGAGCTGCTCGGACGGTCGGCCGGGGCGGCGATTGGGGGAGTTCGCTACAGAAAGAGGCGCCTCGTGGGCCTCGGACGGTGGTTCATGCTGCGGCTGACCCTAGCTGAGCATGGGGCCGCGCGCGTACTGCCGGGCGGCGGGAGCTCGGCTGCCGCCGTTACCTATACCGGGCTACGGTCCCGAGGATTGAAGCCGACGCGAGTAGGGCTCGCCGTGGCGACCATCTCCATCCTCGTCTACGGGACTCTGGCGGCCATCTTCCTCGCGAGCCTGCTCTACCTCACCCTGGACCGCAGCCTCGGTTGGGCGGCGACGACGGCCTCGTTCTTGGCCTTTGTCCTTACGATTTGTCTGCTGCTACTGGGGTACTTGGCATATCTGCGGCCGAACGTCGCGCGTCGATTTCTCACCGGCTTCTTCTATGTTTTGGGTCGGCTCTTCCTGAGAAGATGGTCTCGCAGGAGGACTGAGTTGAGGGCCGCCCGCATCGTTATAAGCCTTCAAGCTGAGGTACGCGCCCTGCGCGAGCAGCTCGTGTACCATCCGTTGGCCGCGTTGAAGCTCGGCGCTCTCGCTATAGGCTACTGGGGCTTCGACGCGCTTTGCCTCATCATTATCTTCGTGGCCTTTGGGGTGGACATAAACCTTGTACAGTTGCTCGTCGCCTTCGGCGTCGCGACCACCTTCGGGTCGCTGCCTCTGACGCCGGGAGGCATAGGGGTCTTCGAGGCGACCATGATCGGCACTTTGACCCTGCTCGGCGCTGGTTATGAGGTAGCCATACCCGTCCTTGGCTATCGCCTCTTCAACTTCTGGCTTCCTATACCCCTGGCCCTGATCCTCTACCCGACCCTACACCTCGGCGCGGCGAAGTATACTGGCGAGGACGAGCGCAAACCTTCACCCAAGAAGAAGCGCTCCTAGCTCTCGTCCGGTCTTTGGGGGTGAGTCGCTTCTCTGGAGACACGCCGTTGCTCTCAACCTCGATCCCAGGAGGTAGATGGTAGCTCGGTTCAGGCAGTACGAAGAGCAAGGCGAGGCTCGCTACCATGTCGACGAATGTTAGCGTGAAGCCACGAGGTAGAGCAGTATCCCGATCATATACCACCGCGTAAAAGGCGCGGGTTCTCATCCCTCTCCACCAGACGGCGGTCCCAAACTGCATAGAGCTATAGCAGCGTGAAGAAGGCCGCCGTCACTGACAGGGTGTCAGCGTAGAGAACGGCCGCTGACGGGCGCTCCTCTTCCGGCCCCAGCACGCACTACGCCAGCAGCGCCCTAAGGAAGGGTATGAACGTCGTGAACATCCTCTCCGCGGCCCGCCGGTCCATCCTCCGGTTCATGTGCAAGCCTCTCTACTCGCTCCATATCTGTAGCTTGAAGGGTCGCGGTCGGGCGCGCGAGAAAGGGATGTACTGCGGGCTAGAAGCCAGGCAAGAGAGAAGCGGGGCCGCCTAAAGACGACCCCGCCGGTAGTTCAAGTTGACTCTCTAGTACTTCGGGATGCTCGGGTCAATCTCCTCGCTCCAGGCGGTGATGCCGCCCTTTACGTTGTAGACCTTCTCAAAGCCCGCGTCCTGAAGGAGGCGGATCGCCTTGGCGCTCCGCGCTCCGGACTTGCAGTGAACGGCCATCGTGTCTTCCTGGTTCAGCTCGTGCAGCCGGCTCGGAAGTTCGCCCAGCGGGATGAGCTTCGCGCCCTGCGGAGCGAGGTTCGCCACGTCGTACTCGTGCGTCTCGCGCACGTCTACGATGCCTATATCTTCCCCGGCGTCGAGCTTCTGCTTGAGGTCTTGAACGTTGATCTCTGGGACCGCGTTCTCCTGCTCGGCGGCCTGGGCTTGCGGGATGCCGCAGAACGCTTCGTAGTCGATAAGCTCTGTGACGGTCGGGTTTTCACCACACACCGGGCAGTTCGGGTCCTTGCGGAGTTTCATCTCACGGAAGCTCATGCCCAGGGCGTCGTAGAGCAAGAGGCGCCCGATAAGAGGCTCACCGATGCCGAGGATGAGCTTGGCGGTCTCGGTGGCCTGGATGGTCCCGATAGCGCCCGGGAGTATCCCGAGGACCCCGCCCTCGGCGCAGCTCGGGACGAGCCCTGGAGGAGGCGGCTCGGGGTAGAGGCAGCGGTAGCATGGCCCTTCCTCGGCCCAGAACACGCTCGCCTGGCCCTCGAAGCGGAAGATCGAACCATACACGTTTGGCTTGCCGAGCAAGACGCATGCGTCGTTCACAAGATACCGGGTCGGGAAGTTGTCCGTCCCATCGACGATGATGTCGAAGTCTTTGAAGATGTCGAGCGCGTTCTCGCTGCTTAGCGCCTCTTCGTAGGCTATGACGTTGACGTTCGGGTTTATATCCTTTATGCGGTCGCGAGCACTCTCCATCTTCGGGCGCCCGACGTCGGAGGTGCCGTGAATGATCTGGCGTTGCAGGTTTGACTCGTCCACGACGTCGAAGTCCACGATCCCGATGGTCCCGACCCCCGCCGCCGCGAGATACATGGCGAGCGGGGCGCCCAATCCTCCGGCACCTATGGTGAGTACCTTGGCCTGCTTTAGCTTCTTCTGCCCTTCGAGGGCGACCTCGGGCATGATGAGGTGGCGGCTGTAGCGCGCGATCTCCTCGTTGGATAACTCGACCGCCCCGTTGGGCGACTGTATTAACGGCTGGCGTGTCTCCACTGTTTGAAACTCCTCTTGTCGAAAGGCGACGGTTCTATACCGTCAGGGTAGATGCGGTGCGGAGCTACCTACAAACGCCGCCCGCGATGGACGGAATTATGGAGAGCTCGTCGCCTTGCCCGACCTCAGTGTCCTGCCCGTCGAGGTAACGTATGTCTTCGTCGCCCTTGTACACGTTGACGAACGAGCGGAGCTTGCCGTCGCCGGTGTAGAGGTGCTGCTTGAGGTCCGGGTGCTCCTCGACAAGGTTCCCCAGAGCTTCGCCGGCGGTCCCGCCGCCGACCTCTACCTCCGAGGTACCGGCCGTATACTGCCTCAAAGGGGTGGGGATTCTGACCTTCGGCATATCAATCTCCTTCTTTGTTGTTACCCTACGATTTGCTCTTCATCGTAGCCCGAGCGGTCATCCTTAAGAACCCACGAGCGCATGCCCTCGACCTCGTCCGAGCCTACCGAGGCGATGATATACGAGTAGTAAGGCCAGGCGTGGTCCCGGTCATACTCCGAGGGCTCGGCCGGGTGGTCCGGGTGCGAGTGGTAGAACCCCAAAACGTCGAGATCCCTCTCCTGGGCCTGCTCCTCGAACTTCTTTATCTGCAAGGGCTCTATGAGGAAGCGACGGCTACGCTCTTCCTCGTGGGTATTCTCCGCCCGCCAGACGTCCACTACGACCTTTATCTCGCCCGTGTTCATCCCGACGATAACCCCGGCGCACTCCTCGGGGTAGGTCTCCTTCGCGTGGTCATGGATGTGGTTCACGTCACCCGCGCCTATCTTGAGCGTCAAGCCTACTCCTCCCAGAAGCTCTCGGAGAGGTACTTGTCCGCCCCGTCGCAGAGGACCGTGACGATCACGCCGGACTCAAGCTCCCGTGCTACGCGCAACGACGTCGCAACGGCAGCTCCGGCGGAGATTCCGACCATGATGCCCTCCTCGCGAGCTAGCCTCTTGACCATCTCGTAGGCGTCCTCTGTCGGGGTGCCGAGGCTCCTGTCGGCGATGGTTGGGTCGTAGATCTCCGGCACGATGGCGCTCGCCATATGCTTCATGCCTTCCAGCCCGTGAAACGGCGAGTCGGGCTCGAAAGAGACGACCTGTATCTCCGGGTTGTACTCCTTCAGGCGCGTGGAGGTGCCCACGAAGGTGCCGCTCGTCCCGAGTCCAGCGACGAAGTGCGTGACCTCCCCTTCGGTCTGCTCCCAGATCTCCGGCGCCGTCGACTCGTAATGCGCCCTTGGGTTGGCCGGGTTCTTGTACTGATCCGGGTAGAAATACCGCTCCGGGTCCTCGGCGTACAGCCGCCGCACTTCTCGTATGGCCCCGTCAGAACCTTCGGCCGGGTCGGTGAGCACGACCTCCACCCCATAGGAGCGGAGTATCTTCTTGCGCTCCTCGCTGGCGTTCTTCGGCATGCACAGCTTCACCCTGTAACCCAGAGAAGCCCCGATCCAGGCGTAGGCGATCCCGGTGTTCCCGCTGGTAGCGTCCAGGATCGTTTTATCGGGCGTAAGAGCGCCGCTCTTCTCGCCGTCCCGGATCATCCACAGCGCCGGACGGTCCTTGACCGACCCGCCAGGGTTGTACCACTCGGCCTTGCCCAGAATACTTACACCGGGAACCTCGCGCGAGATGTTCGCCAACTCTAATAACGGCGTATTACCGACGAGATTCGTCGGCTGCGTCCCCAACCTATTTTTAATCCTAGTAATCATGTCGGGATTATTATACAGCGTCGAGGCTCTTCGTCCAGAAGGGTGGCGTCAAAGGAATATTACCCTGTAAACGCATTAGCCGGAAGGCTGAGAAAGAGCCCCCCGGCTATGGTTGGTGCGAGGTTCGAATTATACCCTTGTCTTTAGTCGTAGCGCTACACGATTTGCCGTATTTATCCTAATAGCTCCAAAACTTTTTCGAGGGGGCGGCGGCGGCAGGTGAAGATAGGGGTGTCGAGCTCGGTAAAGGAGCTGGCCTCGCTCTCGCGAAGTTCCATCATAAGGTTCTGGAACTTCTCGGGCGTCTCGGCCTCAAAGGAGAGGATGAACTCGTAGTCGTCGATACCGAAGCAGTAGGCGGTATTGTTCTTCACGGGGTAGTGCTTGCGGCCTATCTGCATATGCTCGTTCATCATGCGCTGGCGCTCCTCGACCGGGAGCCGGTACCACGCCCGCGTCTTTACGAACGGGTAGACGAAGAGGTACTCCCCCTCGCCGGGGATGATGTGGGTACGGTTCTCGAAGCCCGGCGTATGTTCGCCAACATAGATCGAGCGTCGCGAGAGCCCGAAGTAAGAGTAGGTGATGCTCAGGTACTTGCCGAGACCGGTCATGAGGAGTGCCGAGGTCATCGCCTCGAAGGCGTCGAGGTCATAGCCTATACGCCATAGCATCAAGTCTGCGTCCGCCCGGAGCCCCATAAGGGAGAAGGAGCGCAGGATCATCCCGCCCGAGTGTTCTTCGACGGCCTCTAGAAACTCTTTCTTGCCTCGCTCACGCTCCTCGTCGGGGAGCTTGCGCCATTCGGGATTGAGCTTCAAGAAAACATAGTTTATGTACTGGGCCGGGAGCTTCTCTTCCGACGCCTGTTGTGTACGCATCTGCGTCTCGGTCATTCGTTGCTCCCTTCAGGTGTGACGGGTCTTAGACACCGGCTTCTTGAGGCGCGACCGGATGCTCGATGTCCGCGCTGCAGGTTTCTATGGCGCATCTCCTACTCATGCGTCTCCAGATCAACCGCTAGACGACGGCTGGGTGGTGACGTCTAGTTGCTCTTGAAGGCCGAAGTTATTTTCGTAGAGCTCGGCGATGCGCGCGAGCTCTTCCTCCGTGAGGTCCGGCGTCTCGGGGGCGGCGGCGAACTCTTCGATCTGCTCTTCGTCGTAGATGTTCGGCAGGGTCGAGGCCACCTCGGGAGCAGCTAGGATGAACTTGAGGGCTGCCTGGCCGAGCGTCCTTTCGCCGGACTCGGTGAGGAAGCTCAACTGCTCGACCTTTCTGAGACCTTCTGTGAGCCATTCCTTCGGCCGGTGGCGGCGATGGTCGTTCTTGGCGAAGGTGGTGTTCTCGTCGTACTTGCCTTCGAGCATGCCGGAGGAGTGGGGGACGCGTACGACCAGGGAAGTATCCGTCTCTCTAGCCGTCTCGATAAGGCCGCGGCCTGGGTCCTGCTCCAGTATATTGTGGATCATCTGCATGCCCGAGACGTCTCTCTCCCGCATCGCCCTCACGCCCTCTTCGAGCCACCCGATCTTCGGTCCGAGGGCGACCCCGTAGGCCCGGATCTTGCCTTCGTCTTTGAACTCATGCATGAGCGCGAAGAGCGCGTCGTTCTCGATAGCGTCCATCTTCGTGTTGTGGAGCTGCAGGAAGTCCACGTAGTCAGTGCCGAGCCGCCTGAGACTCTGCTCTAGGGCGAAACGTATGAAGTCCTCGGACCAGTCTTGCGGGCGCTCCTGCTGACCACGGCGGGCAGTATGATTGTAGAAGTCGTAGCCGATCTTGGTGGAGATAATGATGCTCTCGCGCATGTGGCCGAAGGCGTCGGCGAGGAGCGTCTCGCCCTTGCCGGAGCCGTAGGTGTCGGCGGTGTCGAAGTAGTTGATACCTCTCTCGTGAGCCTGTCTCATGATGCGCACCGACCGCTCGTCGTCCACCTCGCCCCACCAGCCGGTCGAGACCGTCCAGACGCCGAAACCGACCTCGGAGATGTTTATGTCCGTATCGCCGAGCCTGCGATATTTCATCTCTCTCTTCCTCCCGTCCGAATGCCGCCACGATCTCTAGTTAGAGTTCGTACTACATTCTATCTCTCCTCTCTGTGAATTCTTCCGAACTGCGCACCCTGGTCACTGACTCGCCTTCGTATAATCCCTGTATGGCAGGAGTGAAGAGCAAGATGTTCGCCGGGTATGCCGCCGGGAAGCGGCGCGCGCGGGCGGCTCGTGCAGGCGCGACCGTCACCGTCGTGGATGCCTTTTGAGCGAGCACCACTATCGCGGTTCTCGTGAGGAAGGGAGCTAAAGTCGTTCCGGTCGCCTCTATCGAGAAGGCTGGACTCTACCCTGAGGCCGACTACCGTATAGGAGAGCGCGGTAGCGCGCGTGCGACGCTTCGACTTCGGGAACTCACCCTCGGGGATCGAGGCCGCCGGTCTCGCGCCGGGCGCCGTAGTCGTTCTCTCCACGACGAACGGGACCCGAGTACTGGAGGCGGCTCACGGTGCCCCTGCTATCCTGGCGGGCGCGTTCGTGAAGGCTCACGCTGTCGCTGACGCTCTTGCTACCGGCGTTCTTGGGGACCGGGTGGGAGTGGTCGGATGCGGCTGGCAGGGGCGTCGGGCGTCGGAGGACGAGTCCGCAGCCGGCGCTATCTTCCACCGGCTGCGAGAGCATGGCGCCTCCCTTGATGAGCGGGTAGAGCGGGTCGTGACCCTTTACCTCTCGCGCCCTGAAAACAACCTGCGCAACAACAGCGCGGCCCAGCGTCTCATGCGCCTCGGTTACGAGCAGGACATCGATTTCTGCCTCGCTGAGAACACCGTGCTAGTCGTTCCACGTCTCTCGGATGGAGCCTTCACCGACCGTATGTGGTAGATGGCTGGCCATGAGGCCGAACCAGTAGTAGAAGAGTGGCGAAAATGTTGGCCAAAAATCGTCTTGACAGGGGCGTGAGGGAACATTACTCTGATGTTGGGCAAGGCGGAGCAAAAGTTACAAGCGTCGCCAGACCGCCAAGGAAAGGAGGTGCAGATATATGACGATTACCATCACCCACGAGAAGGTCAAAGAGGTTACTCGCGAGGAGGTGGATCGGGCCATTGACGTGATCGAGCGTCACCTGGAGAAGGAGGCTCGTACCCGCAACCTGCTCGACGAGCAGGCAATCATGCGTCCGAAGGACCTGTGCAAGCAGCAGGGACTGGATATGGTCGCTGAACTGCGCGGCATGGTCTAGTGATGACCAGCGCAGTGTGTAGCCCATGAAGGGGGATGCACAGTAGGTTCCGAAGCCCCGTTAGGGCTCCAGGAGCTGTCCATCCCCCTTCACGAGGCCCAGAGAGGATCGGGAGAAACCCGGTCCTCTTTTTCGTGCGCCCTGCTCTAGGTCTTGAGGGCTCTTGTTGTCGGCCGGGTGTGGCTGGGTTCTCACCGTTTGGGTTCCCTTTGGGCTGTGCCGGCCCCGCGTCCTGCCGCTGGCCCGGCTCTGCACCGCTTCGTCGTCTGGGGCGGGCTCCACGGGACGCTGTTGCTGTCCAGGCGCCTGCTGCTGGTCTGGCGGGGCGGGCTGTTGATCCTCAGGCATGAGCGGCGCGTTGGAACCTGGCAAGCCGCCGAAGATGGAGAGGCCTGGGCCACCAGACGAACCAGCCGGAGTCCCCGCCGTCGTGGAACACTCGCTCCAGAACTGGCGGGAGAGGTTCTTGCCGCTGGCAAGCTCTATGCCAATAACGCCACTGAGGCCGAGATATCGTGGCCACCAATCCCGCTAGGACGCCAGCCAGTAGTATGCTCCGCCTCCGGGCTGAAGGCAGGTTCTTTAAGTCGTCCGGTATAGACTGTAGTCGCGAGAGCAGACGTCCCCGCTGACCGCCCCCGTTAGTAGACCTCGTAGACGGCTCCGGGTCTGGCTCTGGGCTCTCCTTGCCGGGGATGCGAACCTTCTGGGTAGAGAGACGGTCTCGCACGTTGATCGGCAGGGTGGTGCCCTTGGTGGAGGCTTTTTCGCCAGCTGGGCGCTCAGGACCGCAGAGCCGAGGTTGATCGTCATCGCGGTCAAGGCAGTCCCGATCAAAGTTCCCGCCACTCCAAGCTTCGAAGTGAAGAGCGCCGCCACCATGGCGGCCATGCCCGAAGCTATCATCGTGTAAAGCTTGACGAGCTTCTGCTGCTTCTCTGCTTCAGCCATGATACCGACGGTTGTATCAACTTGCTACTGGGCGTAAAAGAGATTGGGGCGAGCAGAGGAGGGATTAGAGCCCATCGATACCCCCTCAATAAGAAGCTTCATCATACCTTCCCTCAACTTATTAATACAGGGAGAGAAACACGTGTTTTAGGCGAAGGCCGAGACTCTGCGGGCTTACGAAGTGAGTAGATCGATAGGGGAGCGCCGACGCCACGACCATATACAGAGGTTCCTCCCTGCAACACGTTGAGGAGGCCAGAGAACACCGCTACGGTGCCAGAGGTGTACGCAAACGATGCAGTATTGCCTAGTCCTTCACCGGCTCAATCAAACCCGAAGAACCTTCTCCACCAGCTTCTTCTAGGAGGTTGTACGCCCGCTTGCGCATTTTCAGCATCCTGCGAAGCTTCTTCTCTCTTCAGGCTATCTGCAGGCTGTACGGTCGGTTCTCTTGGCTCCTGAAGCTCTCTTGTGCGTATGGTCAACTCGTCACGCTCGCGTTCAGCTTGCTCACGACGCACCCGCTCTGCGCCAAGATCCTCTCTGGTTCTGCCAAGATCCTCTACCAATGGCTTTAACAATTCTTGATAACCTCTATAGAGGCTGCAGCTTCGAGGTTAACAAGCAGTGGCGACGGCTGTTGTGTAGCTCTTGGCAGGGGAGCCTTAAACAAACTACCACGATCGATCATCCACGTGAGCCCATGCTCTGTAGATACTCTTTCTAGGATTGGAGCGAAGGGGGGATGCATTGTGGTGGATTGATCTTGTACTTTACAGAGTTGAACCATGAGGCT
>DASQMR010000020.1:0-3433 GCA_035645375.1 Rubrobacteraceae bacterium
GATCTCTCAGACCCCGAACTCCATAGGGTACGTGAACCTCGAGTACGCGCTCGCCAACGAGATCCCCTTTGCCAGCATCGGCGAGGCGGGCGGCGGCGCCAACTTTGTCGAGCCGAGCACAGAGACCGCCCGGAATGCCATTGCGGCTGCGGACATCCCGGATGACCTCAAGGTTACGGTCTCTTCGACCGCCCCTCAGGGGGAGGATGTCTACCCGATCACCGGCCTGACTTGGCTACTAGTGCGCCAGCAGCAGGATGATCTGGCGCAGTGCCGCTCTGTCGCCGAAACGGCCTGGTTCGTTACGCACGAGGGTCAGGAGCTTGCTCCCGAGCAGAACTACGTCCAGATACCGGAGAACGTTGTGTCTATCGACGAGGAGTTTATCCGGAGCATGGAGGCCGAGGGCCAGCCGTGCTACGAAGGGTAGCGAGATGGTATAGCGCTTTGGTGTCGAGCGTAAGGGGGAGCCTCAGCGGCTCCTCCCGCCGCTTGGTACAATCCGTCGGTCTGACGCGGAGGAGCTAGTGTGAGCTTTCTGAAGTCCGTGGAGAAGAAGGTGAATGTTGGGTTTGTTTAAGAGCCTGCGCCGGGGGCACGCGAGCGACAGCGTTTTCAAGTTCGTTGCCCTGCTCTTCGGGCTCACTATAGTAGTGATCATGGGCGGAATCATCGTCCAGCTCTGGCTCCAGAGTTCGGCCGCTCGCGAGGAGTTCGGCTGGGGCTTTTTGTGGAGCACCGCGTACAACCCTGCCGACAACGAGTACGGTGCACTGCCCTTTATCTACGGGACCCTCGTGACGGCCTTTATCTCCATCCTTCTGGCCGGCCCCGTGGGGGTCGGCATCGCAGCGTACCTCGTGGAGATCGCACCGGACCGCGTCAACCGCTTTGTAGGGTTCATAGTGGAACTCTTGGCCGCGATACCGTCCATCGTCTACGGGTTGTGGGGTTTCTTCGTCCTAGCGCCGTTCCTCAGGGACTACGTGGTGCCCGTGATCAACGTTACCCCACTAGGGTTGCTACCTATATTTGGCGGCACGTTCTTCGGCGCGAGCGTGTTCACTGCGAGCATTGTGCTGGCTGTGATGATCTTGCCTACCGTGGCCGCGATCAGCCGGGACGTTCTGCGGGCAGTCCCGCGTGACCAGCGGGAAGGTATGCTGGCTTTGGGTGCTACACGCTGGGAAATGTTTCGCCGGGCGGTGCTGCCATACGCCGGAAGCGGGGTCTTGGGGGCGATAATCCTCGGGCTTGGGCGCGCCGCCGGGGAGACCATGGCGGTCACGTTTATCATCGGGAACAGCCCGCAGATCTTTACCTCGCTCTTCGATCAGGGAGCTACGAGCGCCAGCATCATCGCCGGCCAGTTCCCTGAGGCGGGCGGTCTCCTACTCTCTGTACTGATCGAGATTGGCTTGATCCTGTTCGTTATCACTATCCTGATCAACATTTGCGCCCGTTTATTCGTCGCCCTAGTGAGTCACAGCCCCAGGGGAGGTGTGTGAGCGTGAGCAGCAGTAGCGCCGGCAGCCTATTCAGAACTTCGAGCAGCTACAGGCGACGAAAGATCGTGAACCGTCTAGTGACGATCCTGGCTTATGCCTGCACCGCGCTCGCCATCGTCCCGCTCACGTGGATCATTCTTTACGTCATATATAGAGGCTTCGGAGCATGGGACGCGCAGTTTTTCACAGAGCTTCCGCAGCTCTTCGGGGACGGCGGTGGCGTGAGGAACGGCATTGTTGGAACGTTAGTGATCGTGGGCCTCGCGACCCTGATAGGCGTCCCTGTGGGCGTGATGGCGGGCATCTACTTGGCCGAGTATGGGAACAACCGCTTAGGTAGTATCGTGAGGTTCATGGCAGACACGCTGACCGGGGTGCCCTCGATCGTTGTCGGCCTCTTCGCCTTCGGCGTAGTCGTATTAAACACGGGCGGCTTCTCCGCGTTCGCTGGGGCGGTGGCGCTGGCGATCATGATGGTCCCTGTCATAACACGAACCACCGAGGAGATAATCCGCCTGGTGCCAAACTCGATCCGGGAGGCGTCTTTAGGGCTCGGGGTATCGAGGTGGAAGACGATCATGCGCGTGGTGGTGCCTACAGCCCTGAGCGGCATCGTTACTGGCGTGCTGCTCGCGGTGGCCCGGGTGGCCGGGGAGACCGCACCCCTCATCCTGACTATCCTAGGGACCAACTTTCCTGTCAGCCCGGACATATTCAACGGACCTTACACAACCCTCTCGCTACAGATCTACCAACTCGGCGGACAGCCCTCGCCGCAGGTGGTCGAGGTGGCCTGGGGAGCGGCGCTGCTGCTCGTACTCATGGTCCTGGGCATCAGCATAGCGGCGCGTGTGATCTTCAAAGGTCAGGACGTCAGGGGCTGAACAAGCAAATTAGGAAGGGTGATGTTGATGGATCCTAAAGAGACCACGAGGGAGAAAGAATTGACTACGGAAGGGGCGAAAGGGCCGGAGCCTCGGCGGCGCGAGGCTCTCCAAAGCTCCTCTGCGGATCGCACCCCGGAGTCGGAGCCAGCAGTCAACGTGGAGAACCTCGACATGTACTACGGTTCGTTCAAGGCTCTCACGGATGTCAACCTAACCATAAGGCGTAACCAGGTGACTGCCCTTATCGGACCGTCGGGCTGCGGCAAGAGCACCTTTATTCGCAGCTTCAACAGGATGCACGAGATCGTTCCCGGCGCCCGGGTGGAGGGGAAGGTTCTCCTCGACGGCGAAGATATCTACCATCCGGACGTGGACCCGGTCCAGGTGCGGCGCAAGGTGGGTATGGTCTTTCAGAAGCCGAACCCATTTCCTACGATGAGTATCTACGATAACGTGGTCGCTGGCATCAAGCTTGGCAAGAAGCACAAGAAGAGCGAGCTCGACGAGGTCGTCGAGAAGACCCTCAGGCAGGCCGCCCTTTGGGAGGAAGTGAAGGACAAGCTCAAACAGGGGGGCACCTCCCTCTCCGGCGGTCAGCAGCAGCGGTTGTGCATTGCCCGGACGCTCGCGATCGAGCCTGAGCTGATCCTGATGGACGAGCCGGCGAGCGCGCTTGACCCAGTCTCGACCCAGAAGATCGAGGATGCCATGGAGGAGCTCAAGGAGCGCTACACGGTGGTGATCGTCACGCATAACATGCAGCAAGCTGCGCGCATCTCGGACTACACAGGCTTTTTCTACATCGAGAACATGGGAGATCCCGGCCAGCTCTGGGAGTTCGACAGCACAGAGAAGATGTTCTCCT
The DNA here is from genome assembly GCA_035645375.1 of Rubrobacteraceae bacterium. GTDB lineage: Bacteria > Actinomycetota > Rubrobacteria > Rubrobacterales > Rubrobacteraceae > Rubrobacter_F. Next base: position 3,261 of record DASQMR010000020.1, read on the forward strand.
CGCCGAGCCGCAAGGAGACGGAGGACTACGTGACCGGACGCTTCGGCTAGGAGAGGCGAATGCCGCGCGAAACGTTTCAGCAGGAGCTAGACCGGCTGGTAGATGAGGTTGTGGAGCTCGGCCGGGAGGTCGAGACGTGCCTGGACACGATGGTCGAGGCGCTCGAAAAGCAC
>DASQMR010000021.1:0-7250 GCA_035645375.1 Rubrobacteraceae bacterium
TTGCCGCCTTTGGAAACTTAGGTCGAGATGCAGCAGTCGAGTTCGCGGAGAAGCACTGGCAAAGAATAGATCAGGTGGCCATGGAATTCAGCATGTATAAAGACCTGGACGACTTAGATACCACCTAGTACATGCGAAAGCTGGAGTTCCGCCGCGGCGTCTCAGAGCCCCGGTCCTATAAGGGATGCGACGGGGCAGAGTCCGATAAGCTGATTTCTCGGAAACTGAGCTTCCGGTGTAAGGATTTTCAGGAAACAGAGTTGCCGCTCCAGAGGGCAGAAAGAGAGGGCCGGAGCTTTCGGGCGGCCTCTTCTAAGCAGCCCTGGGCACGGTACTCGCCTCACAGGTAGGTACGCCGCTCTCCGCCCGGAACCTCATCCGCACCTTCAAGGCGCACCTGCGTCGGGCCGGGCTCCCGGCGACGACTCGCTTTCACGACCTCCGGCACACCTGCGCCACGCTCCTATTGAGGCGGGGCGTAAACCCCAAGTTCGTCCAGGAGCTTCTGGGACACACTGATGTGAGCCTCACCCTCAACGTCTACTCTCACGTTCTGATCGACATGGGCGGCACCGCCGCCGGGGCTATGGACGATGCGCTTGGATAGAGCGGGTTAGTGTCAAACTAGTGTCAAAAGGCCCCGGCATCAGTGCGCGGCCTTCTCTGTGTTTCACGTTTATCCTGCAAAACATGGCATTTTAGGGGCGCGCTCGGCAGGACTCAAACCTGCGGCCTTCTGCTTCGTAGTGATAGGGTCAGCGGTCCCATAGACCCCCGTTGGTCCTGTTCGACCCCCGTTTACGGGGTTTAGCTCGGGAGGCGATGTCATTAGGTCCTTACGAATCCCCGCGGTCCCCCACCCATAAGTGGTAGCGTAAGTGGTCATAGCATGGTCCCAGCTTGGTTCTAACCACGCCTGACCCTGGATCGGTTAGTCCTGGTTCGATAGGGGTCCGGCAGTCTCTATAAATTACCCTATTTGCAGCACAAGTGCAGGACCCTAAACACCGTTTGAGGATCAGCCGTCCCGTTTTGACAGAGACTTGACAGTTACCGACCGGGTGCTTCTGGCGGTTGCCCATAACTGTAGGTAGCTTGATTCCCAGCTCATCTGCTGCTTCTCGCCAGGATGTGTTATATGAGAGAAAGCACTCAGAGACTGTGGTAGCTAACCCTGAAGGGCTTCTGATGCACGTGAGTTTCCTCTTTTACGAAGACTGCCCGTCTAACGAGCCGGCACTCGAACGTCTGCGTGAAGTACTCCGAGAGGAGGGCATCAGCACCGACTTCGGGATCGCCAAGGTCGAGAGCGAAGAGCAGGCCCAACAGCTGCGCTTCGTCGGCTCTCCCACCATACTCGTAAACGGCCAGGATATAGATCCCCCACCGCCTGATTCTTACTATGGTCTTACCTGCCGCGCCTATCGCTTAGAAGATGGCCGTATCTCTCCGCTACCTTCGTGGGGCATGATTCGGCGGGCTATAGATGTTGCAGTGAAGGTCGACCCAGTTGACGGCCCAGCGGGTAGTGATAGGTCCGTATAGTTAGAGAAGGTAGGGGCAACTACTCATGCTAGGAACAAAGAGGAAGGGAGCAGAGAAGAAGTGGCTAACCTCAAACCCGGTAACGAGGCGACAGCTTTCGAACTGCCCGGAGTGGACGATCGACGCCACGCCCTCGCGGACTACGCGGACAAGGAGGCCGTGGCGCTCATCTTCACCTGCAACCACTGTCCCTACGCGCGGGCGTGGGAGGATCGCATAGTCCAGATCCAGGCCGACTACGCAGAGAGGGGCGTGCAGCTGATAGCCATCAGCGCCAACGACCCGCAAAAATACCCTGACGATAGCTTCCCCAGGATGAAGGAACGTGCGCAAGAGAAGGGGTTTAACTTCCCTTACCTCTTCGACGAGTCGCAGGAGGTAGCCAGCGCGTACGGTGCGGAGCGCACCCCCGAAGTGTTCCTCTTCGGGAAGGATCGCACGCTGCTATACCATGGCACCGTCGACGACAATTACGAAGATCCAAAAGCGGTCAAGAATCACTACCTGAAGGATGCCCTCGATGCGGTCCTGATTGATGAAGAACCCCCGGTAACCGAGACCCGACCTATCGGCTGCACGATAAAGTGGAGGTAAAAGTCGCCGGTTTGCGCCCTTGACGCGGAGCCTTGTCCCCGTCCCCCGCCTTGCTTCCGCCTATCTCCTCGGCGGGTGGCAGAAATTCCCACCAAGAAAATAACCGAAAAAGACCGTCAGGAGTGTCATCACCGCGATAGAGTAGGAAAAGCCCATAGGTAAAGAAATCTGAGCACGACGATCATGACGATGAAATGCAGCCCTTTTCTAGAGAGGGTGCCGACGTGACGTATATCACACTAGCTTTGGCTCCGTGTCTCCTTCACATCAAAGATAAAGAAGTGCGAAAAACAGCGATCAGGATTTCGGACGGGTAGGCAAAGCCTACATCTATAACAACTCCTGCTGGCCTCGCCGCCCAGTCCTGGGCCCGGTGTGTCTCACCAGCAGTTCCGGTAGGAGTTGCAGCGAAGACTTCTTCCGAAGGTTAGTGGGTCGGTAACCGGTAACCTTCGATAACCCCGATAACCTTAATGGATACTCGTCCCGAGTCGGGAGGCTCGAAATAGGGTTGATCGCATAACCTGATGTAAACTAGAGGAAAGCTCAGGGCAAGGAGGATCTCGTAAAATGAGTCCGGGTTTGATACAGGTGGCCGGGATTGGATCAATCATCGTTCTATTTGCGGCCGTTCTGTTCGTCATCTTCATCGTGGCCAGCGGGGTACGTATCGTCAAAGAGTACGAGCGGGGCGTCATCTTCCGGCTCGGCAGGGTACAAGGGGGAGCCAAAGGCCCGGGGCTCTTCTTCCTGATCCCCGTGATGGACAAGATGGTCAAGGTAGACTTGAGGACTGTGACCATGGACGTCCCCCCGCAGGACGTCATAACCAGGGATAACGTCCCAGCGAGGGTCAACGCCGTCGTCTACTTCCGGGTCCTCGACCCGAACAAGTCTGTCATAGAGGTAGAGAACTTCGTGTTGGCGACGAGCCAGATCAGCCAGACCACCTTAAGAAGCGTTTTGGGACAGAAGGAGCTAGACGACCTTCTCACCGACCGCGAGGCTATAAACGACGAGCTTCAGACGATAATAGATCAGCAGACCGATCCTTGGGGCGTAAAGGTGAGCGTGGTGGAGGTAAAGGACGTAGAGATTCCTCAAGGGATGCAACGATCGATGGCGGGGCAGGCTCAGGCCGAGCGTGAGCGTAGGGCGAAGATCATCGCCGCCGAGGGCGAGTACCAGGCCTCCGAGCGCCTCAGGCAGGCCGCCGACAGGCTAGAGAGCCCTACCGCGCTGCAGCTGAGGCTCTTTCAGACCCTTGGCGAGATCTCTTCTGAGAACAACTCCACGGTCATTATCCCGGTGCCGATGGACCTGTTCCGCCCCTATCTCCGAGGTTCAAACGGCTCTGCCGACCGCCGCGCCGCCGCGCGGCGCAGGGAGGAAGAGGGGACCGAGCGTCTCTACGAGGAGGCCGAAGGCAAGCGTCCGGATAGGGAAGCAAGCCTCTAGAGTTACACAGCCCATCAGTACTCGCTTGGGAGCAGGATGGTGGTATAGGAGCGGTCGGTCTCGGTCATGATCCACACCTTCTCATCACCTACTGGATAGGAGCTGAGGATGCGCCAGCCGTGCTTCAGGGACAGCTCGTTCTCCCGGCGGTCGTGGGAGTCCAGCTCACCCCAATTTCCGGAGTGATGGCGAGCCAGTAGAAGACAGGGATCCTCGCCGGTCTCTTCCAGTAGTTTCAACGCTCCAGGAGTAGCTACTACTCGGCCTAGGGGGAAGGTCGCCATCAGGAAGTCCTCTCGCTGTTAGAAGCCAGTTGGAGGGCTTTGAGCGCAATGCATGAGCCCTTGCAGCGGGGGCACTCGATGCCCTTCCGCTCCTCTTGCCACTCCTCGGCATTCTTGAAGGGACCGGGCACCCAGCCAGCCGCTACCATGACAGTCGCAGCATTCCTCTACTCGGCGATCCCCTACCCTCCAGAAGCCCCGGCCCCGCTACTCTGGCCCCTATAGTGAGTAGACACACAGAATCGCTCAGGGCCTCCACCGTGTGGCGTACCCCAGCGTCGCACGTCAGCACCGTCTCCGACCCGGCCTCCTCCGTCACTTCCCCGGCCGTGAAACGGACACGCCCCTCACGCACGCTCAACGAGATCGGCCCCGGCGCTGAGTGTTCTTCAAGCCGGTCCCCGCTCCTCATTACTAACAGCACTACGTTTAAGCCTTGGCCCTTGCGAAGGGTGATGGCGTTACGTTGGCCTTGCTGCCAGGCCTCCTCCTGGTGCAGCTGAGCGATCTCTGCGTCTAGATTGAAGCTCTGAAGAGGACCGTGCAAAGGCCGCTGTGATTCCGGGTGGGGTCTACCAGACATGCTTTAGGCTCCTTTACTGATGAATTATTAGGACATGTTCGTGCGGTACCCAAAAGTGCGATTGCACTACACATAGTGCTCCCGCTGCCTCTATAGACCGGATTGCCGACAAGAGGTCTTCTCGAAAACTAAAGGGGGACGAGGGAGTGTGGCGTTATATTGATACTCATGTTACACTTGAAGAGCTAATGCAGGAGCGTAGTACGCTTCTGCTCGGAAAGGTGCAAGCCGCAAAATAAGGAGGTACGCAAGATGTCTTTAAGGCCGTTCGGGGGGCGCGGGTTCTACGACCCATACGGTGAAATGAACCGCTTACTCGACGAGATGATGGGCGGCTCAGCCGGTCCAGCTCGTAGCTCGGGGCGTCAGCAGGGGGCGCCTACTGAGTGGGCTCCGGCGATAGACGCGGTTACGAAGGACTCGGATGTGGTGATCCTTGCAGAACTCCCGGGTGTGAAGCAGGAGGACGTGGACATCACTCTGCACGACAATGTGTTGACTATCTCCGGTGAACGCAGGGCTGAGCAGGACGAGGAGCGCGGCGGCTATCACATTAGAGAGCGCCGCTACGGCTCGTTTAGGCGCAGCGTGGCTTTACCTGAGGGCATCGACGAGAGCAAGATAAGCGCTCGCTATGAGGACGGCGTCTTGGAAGTTACGGTGAAGGGTGCTGCTGTGGCACGGGAGCCCAAGCGCATCGAGATACAGGGCCCGAGCGGTGAAAGCTCTGGTAGCGAGGCCTCAAGCAGCTAGGCTCTGTTTGCAAAAGTAACCCTTCGGGAGGAGTCAAGACACGAAGTACTCGACTCCTCCTTACCTCTATTCACCAAGTTGCCGCTAAGAGGTCTTCTCGGAAATTCAGTGGCATGGAAAAGAGCCGGGGCTTTTAGACCCTGGCTCTCCTAAGAAGCTTGTATTCGAGTTTAAGTAGCCTCGACAGATGGAGCAGTAATCCTCCTCCTAAACCGACCTAGCACATACGAGCTTACCTCCATAAAAATCCCCTCGCGATCGACCCCTCTACGGAGCCGGGGCGGCTCTATGACCGCCCCGGCTCTTCGCTGGCTGGCTCAAGAGCCCTCAGTTTCGATCTCGTCTAGGTAGCCTTGCATCAGCTCGATCTCGGCGGATTGCTCGTCGATGATCGTCTGCGCGAGCTCCTTGAGCTCAGGATGCTCAGCCCGCTCAAGAGCCTCTTCGGACATATCAATGGCATCTTGGTGGTGGGGGATCATCATCCTGAGGAACATGGCGTTAGCGGTGTCGCCACCCATCATCCTCTGCATTGACCCGCCCATCATCTGCTCCATCATCCCGTCGTCCATCATGTCGTTGGACATCCCGGGCGCTTGCTCGGTGTCGTCGGGGTGCCATTCGTTACGCCACTCCTGCATCTGCTCTATCTGCTCGGACTGACTCCTCTGGATATTCTCGGCGAGTTGCCTAAGCTCGGGCCGCTCGGAGTCAGAGATCATGTGCTCAGAGGACATGATCGCCATCTGGTGATGCACGATCATCTGATCTATGAACTGCAGATCGAACGGCTGATCCTCATCGAAGGACCCTGTCGCCATCCCGCCGGACATACCCTCGGCGTTCATCATCGAGCCCATGCCGTCCATCGTGCCATGGCCGTTCGTCGTCATCGTGCTGTTCGAGAGCGCCATCTGGCCCGAGGCGTACGCTGCTCCCACCCCCGTCACCACCAGCATCGCCAGTACGGCCAGGATGAGCACCAGGTACTTTGTTCGCATCTCTAGATACTCTCTCTCAAAGAACTTCTTCCATTCCTAAAAACCTCCATGGAGCGCACGCACTCCTCAGCGTCAATCCTCGCTTCCCATAAAGCTCTCGAATCCGCCTATCATTCTCTATTGTCTCCTTGCGCTCGGTTTTTCGCTACGACCTAGTGGGGAGGTGATCTTAAAGTTGCATTCAGGAGAAGAAGATCAAAGTAGAGGATAGGGAGGATTAACCTCTTTACTCATTCTCCCTGCTTCTTGTCAACCTTCATGAGGATTACCTCTTGGTTCCTCTACCGATAGTGTGCCTCAAAGGGTAACCTTTTCCATGATTAGATTTGATACTTCAAATGATCAAGATTGGTCATTTGGCAGATGTAGCAAGAGTTAAACTTTCGCCTAGCTAAGGGAGGGCTTCCTCTAATCACCGGATTGCCGCTAAGAGGCTTTCTCGGAAACTGAGCTTCCAGTGGATGGGGTTCTCGGAAACCTAGCTTCCGATGTTGGGTCTTCTCGGAATTTGCAAGGGCACCTAGAGCATGAATCTATGGCGCGTCGCGCAGCGCAACGAACGAGTCGTACTCAGTGCCCTCGATCGTCCGCGGCGCGAGCGTCGCGGAAAGCCCTACCTCGCCGAACAGCCTAAGCCACATGGCGCGCCCGAACACTCCGCAGCGATGCACATCGTGTACGGTGCACACGGTCCCGGCGGGCTTGCACAGGAGGAACGCGTAGTGCACGGTGTAGGAAGTCTCGCCAGGCGCCGGCGGCAGGGTCCACTGTAGGTAGCGCGCCCTACGTCCGCGCTCGTCCTCGCCGCCACCGTGCTCGGTAGCCTCCTCGAACGTCTCGGCTGTCGCATCCGGCACCACTAGCGCCACGCCGCCGGCTGAGAGGTGCGCCGCCACGGTCGCGAGTGCCGCTCGCAGGTCGTCTTCTGTGGTCATGTAATCCACCGCGTCGTGGACGAACACCGCGTCGAAGGTGCGACCGAGCCGGATGTCGCGCATGTCGCCGGCCAAGTGGATACACTCGGGATTGAGC
>DASQMR010000022.1:0-2918 GCA_035645375.1 Rubrobacteraceae bacterium
CTTTATGGTTGGCCTTGGAGAGGCCGAGGAGGAGCTACGCGAGATCATGCGCGACCTCAGGGCTAGCGACGTGGATATCCTGACTATCGGCCAATATCTCAGGCCGTCAGAGAACCACCTGCCGATGAGCCGTTACTACGAGCCCAAAGAGTTCGCTGACCTGCGCAAGTATGGCTTCTCTTTGGGCTTCAAGCACGTCGAGAGCGGGCCGCTGGTCCGCAGCTCCTACCACGCCCACGAGCAGACCGCCGACGCCCGCAAGAGCGGCGTAGTCTAGTAGAGGATCAGAACTTGCAACTCGAGAGGCTGCCCTCTGGTGGAGCGGCCTTCGATGTTCGCCGTCTCCCCGGTCTGACGCCCTACGCCGCGGCCTGGGAGCTACAGGGGGAGCTGGTGAATCTCCGGAGGCGGGACGAGATTGCCGACACCCTCGTCCTTTGCGAGCACCCGCCGGTGTACACGATCGGGCGGGCGGCGAGGGACGCTTCCAACCTAGGGGCGGGGGAGGAGTATTTGAGGTCTCTGGGGGCGGAGGTGTTCTGGAGCGATCGGGGCGGGGACGCGACGTTCCACGGACCGGGTCAGGTCGTCGGATACCCTATACTTCGCCTCAAGAAGTTTGATACTCACAAGTACCTGCGGGACCTCGAGGAGCTCCTCATCCTCGTCCTCTCTGACTACGGAATTGAGGCCGGGCGTCATCCAGCCTACACCGGGGTCTGGGTAGAGGGGAACAAGATCGCTGCGATAGGCGTGAAGTTCTCCAGCGGACGTATTACCTCCCATGGATTCGCTCTCAACGTAGAGACCGACCTCTCCTGGTTCGACCGTATAACGCCCTGCGGTATAAAGGAGTACGGGGTGACGAGCCTGGAGCGAGAGCTAGACCTTGGCGCCACGCTTCCGGAGGTGGAAGAGAGGGTTGTCGTTCGTTTCGGGGAGCTGTTCAGCTGATTCGCAGCCCTTCCGGGCGGGTAAAGAGCGCGCAAGAGTTCGAGAGTCAGGAATTGAGGCGAGACTAGAGAATAAGAGCGCAGTAGTGTGTAAAGACGCGGCAGCGCACTAGAGCGCTCGAGAGTACGGAGGTTGTTCGGTTATTTTGCTTACTGTTTAGCAAGACAATACCTGACATCTTGAACCACATAATTAGAGTGTTAGAGGAGGCCAAGTGCTTAGAGGCGTAGCGAACGTATGGATGCCGGTACAGGATATAGAGCGGGCCAAGGGATTCTATCAGGATACTTTGGGACTACAGATCACCAAGGAAGACGGTGAGTGGGCCGAGGTGGACGCCAACGGGCTCACTATCGGGTTGAACGGTCGCGAGCCTTCCGGGGCAGAGGCTGCGGGCGGCCCCGTCGTTACCTTCCAGCCCCAGGGTGGCCTAGAGGAGACCGTGAGTAATCTGAAGGAGCAGGGCGTCGAGGTACCGGCTGAGATCTCTGAGCACCCTTGGGGACGCGTCGCAACGTTCAAGGATAGCGAAGGAAACGACCTCCAGCTCTACGAGCCGCCGAGCAGCTAAGGTCGCGCAGGGCGTCAGGGGGACGATAACCAAGAATTGTGCCCCCTCCTGGAGCAGCCGCCTTTCCTCCGGGGCACACTCAGCGCATTGTAGGTGAGGGCGCGAGCAAGTAACCACAGAGCTTAGCTTTTACCCTCGATACTCGCACTTATCAGTCGCTTTCACCGGGGGTACCGAGTATAGATCCGAGGGGCGGACAAGGGCACCCGTGCGCTTCGCGTCTATTGCTTGCACTATTCTCCGGATAACTCTTGCCCTCCGGCCCGGTAATATTCGGCGTCCTCTTAGAGGCTGTCGGAAGGAGCAAGGTGCCACGAGACGTCAATGGTCATAATGGCGTAGTGAATATACGCCTGTTGACTTACAACATCCTCAAGGGCGGTGAGGGGCGCGAGGCGGAGATCGTAGAGGTGATCTTGGCGACTGCCCCGGACATCGTCGTTGTACCGGAAGTGCAGAGGATAGACAGCTTCCGGCGCATCGCCATGGCGCTGGGTATGACCCCCCACCTGGCTGAGGGCCGGGGGCGCATACCACTGCGTGTGGGCCTGCTCAGCAGCTTGCCAATCCTTAGCTTCAGCACGCTCCACCTGTGGCCCCTGTGGCCGAGCTGCATAGAGGCTACCGTCCAGCCTGCTGACGGCCTTCCGTTAACGGTCTACGGGGTGCACCTAGCGGCCTACTACCCGTGGTTCTTCGAATGGTGGCGTGCCTACCAAGTACGTGCCTTACTCCGATACATCCGGCAGACCGCGCCAGAACGGCACCTGCTCGCCGGTGACTTCAATACCATTGCCCCAGAAGATCAAGCTTCGCTGGTAGAAGCGCCACTGTGGGTCAAGGCGCAGACCTGGTTTCAACTAGGACACATCCCACGCTGGGCGCTCACGTCGCTGCTAGATGCAGGTTATGTCGATTGCTTCCGCAAGCTGCACCCAGAGGAAGAGGGCTTTACGCTACCATCGCCTCATCCACAGGTACGCTTAGACTACATATTCGCCGCACCGCCATTAATAACTGCCTTGCGGGGGTGTCGAGTTATTACATCGCCGGAGGAAGTGGCATTGGCTTCCGATCACCTGCCGGTACTGGCCGAGTTCGGGTGGGAGGCATGCCGCACAAGGTGAGGAGGGGCCCAGGGACATGTAAGCGCTAGAAATAGCTTCTAATATCTTGTGCAGAGAGATAAGAAGTATTCTGCCACGACCCTCTCGATATACATCCCAAAGTACAAAACTACCTCATCTTACGTTCGGCGACGATCCGGCAAGTACAATTACTCCTGTCGCTGAACCGACTATTGGAGGTCTCTTCTTCTTGGGTCAGGTAGCCGTACTCGATCCCCTTGTAGCACAGCAGGTCGCTGCCGGAGAAGTCGTCGACCGTCCCGCTT
>DASQMR010000023.1:0-7686 GCA_035645375.1 Rubrobacteraceae bacterium
GATCTCCCCAAAGACAAACTCTTCGTCCAGCTCCTTCAGACCCTTGATATGGTCTTCGTGAGCATAGGTAATAACGAGGTAGTCGAGCTTGCGAACCCGATTTCCGTACTCGTCCTCGACTTCTGGGATGCGATCCTTAAGGAACTGCACCACGTCTATACCATGGCCAGGATGCCGGTTGATGTCAACCAGCATTCTTTGACCATTCGGCAGCTCCACACAAGTACTATCGCCCTGGCCGACGGGTAGGAAGTAGACCTTAAACTCTCCCATCTAACTTCCCCTCGCATACGTGTTGAACATCTCGTAGGAGTACTGGCGGAAAAACTTCAGGTACCGATAGACAAGGAGAACACCCGTTACCAACGCTACGATACCGTATTTAACTAGCTCAGGATCAGCGCTCTCCACAAAAAGTGGCTTAACTAGTATGGCTGTCCCGACGAGCAGGCTCGTGAAGGCGAGGTTCCTGGCAAACCCGTAATTAGCGAGGAACGTGTTGAGCCTGCTCATAACCGCCTCGTCGCTGCGAATATCCGGACCGTACCTGACGTGCAAGAATAGTTCCTATACGGCCGAGTTCCCGGCCTCCACACCCTCAATATGCACAGGTAGGAGCCCCGGACGGAGGAGCAATCCCGCCCGAGGTCCTGATGATTGATGTTGTCTACGTATTTCTTAGGCGGGTCTTGCCTCTGTCCTTGGCTTCGTACATTGCCAAGTCGGCGTGCCGCAGTAATTCTGCGGCTCCGTCCTCCGCGGTCTCGCCGAGGGCGATCCCGATGCTGGCGCTCAAGTACACCTCTCACCCGTCTACGTCGAAGGGTACCTGCAAGCTCTCTTCGATCCTTTCCACGACCCGGCGCGCATCTTCGACGCCGGCCGGGGCCTCCAGCAGGATTGCGCACTCGTCCCCGAAGATCCGCCCGACCGTGTCCCCGGGCCGCACGGAGACTTCCAACTGCACGGCAAGGTCGATCAATAAGGAGTTACCCGCGTCGTGACCGAGTGAGTCATTAACGACCTTGAAGTTATCCAGGTCCAGTAGAAGCACCGCCACCGGGCCGTCCTCCCGGCGAGTTCGAGCCAGGGCCTGATTCAGGCGGTCGAGGAACAGAATCCGATTAGGCAAGTCGGTCAAGGCATCGTAAAACGCTTGGTGCTCGAGGCGCTCCTCGAGAGCCTTACGCTCCGTTATATCCTGGTGCAGACAAACGAAATGGATTGGCTTGCCCTCGGAGTCCCGTATAAGCGAGATGTTCGACAGGCTCCAGACCTCGTGCCCATCGGCGTGAAAGTAACGCCTCTCGAGCGCGTACGGCGCGACTCCTTGGTCCAAGATCCCTCGTATACGCTCCGCACTCTGCTTATGGTCGTCGGGGTGGATGATCTGCGGGAGTCCGTTTGAGGTTCGCTGTGGAGCTAATCGATTTGGCGCGCCTGCTCTTGCGAGAGGCCCTGACTAGTCATTAGTTCCAATGGGGAGCGCCCGCAGTCAGCACTATCAATAGTTTGTTTCCCGTCGAGCGATCCCAGTTGCCCTTGTCTACCGGCGCAACACGTCCGCTCTTTACGGTCACGCCGCCGCCCGAGAGCCGTAGGGCGGGTCGGCAAAGATCACGTCCACGCATCCGGCAGACATGAGACGCATCAGCTCCACGCAATCAGCAAGGTATACGAGCGTCCCCGGCTCGCCGAAACTCTTCAGGTCTCGCAGCGTCGTCATGACGGTATTCGGTAGAATGCTGGAAGATTGCAACATCCAGGATGAAGTGGAGGCGTTCTGGCCGGAGTCTTAGTCATCGGTTCGATCAATCAGGACTTTGTGCTCAGGGTCGAGCGCCGCCCGGAGCCTGGCGAGACGGTCACCGACGCCGGACTTACCCTCTTCCCCGGCGGCAAGGGTGCGAACCAGGCCGTCGCCGCCGCAAGGCTGGGCGCTGAGGTAACCATGCTCGGCAGGGTGGGCGAGGATGCGTTCGGCGCGAAGCTCGTCGAAAACCTCCGCGACAACGGGGTAGATACGACTCGAGTAGAGGAATTCTCTAAATTGCCAACCGGTTCGGCCTTTATTACCGTCACCCCCGACGGCGAGAATGCCATCATCGTCTCCCCCGGCGCAAACCGCGGCTTCGGGCCCCGAGAGGTAGAGACTGCAGCCGGGGACATCCGGAAGGCCCGCGTGCTCGTAGCGCAGCTCGAAGTAAACGTGGAGGCCGTCGAGAGTGCGGCCCATCTCGCAGAGGAAACTAGCACACGCTTCCTGCTCAACCTGGCGCCTCCGCGCGAGGTCCCCAACACCCTTCTCCGACTCTCAGATCCGCTTGTAGTCAACGAGCACGAGGCCGCGTTCCTGCTCGGTGATAGGAAGTCCTCCGATGAGACAGCCCGAGGGCTCCTGGAGCTTGGCCCAGCCTCGGTAGTCGTGACGCTAGGGGCGGAGGGTGCGGTCGTAGCAGCCGAAGGAACAACTCAACACTTCCCCGCCTCTGAGGTCGAGGTCGTGGACACTACGGGAGCCGGAGATGCCTTCGTCGGGGCGCTCGCCGCGAGACTCGCGAAGGGTACACCCCTCGAAGAGGCCGTCCCCTTCGCCGTGTTTGCAGCGGCCGTTGCGGTAACGCGAGAGGGGGCGCAAGGATCGCTGCCGACGCCGGAAGAGGTAGAGAAGCTCAGCGGCGGACCAGCCACCTGACATACTCGCGCTCCTCATCGCTGAAGAAAGGCGGCTCGCCTGCTCGCGCGTTCTCGCGGGCACGCTCGGGCTTGCTGGTAGCAGGGATGGCGCAGCTTACGTGCTCGTCGGAGAGGACGTACTTGAGTAGCGCCTGCGCCCACGTCTCGATGCCGAACTCGCGTAGAGGATCTAGCTTCTCTTCTGAAGGAGCGTTGCGCACAAGGCGGCCGGAGCCCAAAGGGACCATGACGATCACACCGAGGTCGAGCTCTTTGGCGAGCGGCAGTACCTCCTCCGCAACCGTAACGTCGGCGGCGTTGTAGGGAACCTGCACAAAGTCTATCCGGCCGCCACGCATCACCTCCATCAACGCGGGGAAGGCGGAACGCGAGTAGTGCGTCGCGCCGATAGAGCGAACCTTGCCCTCCTCTTTTAGACTTTCGAGCAGGTCGAGGCGCTTCTCTACTGCGACGAGGTTGTGTACCTGGTAGAGCTCGATGCGTCTACCGAAGAAGTCCAGGGCGTGCTCGACCTGACGCTCCGCCTCCCGGTCGTCCGAGGTCCAGACCTTCGTTGCGACGGTAGCCCTGTCGCGTCCGTGCTCCCTCAGAGCGTCGCCAAGAACCCTCTCTGCCTCGCCGTACATTGGAGAGGAGTCGAAGAGCGTGGTTCCGGCCTCCAGAGCCGCTCCGACGACCTCGTGACGGGCCTCCTCTTCGCGGCCAAGTACGTCGAGGACCTGCCAGGTGCCGAGACCCACGGCCGAGACCTCGATACCACTGCGCCCTAGTCTTCGAAGTTGCACCTAACCAGCCTGGTTGGACGGCGACATCAACGAGTCCTCGGTACGACCCTCTATGGCAGCCACGCCGGTCAGAAACCACTCGGGGCGGGGACGGACTTCATGAGTCTCGAGATTGTAGAAGACCTGGACGCTGGTACCCTCGGCGGCGGTGCGGCCGGTTTCGTAGCTCTCGCCGGCGCGGAGCTCGTAGTCCATGGTGAAGGAGCGGTTAGTGACGGTACGGATGCTAGCCGCGCCATAGAGGGCGCCTCCAAAGAAGATTGGGGCTCTGTATCTAACCGTGGCCTCGGCGATGACGTAGCGCATACCGGGGATATCGCCGGCCTCCAGAGGCCCGAGACCGAGGTTCTGAGCAAGTAGATCCCAGTACGCGAGACGCGCCGCTTCAAAGTAGGCCAGGTGGAGGGCGTTGTTGACATGGCCGTAGGGGTCGAGATCCTGATAGCGGACAGATATCTCCTCGACCACGGGGGGATTCTTCAAGAAACTCGCCTCTCTCCTTGACCGTTTGCTTTGATGGGCGATTCTACAATATTCGGCAACGTATCTGGTTTAATGCCCGTAATGGAGGAATTCGAAGGACTGCTGGATCAGGGCGAGGCGCTCGCCGAGGAGGGCTTGCTCGAAGACGCGCTCTCCCGCTTTGAGCAGGCGCTAGCCCTCGAACCGGAGAACCCGGAGGTAATAGAGGCGATAGGTCGCACCCTCCTCGGTCTAGACCGCTTCGAAGAGGCCGAGGCGAGCTTTCTAGATGCTTTGGATCTCGACCCCGATTGGGTAGTCCCGCGAATGGGTCTCGCGGCACTTGCCATGCGTGGCGACGAGCCCTTCAAGGTCGTGCATCACCTCGAAAGGGCGACCTCCTCCGACCCTGAGTACCCGGACGCCTTCGTCGAGCTCGGGCGCTACTACGGGCTCATGGGTGAGCCTAGCCTAGCGCGGGCGACCTTCGAGCGGTGGACCAAGGCCCACCCTGAAGACGCCGACATGCTCATCAACGCCGGCCTCACCGCCTTCGACGCCGCTGACTTCGTACAGGCCCTGGAGTTCTTCGAGAAGGCGTTGGAGAACGCCCAGGACGACCAGCAGAAGAGCGGAGCGCGCACCTTTCGGGCAAACTCTCTTGACATGCTCGGCCGCTACCCCGAGGCGGTTGGCGAGTACGAACGGGTAATAAGTTACGCCCCGGATTGGTGGGAGGCGCACGCGAACCTCGGGATCTGCCACGCTCGCAATGACCGCTCCGAGGAGGCTGAGCGGGCCTTCCGGCGAGGCTTGAAGGAGTGTCCGGGGTCGCCTGAGATACGGGACGAGCTCGCCGCGCACCTCCTGACAGAGAACAAGGATCTCAAAGAGGCGCTCTCTCTGGCAGAGGAGGCCGTGGCTCTGGGGCAGGACGAGATCCGCCACCTCTACACCTTGGGCGAAGTTCGTCTTGCTCTAGGCGACGAGGAGGGTTCGGCGGAAGCTTACAGAAAGGTCCTCGACCTAGACCCCGAGGACCCGAACGCCCACCTGGAGTTAGGTCTCTATCACGAGCGCCGCGGAGAGGTCGAGAGGGCCGAGGAGCACTTTGTGGAGGCGCTAAAGCAGGACCCGGGCAACCCTCGCGCCCTCTATTCCTACGCGAGCCTCTACTACGCTACCGACGATCTAGAGACTGCCGAGGAGTTGCTCGTGCGGGCAATAGCCGCCGACGCGGGCTACTCCCCCGCCCTCTCGGCCTTAGCCAGCGTGAGGGCACGCCGCGGCGAATACGACGCCTCCCTCGATTTTATAGAGAAGGCCATCGTCGCAGGCGAGCGGGATGCCGAACACTTCAAACAGGCCCTGGAATTTGCCCCCCTGCACGACCATCCGAGGTTCCGTACCCTGCTCGCCCGCATGAGAGCTTCTGCCAACCGGAGGAACGAGGGGCGCTAGAGCCCTCCGCCCGTGCAACTCGCGATGGCGGCCGGCTTCTTTCTGACCGCCATCGGCCTCGTCGCCCTGGCCTTCGGCTTGTACGCTCTCCTGCGCGGCGGCCGGAGGCCGGAAGACCGGGACCGCGGCGGCTTCGGGCCTCTCTCCGAACGCGGTATCCACCTCGTGGCGGGTATAAGGATGACCCTTATCGGCCTGCTCAGCCTCGCCGCCGGAGGCTACTTCTTGTGGACAGCCCTTTGAGGTAGGATCGTAGAGGCTAAACCGGCGAGACGAAGGCTACATTCTGCGCAGACTCCTAACCAGCCAGAAACTATAGTAACTTCAAGTTGCTCGTTACGTTCTCCAGGCTCTCGAAAAAGCGGTCCATCTCAAGGACTCGTTCGTGGGCGAGGGTGCGAGAGGCATCCAGTTGCAGGAGATCCGGGAGGGTACGCCGGAGGCTTATGGCGTGGCGCGTCGCCGCCGTGAGGTTCGGAACGTCGTCTTCTATACCAACCATGCCGAACACCCGCGCGAGGCCAATGGTGCCGAGGTAGTCGAGGGCGACGGCGTCCTTGAGGAGGGCGGCCTCGGTCGAGCGGCCCGGGGAGGCACCCGGCGGGTGGTGCTCGATGGCATCCAGGACGACGCGGGTGGCCTGCGGAGGGAAGTCTCCGTCGCGCAGCATGCGCGTAGCTACCGCGGCCGAGCGCCGGACGTGATCCGCGCCCTCGCGTAGCGAGTAGGCTCTGTAGAGCCCGATATCGTGCAGAAGGGCCGAGAGCCGTAGAATCTCCGGGTCATAGTCGAGCCGCTCCTCGCGCGCCAGCTTCTCTGCCAGAGCGTGCACCCTTAAGCAGTGAGCATATCCCCAAATCGGGTGCCCCCCCGCCCGGGAGACGAGCGCTTCTATCTCCTCGACGATAACCCTCATAGGTGAGGCAGTCTAGCGAATACGATCAGTGGGCGCGAGTTGAACGTTCAACGACGAGCCAGAGGCCCGGTGAGCCGTACCGCGTCGGCGGGCTCCGGCGCGTCCGGGAAGACAGCCGGATTCAGGATGCGAGCCAGCATCTCTACCCCCTCCACGAGACGCGGCGCCGGTCGGCTGAAGTAGGAGTTCGCGTCCACCGCCCACACCCGCCCTTTCTTGACGGCCGGAAGATCAGACCATTCGAGGAGTCCTGGCAAGGCTCTACCCTCCTCGGCAGCGCGGGACACGTCGAAGCCGCAGGGCATGAGGATGAGAACCTCCGGTGCTGCCTCAAAAACTTCCTCCCAGGAGAGGCGCCCGGAGGGCTCTCGTTCTCTGGCGAAGAGCTCCTCCCCGCCGGCGAGTCGAACCATCTCCGGGACCCAGTGGCCGGCGGAGAACGGCGGGTCGAGCCACTCGATACAGCCAACGCGCGACCGTGGTAGGCTCTCCACCATCTCCTCGACGCGGGCGAGCCTCTTCTTCAGGGTGGCGACCTTCTCGCGAGTCTCCGCCCCGCGACCGACGGCGTCTCCAACCTCGACCGTGACGTTCAGCACTTCGCCTAGAGAGGTCGGGTTCATGGAGAGGACGCGGGGCACCTTCGGGAGCCTGGGGACAACCTGCTCGACGATGTTGCGGGAGACGGCGCAGACGTCGCACAGGCCTTGGGTCAGGATGAGATCCGGCTCCAGCTCTTCGAGTAGCTTTGTATCGAGAGAGTAGATGCTGCCAGCGTCGGTAAGGCGTTCTCCGATCGCGGCGTCAATCTCAGCGCTGTTCATCGAGTGTTGATCTATAGGAGTGGACGTAAGCTTAGGGAGCCTCTCGACTCCCTCGGGGTAATCGCACTCGTGGGTAACGCCGACTAGGTCTCTCCCGGCGCCGGTGAAGCATAGGATCTCGGTGGCGCTCGGGAGGAGGGAGACTACTCGCACTACTCTAGCCAACTAGTACTGCTGCTTGCGGAGGTCGCGAAGCAGGCTAGCCTGGCCGACGTCGTCGACGGTTAGCATACCGACGAGCTCGCCGTCCTGGACGACGGGCAGCGCGCGTAGGCCGCTCTCCTGGAGTACCCGGTGGCCATCCTTGAAGAGGTCGGCGTCCGGGGAAATCACCGGGACGCCCGTTCGCATGAGGTCGCGGACGGTCGCGTACTTCTGCGGGGAGTGGGCGGCAGCCAGGATCTCGCTGCGCGTAATGATACCGAGCAGTTTCCCGTCCTCGTCGATGACCGGGAAATCTTCCTGGTAGCCGTGAATGACCGAGTCCAAAACCTGGCCGAAGTTGTGGTACGGCGTCACGGTCTCGGTGCGGCGCTTGGTA
>DASQMR010000024.1:0-1571 GCA_035645375.1 Rubrobacteraceae bacterium
GAGGCGGGCGAACGCTTCGAGATCCGGGTGGCCGGGGAGAGGGTCTACGTGCCGGCCCGTGCCGAGTTCAACGTCGAGCACGAGCGGGAGGGGGACGAGGAGGAGGTCGAGTTCCAGCTAAAGTGGACCAACCGGTGAGCTTTCCCCTTCCATGTGCCTACTACCCCGTGCAACGAAGAGTCTTGTTAGACCCTGAGCGCGGCTCTCCTATCCCCCTATTCACCCAAACTGTGAGGAAAATAGGCGTTCTGCGCACTTGGACTTCTCAGGCCCATACGGAAAGTTAGCCCGCGGGAGACCCGAGAACGGCCGCGGGAGCTTTGTACTCGGAACTTCGCGCCGAGAGGGTTCTACGAAGCTCGGCCGTTCTTGGGCACGAGAGCGTCTTCGTAACGTGCGCCGTAATGCTCGGGAGACGGGCGGCCCGTAGAGTGGTGTCGTGACGGAAGGGGCAAGCAAACAGGATCGAGGGGTCGGTGGGTTGAGCGCCCGCGTCGCCGCTCGGCTTGCGTAGTCGTCGTTCGCGCTGACGATCGGGTTGGTCACCTGCGCCGCGGCCTTCGCTGGTCTCATGGGAACGAGTCTTCTTCATTATCCTTCGGCGTCTATCGTAGGCGTGTCGTAGGCGTGGTCTCGTGCGCACTCGTAGGCGCGGTTGTAGCGTCCAGTAAGTTCGCCAATCCGGTCGGCTGGTTCTTGCTTGGTGCGGCAGTCTGTCTCGCCCTACAGGAATTCGCGCGGCGGTATGCCACCTACGCAATCGTCGCTGAACCCGGCTCTCTGCCCTAGTGCCGCCGATGGCTTGGCTTCTATTCTGGATTTACATACCCGCCGTCTTGCTGCTGCTCGCCCTCTTAGCGCTCTACTTCCCCGACGGGCGCTTGGTCTCACCACGCTGGAGGTGGGTCGTCCGAGTCGCGCTCTTCTTCGCCGTCTCCAACACCGTATCCTCCGCGTCGTCGGGTGCAGGCTTTCGTGGATAGGCGCTTCTACCGCCGCAAGTACGACGCCGCCAAGACCCTGGTCGCCTTCAACGCCCGGTTACGCGAGGAGACGGACCTGGACGTCCTGGGCGGCGACTTGGTGGGGGTAGCAAGCAGGACCGTTCAGCCCGCCCACGTCTCTTTGTGGCTACGCCCCGATGCCCAGCCAGAGGACAGGAACGCCGCCACCGGACAGTTCGGGCACGGCGAGTAGGCCCTTCCCGTTTCCCTTATTCACTCAACCTCGTAGAGAGACAGTCTGGAAAGTCCGAGCGGACTCCGTTTTGGGGTCCCAAGAGCCTGCAGAAAGGAGTGAAAAGGCGCCTCATTAACGCTCCGCGCTATCAAAATACGCTCTAGCCGACCCGTCCGGCTATTCCCCAGACAGTCTCTAGAATGGTAATTCTGCGAACTTCGCCTGTACGGGATTTTCGGATGTGCGCCGAGAAAGGATCCCGAACTAGTCCATATAGGGGATACACCTTGCTCCCCGATACTCTAGGGTTCTCGGATAGGCATCGCCCAACCGAAGGAGAGCACGCGATGAATATGGGCACTCGACCGTACGCGCTGGCGAGGGAAGAGGGT
>DASQMR010000025.1:0-9155 GCA_035645375.1 Rubrobacteraceae bacterium
GGCCCGCCAGACCCAGCGCGCCACCCTACAGACTCAGCGTGTCAACCAGAGCGTGCAGAGGCTAACCGCCATCTCGACCATCTTCCTGCCGCTCACGTTCATTACGGGTATCTACGGCATGAACTTCGAATACATACCGGAAGCCGAGTGGCACTACGGCTTCTACGCCATCGTGGGAGTGTGCGCGGCGCTGGGCGTGAGCATGCTCTATTACCTGCGTCGTAACGGCATGTTTTAGAAGCGTCGGCGGCCAAGGTAATTGCGGTTTCCGAGCAGCCTGTAGAGGCCTCTCAAGCTCGCGATCTTTTTACACCTCTGCTCTAAGCGGAGTTAAGGATGGTACTCAACGTTTGGAGCACCGTCCCCGGGAAGCTGCGAGAGTCCAAGTCTCTACTGGATCAATATACTCTGAAGACGTACCTAGAGTTTAGGTACAGGGGCTTCTTCGCTCCGCGTATAATGTACCGGTGATCATCGATAATGCTATCTACGTGGACGGGCGCCGGGAGAAGGCTTCTCCTTCCCTTGAGGAGACCTGCGAGGCCTCACGCCAAAAGGGCGGTTTCGCCTGGATCGGGCTCTACGAGCCGACCGGGGAGGAGTTCGAAGCCGTCGCCAGCGAGTTCGATTTGCACAAGCTCGCGGTCGAGGATGCCATTACCGCCCACCAACGTCCGAAAATAGAACGATACGGCGATTCGGTTTTCGTCGTGCTCAAGTCCGCACGTTACAGGGACGAGACGGAGACGGTCGAGTTTGGCGAGATACACGCGTTCGTCGGGCCTGGTTTCATAATCACCGTCCGTCACGGCAAGGCCTCCGAACTGCACGAGGTGCGTGACCGGCTGGAGAAAGACCCGGAGCTTTTGCGTCGAGGACCGGGGGCGGTCATGTACGCGATCCTGGATCGTGTCGTGGACGACTATGCCCCTGTCTCTCGGGGTCTCGAAACGGATATAGACGAGATCGAGGCGGAGGTCTTCGGAGGCAATGCCAGCGTCTCACGTCGAATATACGCCCTCTCTCGCGAGGTCATCGGCTTCCGTAGGGCGACTCAGCCGTTGAACAACATGCTAGAGAGCATGATCGAAGGCCAGGTGTATGACTTCGATCCCGAGCTGCACAGGTACCTGCGCGACGTTCAGGACCATGCCCTGCGGACGACGGAGCAGGTCGAAGCCTTCCGCGAGTTGCTCTCGAACATCCTCAGCGTGAACCTGACGCTGGTAGGGATAAACCAGAACGACGAGGTCAAGAAGATCTCCGCTTGGGCCGCCATTCTATTCGCCCCCACGCTCGTGGCGGGTATCTACGGGATGAACTTTGAGCACATGCCGGAGTTGACCTGGGCGTTCGGCTACCCGTTCGCGCTGACGCTGATGGTGATGACCGCCTTCCTGCTTCATCGCATCTTTAAGAAGGCCGGTTGGCTCTAGGGCTTCTCATGCTAGAAGCCTCTCAACCACTCTTTACATAGCTCTACCCACCGGCTATACAACTAGCGTGACCGAGAGAGAGCGAAAAAGGTTCCGGATAAGGGGCCGAGAGAAGGACGCCGGTAGACGGGAGAGAGACGGAGGTCTGCGCGGGCGACTCCAGGGGCGGCCAAGGATAAGGCCGCGCGTCTACGGATACCTGTCTCAGGAGAAGGAATCCCTGAGACAGGGGTTTGCGGCGCTCTTTTTGTCATCGGTCGGAGAGCTGATAGCGGGTATCGTGCTCGCGGGGATCGCGGGTACGTTAGAGGACCTCGTGGGGCTCGCGGTGCTGATACCGGCCGCTATCGGGATGCGCGGCGCTATCTTCGGGGCTATGGGCAGCCGGCTCTCGACCTCGATCCAAACGGGTCTGTTTAGCTTCAGCCTCCAGCGTGGCGTGCTCGCAGAGAACATGCAGGCAGCGGCGGTCCTCTCTCTAGTCTCCGGGGTGTTTCTGGCGTTTTTGGCACGATACCTCTCCGACATACTCGGGGTCGCCACGGAACTCTCGGTCGTAGACTACATCGTCATCTCTACCGTCGGCGGCGTCATCGCTGGCGCCTTGCTCCTCGTCATCACCGTCTTCGTCGCCCGAACGAGCGTGGCTAGAAACTGGGACATGGACAACATCGCCGCCCCGATGCTGACCGCAGCGGGTGACATTCTGACCCTCCCCTCTCTAGTCCTTGCCGCTTACTTGATCGACATACCCATCTTCTCCGGCGGGCTCGCCCTGACACTCACAGTCGTAGCCGTCGCCGTGTGCATTCTAGGGTTCAGGCTCGGGGGCCGAAACCTAAGGCGCATTTTGGCCGAGAGCCTGCCGATACTCGCGCTAACCGGTACCGTCACCATCCTCGTCGGCGTGGCGCTCGAGGATCGCAGGGAGCAGTTCACGACGCTGCTGGCTCTGAGTATCCTGCTGCCAGCGTTCTTGCAGGAGGGCGGGGCTCTCGGCGGTATCCTCTCCAGCCGGCTCTCGTCCAAGATACATTTGGGTCTTCTGGCGCCACGGGGGCTGCCGCCGGTGGCGGCGTTCCGAGATTTCATCCTCATCTACACTTTCGCCGCGGGAGTTTATTTGTTCATTGGCGCCCTCTCGCACGTGCTCGCCGTGGCCCTGTTCCCGGAGGGAGCCAGCCCGGGTCTTCTGATAATGATGGGCATCAGCACGCTCGCGGGGCTAATAGCGACGACCGCGGCTGTGCTCGCGGCCTACTACGGTTCGGTCACTTCTTACAGGTTGGGGCTCGACCCTGACACTTACGGCATACCGATAATTACGGCGGCAGTGGACCTGCTCGGGTTCATGAGCCTTATAATTGCCCTGATCATTTTCGGACTGGCAGGTTAGGAGTTATGCGCGAAGATCGCCCCCGCAACCTCAAGGAGATGCTCTCCGAGGCGAAGAACACCTCAGAACTCATGGTGGACCTCGCCTACGCCGCCCTCTTCTACAACTCTGAGGACTTCTCCGAGGAGGTCTTTCGCCTTGAAGCGCGTCTGAACGACCTGGTTTTCGACATGCGCACCCTGGCGATCCTGGCCGCCCGTAGCCCGGCCGACTCGGAGCAGATGGCCGGGATCTTGCAGGTCGTGCAGGATATAGAGAAGATCGGCAACGCCGCCAACGACATCGCCAAGATAGTGATAAAAAAACTCGGCATCCCGCCCGAGTTGCTCCAAGACCTCCCGGCGGCCGAGGAGGTTACGAGCCGAGTGAGCATCTACCCGGAGAGCGAGCTCGACGGCCGAAGCCTGCAGGAGCTGGACCTGCCGGTGGAGACGGGGATGCGCCCCATCGCCGTCCGCTCGGGCTCGGAGTGGAACTTTGACCCGGACCCGGAAGACGTACTTCGTGAGGGAGACGTCCTCTTCCTGCAGGGACCGCCCGAGGGGGTTGCAGAGTTACGCGAGCTAGCCGGCGCGCCGCCGCTCGGTCCCGGCGGGGGTAGCGCCGACGGCGCCGAGGCGGGCGAAGACCTCTCAGAGCTAGAGAGAGCGGTGGATCTCCTAATCGAGATGAAGAACCTCTCGGAGGTCGCCGTAGGCCTGGCCTACTCGGCGCTCCTCTACTACGATGCGGGGCTGGCGCGCGAGGTAGTCGCAATAGAAGACGAGATGGACGAGATGCGCTACCGTATCGAGCGCTGGGTCCTCCTCTCCGCGCGATACATCGAGGACCCATCACGCCTGCGGGGCATCCTCCACCTTGCGACCGCCTCCGAGGCCATCGCCGACTGCGCCCAGGAGATGGTTTGGATCGTGGAGAAGGGCGAGGAGGTCCACCCGGTCCTCTCGGCCGCGGTCGGCGAGTCCGACGAGATAGTCCTGAAGCTAACCGTCTCTGCCGGGTCGCCCGCCGACGGGCGTACTTTAGGCTCCCTGCACTTCGAGACCGAGACGGGTATGTACGCCCTGGCGGTCAACCGTGGCGGACGCTGGACCTACCGCCCGCGCGACACCTTCACGCTCAGAGGCGACGACTCGGTGCTCGCGACCGGCGCTCCCGAGGGACTCGAACCCCTGGCCGAGCTCTTCGGTCAGGAGCTAGAGGAGATCCCATAATCCGTCCCCTCTGCAAGCTTGCGAGCCCGGTGGACTGCGAAGGAGGATCTACCCTCCCCTACCGCGCCGTAACTTCTTCTGGCTGCCGCCTTAAATGACGCCGTTGAGCGCGAACAGGATATGCGGTTTGGAGACCTCGACGATATTACTGGCGGTCTACTGGATGACCACCCGGATCTTCCCTTATCATTACGCAGAGCTTATGAAGATAGAACCACCCGCAACTAATCTTCTCCTGGGACGCAACCTGCTCTTCGCCGCCCTTTGGCCCCTATTTCTCTCCCTAGCACCGGGAGAGCATCAGGAGCTGTCAAAGCCTATCCTGGAGATGGCTTGATGCGCCATCGCCTGGCGGTCCTTCTCCTGCTCTTGCCACTGCTCCTCGCTGTCTTCGGGTTCGCGCCCGGCCCAGAGATGAGCTCCGAGGAGGCAAAGCGGGCGGCATCCTCCGTACCGGAGGTCGCGGACCTGCTCTCGCATCCAACCGTTAAGAGCACCGCCGAGTATCAGGCTTCGGACGACGCATGGCGGGTGCTTATCAGGGAGAGCGTCGAGGGAATGATCCTCGCGGAGCTCTCGGTGTCGGACGATACACAAGAGGTGAAGCAGATCCAGGTCTACCCCTCCGCAGAAACCGCAACCTACCCGAACCTCTCCGAAGACGACGCCATAAAGCTGGCCCTCGCCAGCCCAGAAGTGCGCAGCGAGCTCTCGGAGCACGCTCCATACACCTCGGAAGCGGAGTACGAAGACGGCGAGTGGACGGTTCACCTGAAGGTCGAGGAGGACGGCTTAGTTGGCGGCATGCCGCTCGAAGACGGTATAAAGGAGATCGTACGGGTCGGGGTGGACGACGACACATGGCAGCTAAACTACGTGTGGACCGGGGATCAGGTCGGCTGGCATATGGCCCGCGGCGACTACGGTGCGTACGGCAAACAGGCTAACTACTGGTACGTATGGGGCTCTCTAGCCTTCCTCTTCGCCGTGGCGTTCTGGCGGCCCGACAAGCTCCTCTCCCTGCGCAACCTCGACGTAATCGCGCTCCTGGGCTTCCTCATCTCGCACGGCTTCTTCCGGGAAGGCGACTCTTACTGGGCCGTATTGCTCTGGTATCCGCCGCTCCTCTACCTGCTCGGGCGCACCCTAATGATGGGTTTCGGGTACGGAGAGCGAGTCGAGAGGACCAGCAACCTCCCGACTTCGGTCTTGTTCGTGCTCGGCCTGCTTGGCAGTGGCCTCGTCCTCGGGCTCAACCTAGACTCGCGGGTGATAGACGTCGGCTACGCAGGCGTCGTAGGCGGTGACCGCATACTCGACGGCACGCTACCCTACGGCAACATGCCCAGCAACGTGGGTACGGGCGACACCTATGGACCGTTGAACTACCTGCTCTACACGCCTTTCCGGTGGTACTTCGGATGGAGCGGCGAGTGGGACTTCCTCCCCGCCGCCCACGGTCTGACCGCCCTCGCTTTCGTGGTCGGCGCGATCGCCCTGTTCATCGCGGGATACAAGTACGCTGGATCGCGGGGTGGATCAACCCTGCTCTTCGCCTGGGCCATCTTCCCGTATACGCTCTACTCGACTAACAACAACACCAACGACGTGGTCATCGCGGCGGTAGCGGCCATCGGGCTAGCGACGGCGGCCAATCCTCTCGGGCGCGGGGCGAGCGTGACGGCGGGGTTCGCGATCAAGCTGTTCCCGATCATCCTCGGCCCGCTCTGGCTGCTCCATGACGGCGTTCGCAGGCGCGTCCCTCTACTTGACTTCATTCTGGGAGGAGTAGTGGTTATCCTCCTCTCCTTCTGGGTGCTGGCCCTCGACGGCGACCTGATAGGAGGAGCTAAGCTCTTCTACGAGAAGACCATAGCCTTCCAGGGCACTCGGGAGACCCCGTGGACCATCTTTAGCCAGGTGCCGGAGCTCAAGGTCCTCCAGCAACCCCTGACGGCGTTGGCGATCCTGCTAGCCTTCGTCGTCGCCATCTTCCCGAAAAAGAGGACTATCCGCAGGCTCGCCGCCTTCTCCGCCGCCCTCATCATCGCCTTCGAGCTAACCGTCAACTACTGGTTCTACCCCTACGTCACCTGGTTCGAGCCCTTCATCTTCCTTGCGCTCCTCGTAGAAACGAACGAGAAGACCGCCTTGGACGGCGATCGAGAGGAAAAAAGAGAAGATCCGCGACCTAAGACCGGCGATGAGCGGAGGATGGACCCGGGGTAGGATCGTGCCGCTGCTCGGCGACCTCCCACGTTTTCGTAACCCGCTAGAGAAGTGACCCCGCTATCCGTCTGCTGTTCCCTCTCGTCTCTTCCGTTCCCGACGCCAACGCTCGATCCGCTCCTTGATCTCCTTCTCCGCCCCGCTCTCCTTCGGCTCGTAGTACGCTCGCCCGGCGAGTTCTCCCGGCAGATACCGGTCATTCATTCCGTCGGCTTCGACATCATCGTGAGCGTAGCGGTAGCCTTTCCCGTAGCCCTCATCTTTCATCAAGCCCGTGGCGGCGTTGCGTAGATGCATCGGCACCTCGGGAACGAAGCCGCCCCGGACGTCTTCAAGGGCCTTGTTTATGGCAGCGTAAGAAGCGTTGGACTTGGGAGCGGAGGCGAGGTAAGTAGTGACCTGGGCGAGCGGGATTCGGCCCTCAGGCATGCCCACCATGTGGACGGCGTGCGAGGCGGCTGTCGCCAGGGGTAAGCCATGCGGGTCAGCATTGCCAATGTCCTCGGAGGCAAGGATCACGAGCCGCCGAGCGATAAACACCGGGTCCTCACCAGCCTCGATCATACGCGCGAGGTAGTGCAGCGCCGCGTCCGCATCGCCGCCGCGCACGCTCTTTATGAACGCGCTCACGACGTCGTAGTGTTCCTCCCGCCCGTAGCGCAGGGCACGGTCCCCCACCGCCCCTTCGACGTGAGCGACTTCGACCCGCCCGGACGCGGCCGAAGCAGCAGCTTCCAGGGCGTTTAGCAGCCGTCGCCCGTCACCGCCGGAGAGCCGCAGAAGGTACGATGCGGCCCCCGGCGAGACCTCGACCCCGAGCGTCTCACGCCCCTTGCCAAGGAGGGTGGATAGATGCTCCTCCGAGAGAGGCATGAGCCGCAAAACGCGCGAGCGAGAGAGTAGAGGGGCCGTGACCTCGAAAGACGGGTTCTCGGTCGTCGCCCCGACGAAGTCAACGAGGCCCTCTTCCAGGGCGGGAAGGAGGGCGTCCTGCTGGGCCTTGTTAAATCGATGGACCTCATCGACGAAGAGGATCGTGGCTCGCCCCTCGTACTTCAGGCGCTCGCGGGCGGCATCGAGGGCGGCCCGCAGGTCCTTCACCCCGCTCGTGACGGCGCTCAAGGGTACGAACTCGCCCTCTATTTCAGAGGCCAGGGCGCGGGCGAGTGTCGTCTTTCCTGTGCCCGGGGGCCCCCAGAGGATTATAGCCCCGACGCGCCCCTTCTCCGCCGCCGACCGCAAGGATCTACCGGGACCGGTGAGGTGACCTTGGCCGGCCACTTCGTTGAGGCTCCTGGGTCGCAGGCGTTCGGCGAGCGGCGCCCGTCGGGAGAGTGCGTCGGCCCCATGTGAGTCGAAGAGGTCCACCGGTCGCTCTACGCCCCTCCAGAGTATCGTTCGTCGTGCTCGCGGCGCTGGCGGTCCATGCGGCGGGCGGCTTCTAGAACATCCTGCGGGTAGAGGCTCGCCAGAGCTCCGGTCTCCAGGACCTGCTCGACGGAATGCTCGGGGATCATCATCCACTCCGCCGCGTGCGGCACGGGCAGCGGCCTGTTGCTCACGCGGTAGATCATCCACACTACCCAACGTCCCGGGCGCGAGCCGGACAGGAACTTCAAGTATTACACCTCCTGGTGAACAGGCTTCGAAGATTCTATTCTATCGAAGGAGGTGCCATGCGAGTAAAGTACCTGGTCTCCCGTGTACAATATCCCGCGTGAAGAGGCAGACTCAGGAGGACTTCTACGATCTGGTAGAGCGAGCATTGGAGGGGCTGCCGCCGGAGCTCGCGGCGCTCCTGGACAACGTGGCGATAATCGTCGAGGACTGGCCAGATTACTCTACGCCGCTCGCGGCCGAGTATGAAAACGCCGTGCTCTACGGGCTCTACGAGGGTGTACCGCTGACAGAGCGGTCGGCCGGCTACCACGGGGTTCTGCCAGATAAGATCACGCTCTTCCGCGGCCCTCTGGAGAGAGACTTTCCGCTAGGTCAGCTAGAGGAACAGGTAAGGGTCACGGTGGTACACGAGATAGCCCACCACTTCGGCTTTGACGAGGATCGCATAGAGGAGCTGGGCTGGGGATGAAGTCTCCGAACGAGGGCTCCCTCGCCATCGAACAAGAGATCGACGCCCCCGCCGAGGGGGTCGCCGCGTACATCGGGGATTTCACGAACGCGAAGGAGTGGATGGTCGGCGTCGAAGGGGTCGAACGTCTCTCGGAAGACTGTTACCGGATGATGCTTGAGAGCCCGGTCGGCAGACTGGAGCCGGAGGCGAGGATACTGGAGCACGGCGGCAGCCGCATACGCTGGGCCTATGTGTCTGCCCTCGAAGGCGGCGGCGAGGTCACGGTGGTCCCGGAAGCTGACGGATCCTCGTGCGTCGTCTCCTATATCGGCAACTTTACGTTGAAGAGCAAGATCCTCAACCGCGCGGCCCGGTTCGCCGGCATGGAGCGCTTCGCGAGGAGGAACGGCGAGCGATCCCTTCTCCGGCTCAAGCAACTCATGGAAGCGAGACGCTACTGATGTCCATCGGCATCCCGGAGGCTCTACTCGTACTCTCTATCGTGCTCCTCCTTATCGGCCCCCGCCGCATCGCAGCGATGGGTCGCTCTCTGGGTCGCGGCATCCGCGACTTCAAGCTGGAGTTCAGCAAGCAAGACGAGAAGGAAGAGCTCTCCGGCGAAAAGGAAGAAGAGCGGTCTACGCCTAAGCGCTAGCCCCCGCCCCCTACTCTCCATCCGCCTTAGCCTCGCCTCCGTTTCTAGCCGCTCGGCGCTCGGCGCGACGCTTCTCACGCTCCTCAGGCGATAGCTTCTTGCGCTCCCCGGCTCCCGCCTCGTCGCTCTTGCCCTCGCCGGCCTTCTCCTTCTT
>DASQMR010000026.1:0-4265 GCA_035645375.1 Rubrobacteraceae bacterium
CCGCTCAACCGGCCCAACGCCACCACCTTGCCGCCGTGCTTGCCCACGGCGGATACCGATCTACGTGAATACCGCCGGTACGAGTCGTTATCGGCAAGATCGAACAAATTGAGGGCGTAAACCGTCATTCAAATACCTCCCCACTGACTAATCAATTTTGAGGACAGTTGCTATGCCCGCGCCCGTGAACCTCTCAAACGCTCTGTTCTGACAGAACAGGTACCAAGCCTCAGCCTACCGTAAAGCGAACCGTAATTGTGGCATCGTTAAAGTGGAGCCGGTGTGACAAGATCCTTACTAACTTGAGGCGCGAGCAGGAGGATTTTGTTGAGAGCAGTGTATCTTTTCGCGAGAAGCTAGTGTTGCTCACCGTCTCTGAGGAGCAACCGTATCGTAGCGTTTAGCATATCCGGGCTGGTTTGACCCTGAATGAGGAAGCTGGTATAAATGGCGGTTGGGAAAGAGGTTCTGTTGCTTGCCCGGTGGTTGACCTAGATTAGCGGTGCTCCTTCTGGCTACAGAGCCGTTACTCGACGAGAGTGGCAAGACCACGGTTAATTGGCGCCAGGGGAGATCGTTCGTCGATACATCGTGCTTCATCCATGCGGATGACGGAGGCTCACAGAGCGCAGGACAGGATAGGAGAAAAACGTGCTCGAAAAGTACACGACGACCGTGGTGGGTGCTCACAGCCTCCCACGCTGGTACGAGGCGCTGGAGAAGCAGGTCGAGGCGGGGGCGCTGAGCAAGGAGGACATGGCCGACGCCCAGGCGCGCGCCTCGCAGGCAGCGCTCCTGGACGAGGAGGCGGCCGGGATCGACGTCGTCAACGGCGGGGAGATGCACCGGCGCCAGAACAACCGGCACGCTCCGCCGAACGCGATGCTCAACTTCTTCTGGGCAAAGATGCCCGGGTTCGAGAAGGACCCGAACTCGGAGTACGGTCACGTGACTCGGCCCAAGCCGATCACCCCGAAGGACGAAGGCGTGTTCCACCCGGCGGCCGTCTGCACGAGCAAGATCGAGTACGGTGACATCGGGCTGATCGACGAGTTCAAGTTCGTCTCCCGGTACGCCCGCGACCCGGAGAAGGTCAAGATCACCATGACCGGGCCGCACATGCTCGCCAAGGTCGCGCACGACGAGTACTACAGCGGTGACCTCCGGGCGATGATGATGGACATAGCTGAGGTGATCAACCAGAATTTCAAGGAGTTGGAGAAGCTCGGCTGCAAGCACCTTCAGCTCGACGAGCCACTGTTCGCGGTCGGCGGCATCACGCGTGAGGAGGTGGAGGCGGCGATCGAGGCGAACAACGCGGCTTGGGAGGGCATCACAGCCTTCAAATGGGAGCACGTCTGCCAGGGCAACTACGCCGTGGGCGAGGACTACGACGGCCAGATCGGCCATCGCTACTTCGACATCGAGCCCTACCCCACCGAGGAGATCTGCAACCTCCAGGTCGACGCGATTATGAACGAGGGCGACATGACTCCCGAGTACGAGGGCAAGCTGAAGAACCAGCAGCTCGCGGTCGGCGTCGCGAACGTGCAGGACCTCAACATCGAGACGCCCGAGCAACTCGCCGAGCACATGCACGAGTGGGGAGTGGGCGGCTGGCTCCCCGAGGAGCAGGCGCTGATTACCAGCTCGTGCGGGATGAACCACCTCGCGCGCGACATCGCTGTCGGCAAGCTTCAGGCCATGGCGGGGGCAAGAGACCTTCTGCGCAGCAGCTGATCCGACCTAACGAGCGATCCTCCAGCTCCCTGACCGCCACGTGGATGGCGGTCAAGGAGCCTGCGCCGTCTATAGCGTAACGCCTCGTCGCGAGGAGCAGGGCGAGCACGCTCACGACATCCAACGTCTAGGATACAGCTGGCGCGCGGTCGCACGCTAGCCAGAAGGGGATAGTAGTCTAGGAACCTCCGGCATAGGCATCGTAGCCCCAGCGAGATGCATCGGAGGGCCGGCAGTCGGTACGGTCACCCATGGCCATGCTTAACTACTTCTGGAAGAGGGTTTCAATAAGTTGCGGCGTCTGCGTGAGCAGACGTAGGAGCATCTCAGTCAGGACATCGCTGATGGTCTGTTACCTAGAGGATCTCCAGTCTAACTGTACGACGAGGCGGCGTTCCTCTCTCGCCCGCACGCGATGGCTAGCTCCTCCAAAAGCATCTGATCAGTATGAGCCAATATCGCGTTGAAGGCTTAAGAGCCGACGTTCGCGGCTCGAGAAGCGTCTAGAGGAGCAAGGACAAGATCTCGGGGGCGATCAGCAGCTCCATCAGCGAGTGAAGAACCCAGGGATCCTTCATCGTGGCCCTCAGAGCTCGATTCTTGATATCGTCCGGTCGCAACACGTACGCGGCGGTGAGAGCAAGCGCTACTCGTACCGGAAGAAGGCTGGGCTCAGGCTGTATCTTGTCTTTAGAACCTGTCTTTAACACCCGGCGCGTCATGCGGTAGAATCAGGACTAGAGGTTCGCGCGCGCGGCCTTTTTCGTTGCCTTGATCTCCGACACGCGTGTCTTACAAGGCGCTGATGACGCAATAAGACAAGTGGGTCAGGAGAACGCATGAGATATCGTAACATCGCAATCATTTCGCACGTTGATCACGGTAAGACTACCCTCGTAGACGGTCTGCTCAAGCAAACTTTAGAGCTCGGCCACGGCCAGGAGATCGCCGAGCGCGCTATGGACAGTAACGTCCTTGAAAAGGAGCGCGGCATCACCATCCTTGCTAAGAACACCGCCGTGGAGTATGGCGGCGTCAAGATCAACATAGTGGACACGCCCGGTCACGCCGACTTCGGAGGTGAGGTCGAGCGCATCCTCGGCATGGTTGACGGCTGCCTTCTGCTGGTGGACGCGGTCGAGGGCCCAATGCCGCAGACACGCTTCGTGTTGCGCAAGGCGATCGAGCTGGGGCTCAAGCCCATCGTGGTCATCAACAAGGTAGACCGGCAAGACGCCCGGCCCGAAGAGGTCGTCGACCTTACCTTCGACTTGATGGCCGACCTCGGCGCCTCCGACGAACAGCTAGACTTCCCCATCCTCTACGCTGTCGCCCGCGAGGGTCGCGCCTTCAAGGACATGGATGCGCCGCGCGACGACATGAGCGAGTTGTTCGAGACGGTCTTGGAGCAGATACCCGCGCCCGAGGTGGACCTCGAAGCCCCGTTCCAGATGCTAGTAACCAATCTGGACTACTCTGAGTATCTGGGACGCATCGTGGTGGGACGTGTGCGGCGCGGCGAGGTGAGGCGTGGCGAGTTCGTCAACCTGATCCACAAAGACGGTACGATGACGAAGACGCGCGTTGCACAGCCCTTTACGCACCTCGGACTGGAGCGCATCGAGGCGGAGGGGGTGGGCGCGGGCGACATCGTGGCCCTCTCGGGTATCGGGGACGCTCAGATCGGCGAGACGGTCGCTGACCTCGCCGACCCCGAGCCGCTACCGATTGTTACTGTTGACGAGCCGACGGTAAGCATGCTGTTTCAGCCCAACACCAGCCCCTTCGCTGGCAAGGAGGGTAAGTACGTCACGTCGCGCCACCTCGCCGAGCGACTCATGAAAGAGGTGCAAACTAATGTGTCTCTGCGTGTCGAAGAATTGCGCCCCGATGAGTTTGAGGTTTCGGGACGAGGCGAGTTGCATCTCTCGATCCTGCTAGAGACCATGCGCCGCGAGGGGTACGAGGTGCAGGTGGGCGGGCCGCGGGTCATCACGCGCGAGATCGACGGCAAGCGCCACGAGCCTGTCGAGCACCTGGTAGTCGACGTTCCCGACCAGTTTTCTTCGACCGTGATCGGGGTGCTCAGCGGTCGAAAGGGCCAGCTCATCGACATGGAGCCCCAAGGCTTGCGCACCCGAATAGAGTTCAAGATTCCGTCGCGATCGCTGTTCGGCTTCCGTACACAGTTCCTGACGATGACGCAGGGTGAGGGCATTATGAGTCACGTCTTCGATGGCTACGCGCCGTGGGCGGGTGACTTCAAGACCAGGCAGAACGGCAGCCTCGTGGCGACGGAGGCAGGGAGCGCCTTCGCGTACTCAATCTGGAAGCTTCAGGAGCGCGGCAGATTTTTCATCACGCCCGCCACCGAGGTGTACGTCGGCATGGTCGTCGGCGAGAACAGCCGCGAGAACGACCTGAACGTTAACGTGTGCAAGAACAAAAAGCTCACCAACATCCGCTCTGCCGGCGCTGACGACGCGCTGAACCTCACCCCTGTACGCAAGATGTCCCTCGAAGAC
>DASQMR010000027.1:0-5065 GCA_035645375.1 Rubrobacteraceae bacterium
GGCCGTTTCTTTTTCCGACGCCCTTATTCTACCTCGTTTATCACCTTTTTACAACCATTTTGTACCCATTACGGTACGTTTTCTGGTAAAATCTCGGTGACGCAAGGGCAGAGAAGCAAAGAGGAGATGGCTACAATGCAAGCTGTGGTCTACATTGGCGAAAGACTTAAGGAGTTGAGGGTCAGGCGGGCACTGACTCAAGAGGAACTGGCTGATGAGGCCGGCACCGGGAAAAACACAATAAACCGGATAGAGCGCAACCTCACCGAACCGCACATGTCCACCCTCCGCAAGCTGGCGACAGCCCTCGGGGTAGACCCAGCCGAGCTAGTGAAGGGAGAGGACGATGCTTAGCACGAACGGCCACGGCCCAAAGCGGGCTATCCTCTATGCCCGCGTGTCCACCGATGAGCAAGCCCGCAGCGGTTACTCCCTGGCGCAGCAGATGGAAGCCTTGCGAGATTACGCAGCCCGCGAGGAGTATGTAGTCCTAGAAGAAGTTTCAGACCCAGGTCAGAGCGGCGCGAGCCTTGAGCGGCCTGGCATGGACCGTGTGCGCGACCTGGTGCAAGCCGGCGGTGTCTCGATGGTGCTGGCGCAGGACCGCGACCGCTTCGCTCGCGAACCTGCCCATCACTACCTGCTAAGGCGTGAGTTCGAGGAGCACGGGACAAAGATCCGAGCCTTGAATGACCGAGGGGACGATTCCCCGGAGGGGCAGCTAACGGACGGCATAATCGACCAGATCGCAAAATTCGAGCGGGCGAAGACGGCGGAGAGGACGCGGCGGGGGAAGCTAAAAAAACTGAGAGAGGGAAAAATCCTAGCTAACAGCTGCGCAGACTACGGCTTCAGGTACAACGCTTCTAGAGACGGCTACATCGTGCACGAAGAGACCATGGCCGTGGTTAGGCACATCTTCCGCATGGTCGGCCTGGAGGGCTCGTCGATCACGGGTGTGGCGAGGGCGCTCAACCGCGAAGGTATCGAGCCGCCGGGCAACCCGTGGAGCAAGTCGGGGCGGTGGGTTACCTCAACAATCCGCAACTGCATCATCGGGGACGACGTTTACAAACCTCATACCTATGACGAGATAAAGGTAATGGTCGCACCTGAGGTGGCGCTCCAGCTAGACCCGGACGAGAGCTACGGCATCTGGTGGTACAACCGTACAAAGGCGAACGCCCGGCAGGTGTCTCGCGATGGGACGAACGGAAAAGAGTACAGGAGGCAGGTCAAATACACGCCGAGACCGCAAGCGGAGTGGATCGCTGTACCTGTGCCCAATGCTAGGGTACCTCTTGAATGGGTAGACGCCGCACGAGCGGCCATCAAGGAGAATCATAAGCACTCGAATGCCGGCCGGCGATCTTGGGAACTCTCGGGCGGCATCATGCGCTGCGGAGGATGTGGTCACGCGATGGCTACACACACTGTTGCTAACAAGGGCAAGCCGACATACTTTTATTACTTCTGCCAGACCCGGTACAAGAAGGATCACCAGGCCTGCATCGAGAGCAAATGCCTCCCTGCAGTCGAGTTGGAGACCCGAGTATGGAATGAAGTTTCCGACCTGATGAAGTCCCCCGAAACGCTTATGGCTAACCTCGAGAGGATGATAGAGCTTGAGAGACAGGACAAGCGCGGCGACCCGGACCGCGAGGCGAAGGTGTGGCTCGATAAGCTTGCCGGGGTAGACCAGGAGCGCCGTGGTTACCTGAAACTCGCCGCGACGGGGCGCATGAGCGATGAAGACCTGGACGAGGCGCTGGCGGAGCTCGAAGAGGCCCGAAAGAGCGCACAAAGGGAACTCCAAGCCCTAAAGCATCACCGGGAGCGGATAGAGAAACTAGAGCGGGATAAGGAGGCGCTGCTCGACTACTACGAGGGCGTAGCGCCGGGGGCACTGGACTCGCTCACGCCCGAGGAACGGTACCGCTTCTACAAGCTGGTGCAGCTTCAGGTGTGTGTCCATCCGGGAGACGGTGTGGAGATCAGCTGGGCCGGAGGGGAGGGCTTCAGTGTTTGTGAAAACGAAACAGCATCGTCAAGTCGACCTGCCACAATTCACCCAGCTTCCGACAAAAGGTCTTAGCGGCAATTGGGTGAATAGAGGCAAGCCCGCCCTAACTAAAAACTCTATGCGTAATGTATTAGATGCCCCTTAATCGGCGGGCGAGACCTGTTTACCCCAACATCTTGCGTAACCGCAAAATCGTTCCTCGATCTTTACTCATTACCTCTTGGAAGCTCCGGGCGGCTAAGTATGGTCGGTTATACGACACAATAAAGATCGCAATATTGAAAGGAAGTGCCACATTGAGCATCGCTGCTTTGGGCATTGCGGTGGCTTACCTGCTCCTCATCGTCGCCGGCGCCACCGGAGCGCTCTCGGTCCTGGTCTGGCTCTTTCAAGACACGCCAGACGTGGACAGAAGAACCGGGCGCGAAACGTTTGGGGGCTCACAAGATACTGATCGCTTCGGGTTGGGTAGCATACCCTGGACTCAGGCCGAGTCCGAACACCCAGAGGACAGGGCCGCGTAGAATGATGAGCACCCAAAGCCTCGATCAAAATGCTAGCCTCCTCGTCGCCGAGCCCTTCGACAAATTGGAGCCAAGCTACCGAACACAAAGCCAAGCGAATGAAGGGCAGAAACCGATGAGCACCGCAGAGCAGATCGACACCGAGATAGAGCGCCTGGAGGAGCAGCGCAACGAGGCCCTCGCCCAGGCCGAAGATTCCGAGCGAAAGCTCCAGGAGATGAACGAGCGTCGCATAGCCTTGGCGCCTCCCGCATTCACCGGAGACGAGGCGGCTGACAGGGAGCTGATGGCTTTGGAGGAAAAAGCCGGTCAACTCTCGCGGAAGGCCCGGCTGGCCCGAAACACCGCCTCCGAGCTGGGACGATTGCTCAAGGAGGGAGAAGCCCGTCACGCTAAGGAGGAACGCCGCGTTCACCTTGGGCGCCACGTGGGGCTCTCCGAAGAGCGCTACCGAGTGGAAGTCGAGTTAGAAGAGGCCATGAGCAGAGTTTTAGAGGGGCTCGAGCGTCTGAGGAAGCTCGATACTGACCAGCACAGGGAAGCCCAGGCGGCCGGGCTGAGTATGGAGTACAGCTACCGCTCACTCGTCGCGGGCTGGCTCTCGAGCCGTCTTCGAGGGTACTTGCCGCTTAGCGAGGTCGACGAAGTCTACCGAAAGCCACTCTTTGATACAGACGAACAGAACTTGGAACCAGAGATTCTGTTTGTCGGCTATCATCGGCGAGATTAGTCTCACACTTAGAGGAGATGGTGTGGGTAGTGGGAACTTTGACAACGAGCGGTGGAGGCTTGCCGACCAAGCCGCTAACTGCCTGTCCATCGATAGGGAAGTGTGCCGTAGAGCGTTCTACCAGGAGCCCGAGGAACGTGTCCATCGGGTCATCCGGTGGGTCATATCCGAGCGAAACCTTCCCGGGCACGATTTCGAGCGGATAATCGAAGGCTGGGCCCTCAAGCACGGCGCCGGCGTCTACGGCGAGGACCACCGGCACGGTAGCCTGAAACGCATCGAGGGGATCGTGGCCCAAACCATATTAGGGGAGTATGACGCAGCGGCGTAGGGCAGTCATCCTCCCGACGGTCGGCCAACATCCCCCGTCCTACTTGAACCTGGAATTCTCAACGAAGTCGAGGATGGCACGGCGAGCATGCTGCACCAAGGATAATTGTGTAAGAAATACTATCCACTCCCGTACCGATCGTGATGGACAATCCCCGCCTTGGATCGACATGCGAACTTCCTCGGTCCTTCTGTACAGTAACCGATCTATATGATCCCGATCGGGCGAACATACTGCGGCAAGCCTAAGACATGCTGCACTTCCCGATCGTAGAACGCTGCAACGAAACAGGCGCCCAGACCCTCGTTCACCACCGCCAGCAATACGAGCATCGCAACGAAGGCTCCGTCGATGATGCTGTAGAAGTTGACCCCCCGCTCCCCGTACCGTCGTGCCGAACGTCTGGTGTCCGAGACAACGACGTGGCTTCGGCGCTCACTTCATGCCCTGATTCAGCTCTGAAAGAGCAGGCGTTCGAGTGCCGCTCGCATCTCTTGCGGAAGCCCCGCTGGCTTACGGGTCTCGCGGTCCACATAGACGTGTACGAAGTGTCCCTGTGCAGCGGCGAGTTCATCATCGTTGCGGAAAAGACCGATCTCGTAGCGGACGCTACTGTTGCCGAGCCGGGCGACACGCAGACCAGCATGCACGATATCGGGGAAGGCCATGGGTCTGAAGAACTTGCACTGCGTCTCGACAACAAGGCCGATGACCGGGCTCTTCTCTATATCTAGGACACCCGAGGAGATCAGATACCCGTTCACAACCGTGTCAAAGTATGAGTAGTAGACGACGTTGTTGACGTGGACGTAGACGTCGTTGTCCATCCAGCGGGTCGGTATCGAGAGAAAGTGCTGGTACCGATTGCGCGTCTCGGGCGCCTCTCGGCTTACAACTTGCTTCTCGCTTTCTTCTACCATAGCTGCTCCTTTATCTCCTTCCGTGCCTCTGGTCGTCAATCGTCCATGCCGGTTTTCTAGGTACATCGACGATGCCTTCCAAGTTTTCTTCCACGGCCTTCCCTCCTGTTCGTCCAGTCGCTCGGAGCATCCTGCCCGCCCTGGCAAAGAGAGCGCTAGAAGGTCGCGAGGCTTCGCGATACGCTTTTCTATCGAACCTTATGGATAATGCAGAGAACCGGTGTTCTCCTAACGATTATGCCATTCAGAAAACTCTGGCGCACTTCGCCAGTGCTTGCGCGTGTAGAGGGGCTATCCCGTTGCCTCTGGTCTTGTTTCGGAAGCACATCAACGGCTTCACAATCTTGGGTCCCAGTGTGTATTTTATTATCCGTGTATTGACCGCAATCGGGTGTCTCTTCTTGTCTCTCCGTGTCTCTTCAAGAGAGCCGTATCTCCTATAAAAGCGCAGTTTCGACTCCCTGTGTCCCTCTGTGTCGGCCCGTGTCCGTGAGCGAAAATGACTACGAATCAGAAGGTCGCAGGTTCGAGTCCTGC
>DASQMR010000028.1:0-2825 GCA_035645375.1 Rubrobacteraceae bacterium
AGTATAGGTAGCGCTGGATCTATCCTAAGCATCGGCAGTGTCGGTTCGATCCTCAGCATAGGAAGCGCTGGCTCCATACTTAGCATAGGAAGCGCTGGATCTATCCTGAGCATCGGGAAAGCCGGCGCAGCACCGGGCATGGGCTCCGTCGAA
Source organism: Rubrobacteraceae bacterium (assembly GCA_035645375.1). GTDB lineage: Bacteria > Actinomycetota > Rubrobacteria > Rubrobacterales > Rubrobacteraceae > Rubrobacter_F. The sequence goes on from DASQMR010000028.1 coordinate 154, forward strand.
CCAGAACCCGAGGTCCTGCTAGAAGAGGAGATCCTGCCAGAAGAGGAGATCCTGCCAGAAGAGGAGATCCTGCCAGAAGATATGTCGCCTCCAGGAGAGGCACGGCCGATGCCGCCTCCAGGGGAGACGCGGCCCGAAGCGATGCCCCCGGATGCGACGCAGTAGCCGTGAGCTGCTCCCGATGATACCGACCATTCCGCCGCTTTCTTAAGGCAAAAAACAGAAGACCGGAGTCCCGATTAGGCCCCCGGCCGGTCCTTATTCACCAGATTGCCGCTAAGACGTTTTCTCGGAGTTGGACGAGCAGATGAGCTAAAGATTACTCACTTGGGGGGATGCGCTAGGCCGTATTCGAGGTCATCATACTTGTGGCGAAAAGGTCTACCGATGAGGTCGCACCATGAATGATCGAACCGATGAGATCCGCAGTACCAGGGCCCCTACGCTGAGAGAAGATCAGATCGATGTCCTGAGTCGCTACGGGGAAACGAGGGATACGGAGGTTGGGCAGGTCCTCTTTAGGGCTGGCGCCCTTCCCAACTATTTCATAGTCGTCCTCGAAGGCGAGGTGGAGGTTGTCGACGACTTCGCCGGTGAAGCGCGGACGATGGGGGTTTTCCGCCCGGGCAGTTTCGTGGGCGAGCTGAACATGCTTTCCGGGCAGGCAGTGTACCTCTCGGCAGTGGTGCGCAAGGGCGGGAGCGTGTTGACGATCTCCTCTGAGCGGTTGAGGAAGGTCGTTACCGAGGAGCCCGACCTCTCTGACATCATCCTTAAGGCCTTCCTTGCGAGACGTGCGTGGGGTATGAGGACAGGTCTCGGCCTGAGGATAGTCGGCTCGCGCCACTCGAGCGACGCGACGCGCCTGAGGGAGTTCGCGGCCCGCAACCGGCTGCCCCACGTCTGGATCGAGCTCGAGGAGGACCCAAAGGCTGAAGCCTTGCTCGAGAAGTATGGTGTGAAGCCATCGGAGACGCCAGTGACTATCTGGCAGGGCGAGGACGTGCTGAAGAACCCGACGAACACCGAGTTTGCCCGCACCATAGGCCTCAAGGTAGACGCCCCATGGGAACGAGCCTACGACCTCGTCGTGGTCGGGGCAGGGCCTGCGGGCCTTGGCGCGTCGGTCTACGGGGCTTCGGAGGGTCTCTCTACCCTCGCCCTCGAGTCGGTTGCGCTAGGGGGGCAGGCGGGCACCTCATCGCGAATAGAGAACTACTTGGGCTTCCCTGCAGGTCTCTCCGGCTTCGAGCTTGCCAGCCGCGCCCTGGTCCAGGCCGACAAGTTCGGCGCCCAGACCGCGGTGCCCCAGGAGGCGGTCAGTCTCAAAAGGGAGGACGGCTACTACCGTATCGAGCTCTCAGAGGGCGGCGAAGTAGCAGCACGCAGTGTAATAGCCGCTACCGGGGCCCGCTACCGCAGGCTCGACATCCCCCGCCTCGAGCGTTTCGAGGGCGTAAGCATCCATTACGCTGCCACAGAGGCCGAGGCCCAGCGATGCGAAGGCGAGGAGGTCGTGGTCGTCGGCGGGGGCAACTCGGCGGGCCAGGCGGCGGTGTACTTGGCGGGGCGCACGCCGAGGGTTTATCTGCTCATAAGGGGCGATGACCTGAGCAAGAGCATGTCGAGGTATCTCATCGACCGGATTAGGAGCGCCGGGAACGTCGAGCTGCTCGCAAACACCCAAATCCGAGACCTCTTGGGAGAGGACCGCCTGGACGGGGTTGTGGTTGAGGACAACCGTTCGGGCGCACGCCGGACCCTCGGGGCGAGGGCTCTCTTCGTCTTCATCGGTGCGGAGGCCAACACCAGCTGGCTCGAAGGGGCCGTCGAACTCGACGAACGCGGCTTCGTCTTGACGGGGAGAGAGTTAGACGGTTCTGCGCTCGAGGAAGACGCCTGGCAGGGCCTTTCGCGGGAGCCGTACCCCTTGGAGACGAGCCTGCCGGGCGTCTTCGCGGCTGGTGACGTGCGCAGTGGCTCGATCAAGCGGGTCGCCTCCGCGGTGGGCGAAGGCTCTATGACGGTGAGGTTAGTCCATCAGTACCTAGTCGATACTGGCCTGTGAGGGCACGGAGCCCTCACAGGCTTAGGGGAGCAACGCCAACAGGCTGTGGCTATCTCTACACTAGTGATCTTGAGCGATGCTTTACGGCCGGTGATTAGGAGACGATGCAACCGGCGCACGTCTGGCTGTGGTTGCGCCCCGAGACACCCCTAAAGAGTACGCAAGAACACTAGTCGCCTTATTCACCGGATTGCCGCTAAGACGCTTTCTCGGGAAACTGAGCTTCCGGTGTCCTAAATTCTCGGAAACTAAGAGGGGGTGAGGCATCTCAATCTCACAACGAGGAAATGATCCGTTTATTCGTATGCTACGTATAACCTCCTGGCTGTCCGCGAAGGCGCGAAGGTTCTAAGTAAGAACTATGGATCTAGACAGGAGTAGAGAAGAAGAAGTATGAGCTGAGAGACCTTCAGCGGGTGCAAGTAAGAGTAGATTTAACAACAGAAAAGGATATAGAGAATGAAGAAGATCAGTATATTGATGGCCATGCTAGCGCTGATGATGTTTTCTGCGGTACCGGCCTTCGCCTATGAGATAGAGGTTGAGGAAGGCGATGTAACTATTACGGACACCTTCACCATTGAGGACAGCATAGTTCAGAATG
>DASQMR010000029.1:0-4659 GCA_035645375.1 Rubrobacteraceae bacterium
GATGGCCGCGCAAGACTACGCATCCGAGACTCTGTTACAGGAACTGCTCGCGAAATATCCTAACCTGCTCGCTGGGAATCAAATAAACAGCGACGTACCGCGCAGGTGGCTACTGGTCTCGCATTATCTGCATGCACGGACCGGTATTGTGATCCCTGAGTTGAAGCATGGCATGTTGGAAAAGCGATCAACCGCGCAACCCACGCTGTTCGACCAGAAAGGAGGAGTATGACTGAGACGAACGGTTGCGGACCACGGGTGATGCCTGGCGAGAGAGTTAGCAAGCTGGTGTAGGCCTAGGAGGGATATTCATTGGGTAGGCAGCTCCACGGGCTGGGCGAGCGCATTGAAACGGAGAGCCGATATAGCGGCCGACAGTGAAGCACGGCTGACGACCATTTGACGACCACGCGGTTTCCGTTGCGCGTAGTTTCGAGCGGCGTTAAGCTACTTTCGTTGATAATTTGGTTCGGTGTAGGAGGGTAAAGGGCGTAGAAACACCCTAGCGCAGACGCTCGCGGGAGCGGGCGTCTGCGCGGCGTTCGCACTCGCTCTACTGGCATGAGAAAAGCCCGCCGAAGGCGGGCTTTAAGAGTGACCCCACGGGGGTTCGAACCCCGGTTTTCGCCGTGAGAGGGCGATGTCCTAGGCCTCTAGACGATGGGGCCGGGAGGTTCTTTCGAACCGGGCCAGAGTTTAAACGATGATCGCCTGTTCGTCAAAGGGTTCGCAGCGACCAGCGTTCAACGTCATGCTCGATGTTTTGTCGCTGGCAGCGACTCTCAGACCGGCAGGTGTTTCAGCTCTGTTGCGGCTTTATCGAGGCGCAACAACGTACGTTCACGGCCCAAGAGGGCTAGGGTCTCGAACAGGCCGGCGCTCACGGTGCGGCCCGTGGCGGCGAAGCGTAGAGGGTGGATCAGGTGACGCGCGCCTTTCTCCTTCTCGCCGGCGAGACCCCGCACGGCTTCTTCGAGGGTCACTTCTGTCCACTCCGGCAAGGCTTTGAGGCGTTCGATCAGCTCGGGGAACGTTTCGCGGGCGAACTCCTTTCCGAACTGCTTCTCGAACTCCTGTCCTTCGTACTCTAGCTCACCGCCGTAGAAGTAGCCTGCGGCGTCGGGGATCTCCGTGATGCGGCTCAGGCGATCCCTGAGAAGAGCCATTATCTGCGTGAGGCGCGGCATGTCGCGTTGTAGCTCATCTTCGGTCGCGGCACCCGACTCCACTAGCATAGGGGCGGCTACAAGGGCGAGCTCTTCTGGGCTCTTGCGCCTCAGGTAGATGGCGTTGACGGAGTTCAGTTTCTTCTCATCGAAGACGGCAGGATTGCCGCTGACGCGGTCTATACGGAAGCGTTTGGCGAGCTCGTCGGGGGAGAAGATCTCCTCGTCCGCCGCGTACCCGGCCCCTAGTAGCGCCAGGTAGTTGAAGAGGGCCTCAGGCAGGTAGCCCTGTGCCGCGAAGTCCTCGACGCTCGCTGCGCCGTGGCGTTTGGAGAGCTTCTTCTTGTCCGGGCCGAGGACCTGCGGGACGTGGGCGAAGGCTGGTAGCTCGCGACCGAGAGCTTTGTAGATCAGGATCTGGCGCGGCGTGTTCGATAGGTGGTCGTCGCCCCTTATTACATGGCTGATCTCCATCCACGCGTCATCGATGGCGGCGGCGAAGTTGTAGGTCGGGGTGTCGGTCGACTTCATCAGCACGTAGTCTTCGAGGTTCGCGTTCTCGAAGGTGACGGGACCTCGGATCATGTCCTCAACCACCGTCTGCCCCTCGCGCGGCGTCTTCATGCGCACCGTGTACGGCTCCCCGGCCTCTATCCTCTTCTTGGCTTCGTCCGGGTCCATCTCGCGGTACTCGCCGCCGGTGTAGATAGGTTGCCGCTTCTCGGCCCGCGCCTTCTCCCGGAGCTCTGCCAGCTCTTCGGGGGTGGCGAAGTCGTAGTATGCTGACCCTGAGTCGAGGAGCTTCCTTGCCGCCTGGCGGTAGAGGTCGAAGCGCTCTGTCTGACGGTATGGACCGTGAGGCCCGCCCACCTCGGGACCCTCGTCCCATTCGAGGCCGATCCAGCGCAGGGACCGCTTGAGCTGCTCGACCGACTCTTCGGTGGAGCGTTCGAGGTCTGTGTCTTCTATTCGCAGTACGAACGTGCCGTTATTCTTGCGGGTGTAGAGCCAGTTGAAGAGAGCGGTACGCACGCCGCCGACGTGCAGCGAGCCGGTGGGGCTCGGGGCGTAGCGCACCCTGATCTGAGAGTTATCCATGAGGTTAAGCTAGCACACGTTCTTGCGCTAAGAAAGTCACATCCACAGTATTTTGTTCTGTTCGTCGTAGCGGCACTCTATGCCGCGACTATGAGGGGCGGGCATATAGCGATGGTGGCAACTGTGCTGGCGATCTTGTCGCTGGCGACGCTGTTCGCCGCTTACAGGTTGATGAACATCAGGACCTTCCAGCTCTACGGCGAGGCCGTGCCGCGGGTCGAAACAAGCGAAAGGTCGTAGCTCTTACCTTTGACGACGGTCCTGCACCGGGCTACACCGAGGAGGTGCTGAAGACGCTCTACGAGTAAGACATTAAGGCTACCTTCTTCCTGATCGGGGAGGAGCTTGAGCGTTGCTCGAAGGAGGGAGAGAGGATCTCGGCGGCAAGCCACGAGTTGGGCAACCATTCATACTCTCACGAGCTCATGGTCCTCGTCTCCGGAGACTTTGTCGGGAACGAGATGGAGGAGACTGATCGCCTTATGCGCAAGACCGAGTAAGAGGGAGAGATACTCTTTCGTCTCCCCTACGGGAAGAAATTTCTGGCGCTGCCGCACTTTCTCTACGAGACCGGCAGGACCACCGTCACCTGGGACGTCGAGCCCGAGTCGTATCCTGAGATCGAAGCCGATTCATTGAAGATCACGGCTCACGTCCTCGACAACACCGGGCCTGATTCGATCGTCCTGCTGCACCCCAGGTACGACGGGCGCGAGGAGACGAGGGAGGCTATACAGCCGATCATACGCAGCCTGAAGCAAAACGGTTACCGCTTTGTTACGGTCTCTGAACTTTTGGAGGGCGCAGATTAGAGTTAGCGGCCCGAAGCGGGGTCAGCCGACGATGAGCACCTCCAACGTTCGCGGCCCGTGCACGCCTTCAACCCGGTTCAACTCTATATCCGAGGTGGCCGATGGGCCGGAGATGAAGGTGATCGCCCGTCCCTCGCCTTTTACGGTCTCCTCGAGCTCCGCGAAGGCTTCGGGGACGAGCCCCACGACCTGCTCTGTCCGTACGACGCACAGGTGATAGTCGGGAAGCAGAGTCAGGGCGCGACGGCCCTGCGCATCTCCGGCGTCTAGGACGATGGTACCGGTCTGGGATACGCCCAGGGCACAGCCGGTGAGTACGCCGTCGCTCCGGTCTAGCTCCTCGTTGGAGAGCCGGGCGCTCGCGCCATCTTTTAGCGAGTCGACGCCGTCGGGAACCCAATCTTCGGGGAGGCCGGGGGGGACGACTAGCTGCTTTATGCCGCGCCGCTCGCAGGCTTCGGCTATCGTGCGGGGCAGCTCGTCCTCTCTCACGCGGTGGACGGTCGCCTCGTACTCGGCGGCCCTCTCGGCGAACCGCTCGACGATCTCCTCGCGCGGGGCGTCGTCCTGCTTACGGTAGCCGCGCTCGATAGCGACGTCCTCGGGACGTTCGTCTTGTGGAACGTCGTGCGTGGCGCGACGGATGCGGCGCAGGATCTCCTCGCGCGCGGAGGTCATGCGCTGGCTCCCGGGTCCTCAGCCGAGCCGTTCCTTGACCTCCACCACTCCCGGAAAGTCTGATGGGGGACGGGCTTTAGCTCGCGCGCCTCGGTCCAGCCGGCGAGCCTACCGGGGAGGCGGTGGATCGTGCCGCCCCTCGCCAGCGGCCACTGGCCTATTCTCGCCGCCCTCTGCGCGCCCTCGTAGAGCCTGCGGTCCGAGAAGGTTTTGGCCATCGCCTTCATCGCGACGTTCTCCGGGTCCAGCTTGCCCCTTACGCCGCCCTCGTCCTGTTTGTGACGCACCACCCTGCCGCGCAGGTGTATGAGCACCTCCGGGATGTTTATCTTCACCGGGCAGACCTCGTAGCATGCGCCGCATAGGGAGGAGGCGTAGGGCAGCGAGTCCGAGCCGGGCTTGCCGATGCCGACGAGTTGCGGCGTCAAGATGGCGCCTATCGGCCCCGGATAGACCGAGTTGTAGGCGTGGCCGCCGGTCCGCTCGTAGACGGGGCAGACGTTCAAACAGGCCGAGCAGCGGATGCAGTTTAGGGTCTGGCGTCCGATCTCGTCGGCCAGTACCTCCGTCCGCCCGTTATCCATGAGGATGAGGTGAAACTCCTGCGGCCCGTCGCCCTCTGACACGCCGGTCCAGAACGTAGTGTATGGGTTCATCCTCTCGGCCGTCGAGGAGCGGGGGAGGAGTTGCATAAAGACTTCGTAGTCCCGCCAGGTCGGGATGACCTTCTCGATCCCCATGAGCGTTACGAGCACGGGCGGGAGCGTCGTACACATCCGGCCGTTCCCCTCGGACTCGACCACGCACACCGTCCCCGTCTCGGCGACGGCGAAGTTGGCGCCGCTTATACCCACCTTCGCCTTGAGGAACTTCTCGCGCAGGTACAGGCGTGCCACGTTGGTCAG
>DASQMR010000030.1:0-5693 GCA_035645375.1 Rubrobacteraceae bacterium
GGACATGCTCGAGCACTGCTCGGGCTTGAGACCGAGGAGCGGATGCTGCATGTAGCCGAGAAGGTACAGGCGGAGAAGCTCTCAGTGCGAAAGACCGAAGAGATGGTACGCGACGAGCTCCCCAGGTCCCAGGAGAACACGGAGTTCGAAGAGAAGCCGCAGCAAGAGCCTCCCACCTTAATTGATGAGTTCGGCGAGGCTTCAAAGATTATCCAGGAAGCACTCATGCTGCCTACGCGAGTGCGTCCCTCACGCAAAGGGGGCAAGATCGAAATACGCTTTCGCAAGAGGGAGGAACTAGAGGCGTTGATCGCCTTACTAACCTCTAACGGAGTTCGTCACTAGCCCTACGTACCGTGGGGCAACTCCCTCCAATACAATGGGGGTCACACAGCACGAGCACCTAAACGTCGCTAAACGTTCCATCTGTAGCGAGGACAGGACAAACTCATTTCACTTCGGGCGTCCTCTCCGGGAGACCTAGGGGAGTGTACTGTGCAAAGGGGAGAGGCATAGATGCAAAAGGCACAATACTTGTGCCAACAGTTGAGGTTCCGCTAGTGTTACTTCTGCTAGAAGGAGTTACTAGCCGAGAGCAAAGAAGCCTTAGGCGCGACGGCTTCAGAGGCGCGGAGCGGGAGTACGGCTCCAGAGTTAAACGATAGCCTGCGACAGAAGCAGGACGCAGCGCTCAAGGCGGAGGCGGGGAACCTTACAGAGGTACATTCTTAGCTAAGAAACGGGCGAGTATCTGTTGGAACAGCGGCGGCGCGCACATACGAGCTCGCGGAACAGACCCGAAACCTAACCGAGCAGGCGGATTTTCAGCGGTTGGAGGCAGCGAAGGCACAGGCCCGGCTCGAGGAAAGGGCAAGAGCTGCGTACAAGGGCGAAGATATCGCTGGTGCCTCCGCCGTTGTCCAGAACGTTCTTGGCGGTCCAGGTCCCGTTTTCGACGCCGTTGTGGAGGGGCCTTTGCTGCGTATGCTGGCTCAGGATCGCCAGATTATGAAGACCCACAAAGATGCCGAGCGGACGTTAAAGGAGACTCTTCGTCGATTCGAGGAAACGAGAGCGGAACAAGAGGAGTCTCAGGGAGAGAAGAAGGCCCGTGCTCAGGAGCTCGAGCAGCGCGAGGGCAAGCTAAAAGCATTCACTAGTAAGCCCGGTACCGACAAGCAGCGGCAGGTTGAAGAGCGGATCGAGCAGCTCGAGGTTGCCGAGGAGGCCGGCCAGATTCAACTACCGCCGGTGAGCGGTAACGGTGGGGGAGGGCTGGGTGCGGATCGTAAACTCGATATCGTCCGGGAACAGATCGTAGCTCAGCGCGTCGAGGAGATCCCATATGAGAGATACGTCCAGATCTACAATGCGGCGGCGAAGCGGTATGGGTTCGCCGAGGACTGGTACATTCTCGCTGCTGTTGGTAGCTGAGTCGAACCACGGGGAGAACATGGGTCCCACTAATGCCGGGGCGATGGGGCCGATGCAGTTCCTGCCCTCGACTTGGCAGCAGTTCGGGGTGGACGGCAACCAGGATGGCGTGGCCAACATCATGGACCCTGAAGACGCCATACTGGCTGCCGCCTCATACCTGAAGCGTGGTGGCGCTCCAGATAACTTTTACGCAGCGCTCTATACATACAACCGAGCCGGGTGGTACGTACGTGAAGTCCTGGGTATCGCCGAAGGCTACCGCAGACTCGCTAAAGATAACGAGGTAGAGTCCTACCTTTAGTTCTCGCTAGAGGAGCTGCGTTTGGCGGGGACTCGGTTGATTGCCGGGTCCCTTCTCATAGTAGAGTTTTGTGCAGCTTGCCCGAAGACTCGGGACCGCTACGCATTTAGCATAGGTTGCCTGCAGCCGGAACGAGAGAGGCAATCATGAGGATGAGTTCTACGTACTCGTTTCGCGCTATGGTCGCATTGCTAGTGCTGGTCACGGTGGGGGGGATAGGGGGCTGCAGCGGAGACAGGGGGGGAGGCCCCGAGGAAGAGAGCGCCACTCTGACCGTGCTCGCGGCTTCTTCATTAACCAATGCTTTCAGTGAGTTAGAGACCGCGTTCGAAGAGCAGAACCCTGGGTTGGATGTGAGCACGAGCTTCGGCAGCAGTTCCGACCTGCTCGTCCAGATCCAGCAGGGTGCTCCAGCCGACGTCTTTGCCTCGGCGGACGAGGCAAAGATGCAGACTGCTCTGGAGGAAGGCCTGGTGGAGGAGTCGAAGATCTTTGCCATGAACCGCCCCATAGTGGTCGTGCCTAAAGACAATCCGGCAGGGATACAGGTGTTTCGAGATCTGGGCGAGGCTGACGCACGCCTGGTGTTAGCGGAGGCTAAGGTGCCGATAACAGAGTATGCAGAGGACGTGCTGGCGAACGCCGATTCCGAGTATGGTGATGGCTTCGGGCAGAGAGTTCTAGACAAGGTAGTCTCGCGTGAGGCGAACGTGCGCGCCTCGGCCAACAGGGTCGCTCTCGGGGAGGCGGATGCTACGTTCCTGTATGCGAGCGACGTAACCGACGACGTTCGGGACAGAGTCCAGACTGTAGAGATCCCTCAGAACCTCAACGTGCTGGCTATGTACCCGATAGCTACTATAGAGGGCTCGCAGAACGCCGAGTTGGCCCGAGCCTGGGTCGACTTAGTGCTCGGTGACGAGGGACAAAGAGTTCTGGAGAGATACGACTTCCAGCGGGTAAATTGAAGCCAAAGCGGAGCGGTCGGGCCGGCATGGGCGGGGGTGACAGGCTCGCGTCGGGTTTCGCCGTAGGCGCTTTGGCCTTGCTCACGGGGTTTATCAGCCTCCCGCTACTGAGCCTGGTGATATAGACGGTGAACGAAGGAGCCTGGCGGGCGATGGCTTCTACAGCGGCTCTCGACGCCCTGCTCCTTAGCCTGCGTACGACCGCGCTAACCATGGTTATCATTGTCCTTGTAGGCACGCCGGCGACCTTAGTGCTCGCCCGGACAGAGTTTCCGGGGAAGCGGCTGGTCAACACGCTGGTTGATATACCAGCGGTTTTGCCGCTGAGCGCCGCAGGTATAGCGTTGCTGTTCGCGTTTGGTAGGGCGGGGTTGCTCGGGGAGCACTTGCAAGCCTTCGGATTGCAGCTCAGTTTTACAACGGCAGCGGTCGTGCTGGCCGAGCTCTTTGTAGTAACGCACTTCTACGTCCGGCAGGCGGTGAGCCTTGCTCAGATAGACCGAGACGTGGAGGCGTGGCGATGGTAGACGGAGCGAGCCGCACCAGGGTGTTCACAAAGATCACCCTACCCCTAGCGTTACCGGCAATTTGTAGCCGGGGCGGTTGCCATCTGGGCGCGTGCACTGGGCGAGTTTGGGGGCACTATAGTCTTCGCCGGCAGCTTCCAGGGGGTTACGCAGACCATGCCGCTGGCCATCTACAGCACTCTAGAGAGCGACTTCGACGTAGCGGTTGCGCTCTACGTGCTAGTCTTGAATTTCTCGTTCGCCGTAATTCTTGCCGCCCGGTTCTTTACCCGTAAGGCGGAAGAACGCGCGAGTTGGCTACCGCCTAGGCTACGCCACCTTCATCCGTAAGGACCATGACATCCGTGGCCTTTACGAGAGCCGTTACCTGCTTACCAGGCTCCAGACCGAGTTCGTCGGCGCTCTCGCGGGTTATGAGGGCTACCAAGTGGTTGTCCCCGACCTGCAAGGTCACCTTGGCCGCCGCCTCTCCCTTGACCACCTCGGTAACGGTGCCGGGGAGACGATTACGGGTGCTCAATTTCATCGTCTGCTCTCCTCTCTTGCCTGCTGGTGAACAACATCCCGAGTTGGAGGGCCAGCCTCGCCCGAGGATCCTTCAAGTCTAGACCAGTTAGTTTCTCGATGCGGGCGAGACGATAGAGCATGCTGTTGCGGTGCAGGAAGAGACGGTCGGCTGCCTCGCTCGCGTTGGCCCCGGCGGCGAAGTAAACCTGTAAAGTACGCATCAAGTCGCTCCGGCGTTCCTGGTCATGCATCAGAAGGGGCTCTAGTATCTCGCCAAAGGGCGAAAGGTCTGGCGAGCGGGATAGCTCTCTGAGCCGAGATTCTAGGTCCATCGGCTATCTGTTGTAACAGGCAAGACGCGATCGTGCTAAAAATGCCCGGTGTAGGCGCCGTGACCAGGAGGTTCAACATGGAGGGGTCGAGATCCGAGATGTTCCGTAGGCTGCTCGCGAGAGACCCGGAGAACCCGATGGTCCTCTACTCTTTGGGCAGCGAACTGTACAAGGAGGAGAGATATTCGGAGGCCAGGGAGTATCTGAGCCGGGCCGTGGAGAACAAGCAGGACTACTCGGTCGCGTACAGGGCGCTCGGCAGGGCGCTCTACGAGCTCGGGGAGGACGCCGAGGCCCGCCGGGTCTTCGATCAGGGGCGTAGGGTTGCGGAGAGCAACGGAGATTTGCAGACCGTCAAGGAGATAGACGTCTTCGTCCGGCGGTTGGAGAAGCGAGAGAGGGGGGAGGCAGGGTCGTAGGTGCCGGAACCAAGTATAGGCATCTTCGTTGACTATGGGAGCCCGCTCGCGCGCGGGGTCGCGGGTGAGATCTGGTTCGGGCTCTCAGTGGCGGCGCTCGGCTCCGGATACATCAAAGCAACGGCCCTGTGGGAGAGCTTGCGAACGCCGAGGAGCCCGGAGAGGCTCGGAGAATTGCGGGCTTACGTCTTCGTCGTCGGACAGGACCGCCCGGACTTTGTAGACGCTATCGGTCCGGCCGGTGATATGGAGATGCCCCGCCTCTACGGCGTTGTTGTCGCGGTACCCGATCGGCCGAGCCCGCTCTCCGGCTCGCTTCTCTACCAGGGGGTCGAGCGGCTGAAGGGGGGCGGCGTCAAGGCCGGTCTTGTCGAACCTGCCCTGTTGCACGCCCTTCCTAGGGAGTGTGAGTCTTATGCGAAGAGGCTTATCGAACGCCTCTCGCCTCTGTTGGAGGCGTAGTGCTCAGCGACCTGGTCGAAGCAGCCATAGTGACGGGAGGGTTTGCAGCGCTCGCCTACGTCCTGGGAATGGTCAGCCGGGATGGCGCTCTAGGCGGCTTCGTAGTGGGAGCCGCCATCTATGCTTGCCTCGGTCTGCAGGGGTTCGCTATCCTCGCGCTCTTCGTAGTCTGCGGCTCCGCCCTGACCCGGCTTGGCTACCGGAGCAAGCAAGGACGTGGTATCGCCCAATCTCGCGGCGGCCGGCGTGGCGCTCGCAACGCTCTCGCCAACTGTGGCGTCGCAGTAGCATGCGCCTTCCTCGCCACCCTAACCTCTTCAGAGGTTTTCGCCGCCTCCTTCGTCGCCTCGCTGGGCGCGGCCTTCGCCGACACCGCTGAGTCGGAGGTGGGGCAGCTCGCCCGGCGTGCTCCGCGTGTCATAACTACCCTCCGTAAAGCCCCGCCCGGCACAGACGGGGCTGTCTCTGTGCCCGGTACGCTTGCCGGCATCGCCGCCGCCGTGCTCACCGCGTTCCTGGGCCTTGCGGTCGGTCTCTTGGCGGAACCGGGCGCAGCGCTCGTAGTGGCGAGCGCTGCGTTCCTCGGTACGGTCGCGGACAGCCTTGTTGGGGCGCTCGCGCCACGTATCGGCAACGAGTCGACCAACTTACTCTGCACGTTTGTCGCCGCAACCCTGGCCTTCTTCTTACTGGGATAGGTTTGCGTGCAAGGGCGTCTTTGACTAACTCTCCTCGCCTTA
>DASQMR010000031.1:0-2948 GCA_035645375.1 Rubrobacteraceae bacterium
ACGGAGAGACCGCGCAGCATCTCGCGCTGGCGGACCATCTGGGCCTCGCCGTTCGCTCCAAAGAATATAAACACGGCGATAAGAGCCAGAAAGATCTGGCCTCCCAACAACCCGAAGAGGAAGAAAGCAACGGCGAAGAGTTGTCCTACCGAGGAGGATATATCCGTCGCCCTTACCGGCCCGAGCCGGGTGGCGAGCAGACCGCGCAGGACCCTACCCCCGTCCATCGGGAAGGCTGGCAGCAGGTTGAAGACCGCGAGCGCAACGTTGATGTAGCCCAGGTAAGCTAAGACCTGCCCGACGGAACTCAGCCCGCCGAGCAGGTTTGGCAGCGCGAGCAGATTCGCCCCGAGCAGCCAGGCCACGACGAAGAAGACCGGGGCGAGGGCCACGTTCACCAGCGGTCCGGCGATCGCTATTTTAACTTCATCCGCCGGCTTCTCGGGCAGGGTCTTCAGACGGGCGAGACCCCCGATAGGGAGCAGGGTTATATCAGGCACCTCGATGCCGAGACGCTGAGCCACGAGGGAGTGACCAAACTCGTGCAGCAGAACGCAGAGAAAGAGAGCCACCACTACGCCGATCGTGACGAGCGCCGCGAGCAAACTTCCAGAGTCCTGAAAACTGAGAAAGGCGAAGAAGGCCAGGAGCAGGAAGAAAGTCCAATGCACCTTTATATCTATCCCGAAGGCCCGGCCTACCTTAAAAGAGCTACCCATATACTGAAGTTTACCTTACCTCTGAGGCCTTGATGTAAGAGCGTTTATCATTCGAGCCCCTGTTAGAATCTCCCCCGTGGAAGAACGGATCGCCAGCTACACGCTAGTTACGGATGTCCCAGGTCTCGCCAGGGCGGCGGAGGCGCTCAAGGAATCCGAGGCGGTGGGCGTGGACGTCGAGACCACGGCCCTAAGCCCCCGCGACGGCCGGATACGACTCTTGCAGCTCGCCACGCCTGACGAGACCTTTGTGGTGGACCTCTTCGAGGCCGAAGACCTCTCACCGTTGAAAGAGGTTTTTGAAGACGGGCCTGTGAAGGTGCTCCACAACTCCAAGTTCGATTACTCTTTTCTGCACGCCCTGCACGGCATCTCCCTCTCCCCCATCTTCGATACGATGCTCGCCGCGCAGCTACTCGCGGGCGGCGACCAGAGCCCGTCTTTCTCCCTGGAGGCGGTGACCGAGCGCTACACGGACCAGACGCTGGACAAGTCCGAGCAGAGGAGCGACTGGTCTGGGAGCCTGAGCCAGGGCCAGATCGAGTATGCAGCCCAAGACGCTGCCATCTTGCTGCCGCTACACGAGAGGCTCGTCGAGGAGTTGGAAGAAGAGAAGCTCGGCACCGTCTCGAAGATAGAGTTTCGGGCGGTGGCGGCGATCGTCGAGATGGAGCTCGCGGGGATAAAGCTGGACGTCGAGCGATGGAAGGAGCTCGAGAAGACGGTCCGTAAGCGGCGAGACGAGGCAGCTTCGAGGCTAGACGCCCAGTTCCCGGAGCCGGAGGGAATGCTGCCGTTGGAGGGGTTGGGACCGCGGCTGAACCTGAACAGCCCCAAGCAAATCACCGACGCCTTCCGCTCTCTCGGGATCGAGCTCGCCGACACGAAGGTCTGGACGCTCTTGAAGGTGGACCATCCAGCTGCCCGTGCGCTCCTCGAGTACCGCGAGCTCCAGAAGAAGCTCGGCACCTACCTCGAAACCTACCCGAGCTTCATCCACCCAATGACAGGCCGCATACACGCGAACTTCCTCCAATGCCGCGTCCCGACGGGGAGGCTCGCCTGCACAAGCCCTAACGTCCAGCAGATACCGCACGAAGACGAGTTCCGCAGCTGCTTCGTCGCGGAGGAGGGAAACGTACTCGTAATCGCGGACTACTCCCAGATCGAGTTGCGGATCCTGACCGAAGTCTCCGGCGACCCGGAGTTCGTGCGCGCCTTCCGCCAGGGTGAGGACTTGCACCGGCTGACGGCGGCGACGATGTTCGGTATAGAGCAGGACGCCGTCACAAAGGACCAGCGCTCGGCGGCCAAGAGGATAAACTTCGGCCTGATGTATGGCAGGGGCGCCAAGAGCCTCTCCGCCCAGCTAGGCACGGACGACGACCGCGCCCGCGCTCTGATAGATGAGTATTTCGCCAACTACCCGAAGGTGCAGCGCTATCTGCAGAGCACGGCTAGCAAGGCGATGAAGACCGGCACCTTGAGGACCCTCGCCGGGAGGGTGCGTAAGTTCCCGGACCCTTCAGGGCTCGACTCGATAGCGAAGGGCGGAATGCGCCGCGAGGCGATGAACTACCCGATCCAGGGCAGCTCGGCCGACATCGCCAAGCTCGCCCTGGTCTACACGCGCGAGGAGCTTGCGGACCTCGACGCCCGGCTCATAAACAGCATCCACGACGAGTTCGTCGTGGAGTGCGCCGAGGAGATCGCCGACGATGTCGCCGGAAAGGTGAAGGACGCCATGAACAAGGCGGGCGCCGTGCTCCTCAAGAAGGTACCGACCGAGGTGGAGGTTGGCATCTCGCGCGAGTGGCGGAAGTAAGCTCCGGTGTCATAATAAGCTCGTTGGTTCGAGTCGAGAGGAGATCCGTATGTCGGACGAAACGCGCGGCGCGGGCGGCGAGAAGCTGGAGCCCGAAGCCCGGGGCGAAGCCGAGCAGATGAATTGGGCCTGCACCGTCTGCGGCTATAGCATCGAGGGTGACCTCCCGGAGCAGTGTCCCGACTGCGGCGCCTCCAAAGAAGACTTCGAGAACGTGCCCATCCCCGGAATGTGATAGCCGCTAGAATGGCGGCGTCTCCCGAACACGAAGACGCCCGGCCCTCTGGAGAACCGGGCTCGTGAACTCACAACTCCGCGGCTACTCTAAGCCTTACCCTCGGCAATGTACTCCTTGAGGAAGCCCTCGAAGAGGCGGCGGTGGCCCTGCTCGTCGTGCAGGATGG
>DASQMR010000032.1:0-4073 GCA_035645375.1 Rubrobacteraceae bacterium
GGACGTCTACGAAGAGGACCTGGACTCCCCTCTGCTCGACCTCCTGAACGTCCGCTACGTAATCGTGCCCGCCGAGGAGCCTCCCGAGAATCAGGCGGGCCTGCAAAGGGTAGTGCGTACCCCGCACCAGCCCGTGTACGAAGATGATCGGTTCAGGGTGATCGAGAACGAGGAAGCGATGCCGCGAGCCTGGATCGTTCACTCCGCGCGCCAAGTGAGGTCCGGGGAAGAAGCTCTGGACCTTTTGAGCGTCGGGCAGGTGGACCCCGGGGAGACGGCGCTCCTCGAAGAAGACCCTCCAGAGATGTCCCAACCCGAGGATACTTCCGCCGACCGGGCTTCGGTAACGGGGTACGGCGCGGACCGTATTCGCCTGGAGACCTCAACCGGGGCGCCGGGCCTGCTCGTGTTGAGCGAGGTCTACTACCCGGCGTGGAAGGCCTACGTCGACGGCCGACCCGTCACGGTCTATCCTACCGACCACCTCCTGCGTTCCGTGCCTGTTCCGGCGGGTGAGCACACGATAGAGCTGCGGTACGAGTCGTGGACGCTGCAAGCGGGGATAGCGATCTCGGTCGTCACGGGCATCTCGTTCCTCTTGTTTTCCGTTGCTGCCGCAGTGACGAAGCAGCGAAAGAGAGCGGCCGGGGAATCCACGGGTGAGGAGCGATGATAGACGTTGGCATCATCACCGGTACGGGCGTCTACGAGCTGCCGGTGGACCGGAAGCCGCGCCTGGTGGAGAGCAGGTTCGGGGAGGCGGAGGTGGCTGTGTTTCGGGCCGGCCCGTGGAGAGTCGGGGCTATCTCTCGCCACGGGAGGGGGCATCGTCACCTGCCTCACACGATCTCCCATCGGGCGAACCTTTTGGCCCTCGATAAGCTAGGGGCGCGGGCGGTTCTAGCGACTACCAGTGTGGGAGTCGTGGACCCTCGTTTGTCCCTGGGACGGCCCATCATCTTCGACGATCTCTTCTTTCCCGAGAACCGGCTGCCGAACGGGGAACCGTGCACCATCTTCGCTGAGCCCGGCGACCCGAAGCGGGGACACTTTATCGGAAGCCCCTTCTCTCCAGGCCTGCGGCTTAGAGTGGAGCTCGCCGCCGGGGAAATCGGGATCAAGTCGGTCAACGGCGGCGTGTACGCGCATACGAACGGGCCGCGGTTCGAGACGCGAGCAGAGATTCAAGCTCTGGGCGCGGCTGGGGCGGCGGCGGTGAGCCAGACCTGCGGCCCCGAGGCTGTCTTGGCCGGGGAGCTCGAACTCCCATACGCGCTAGTAGGCTTCCCGGTAAACTACGCTACTGGTGTCGCGGAACCCGAGCCCAAAGAGGAGCTTGATCGCTTGCTCGCGCTCTCGGCCGAGGCTCTGCCTCGGCTGGTACTCCGGGCGGTAGAGATGTTAGAAGAGGGAGACTTCGCCTTCCGCCACGGGTACGTCTACCGGTTCGAGGGATAGGGCGTTGCGGTACCCTACGCATCCCGAGAGGCGTTTTACAATGACCTCAATGGTCTATCTCGTTCACCACTCGTTCGTCGCGATTCTGTTCGCGGTCATCATGCTCGCGGGTTGCGCCTCCGATCAGGGCGCCTCCGAGCAGAACGATGCTTCGGAGCAAGAGACCTCAGAGCAGGAGGCCGCCGAGCAAGCCGCCCTCGAAGAAGAGACGGCGCCTCCGCCCCCCGAGGCAGCCGAATCTCCGCCGCTAGAGCGGGAGCCTGCTGGGAGGGTGGTCGAGGTCGGTGACTCGCCGGCCGGGGTAGCGTCTGATCCCGAGACCGGGCTGGTCGCGGTGGGCCTTAGCGAACCGGATCGGCTCGCCCTGGTCGACGGGAGCATCGGGGAGGTAATCCGGGAGACGGAGCTGTCAGCGTCGCCCCGCCATCTCAAGGTCGCCGGTCCCGGCGGTCCGGTGCTGGTGCCGGCCGAGGGCTCCTGGACCCTTATTCAGGTTAGCCTGCCGGAGGGCGAGGTTGTGAGCGAGATACCGGTCGGGGCTGTCCCGCACGACGCTGCCGCCGGCCCGGATGGTCGGATCTTCGTCATCAACGAGTTCAGCGAGAGCGTCTCGGTCATCGAGGACGACGAGTACCTGGACACGATACAGGGCGCCCCGCTCCAGCTGGGAGGCGTGGACGTCACGCAGAGCGGTATGGTAGGCGTGGTGGGCGTTCGGGGGCTGGATCTGGAGGCCTACGACGCGAGCACCCTGGAGTCCTTGGGTCGGGTAGACGCAGGAGAGGGCCCGACCCACATCAGGGCCAGCCCTGACAACCGTTTCTACGTAATAGATACGCGCGGCGAGGCCGTGCTCATTTATGCAACACAAGATGGACCGGAGCAGGTCGGCAGCGTACCCCTCCCCGGCGAGCCATACGGAGTAGCCATAGACCCCGAGCGCGGTCACCTTTGGGTAACGCTAACCGCCAAGAACGAGCTGGTGCAGCTCGCCCTCGAAGAGGATACGCTCCGCGAGCTCGCTCGCTATCCGACGGTCCGTCAGCCGAACACCGTCGCCGTGGATCCGGCCAGCGGGCAAGTCTACGTCACCGGCGGCGCGGACGGGGAGCTACAGATCCTCGACCCACGATCAGGGTAGACCAAACCAGGAAAATATTCGTAATCTCTTTAAGGAGTAAACAAGAATTGCACAGAAGAGCAGGAGTAAGGAATGGGTAGAAGCGCAACGCTGGCGGCGATGCTGTTTACGGTGATTCTCTCGGGAGCAGCGTGCGGCGGGTCCGGTTCGGGCGACGAGGAGGCCGCCGACTTCAACACCACGACTCTGGAGGGGGAGGAGTACGAGCTGGAGGAAAAGCGGGGAGAGGTCGTCGCGCTCTATTTCATGGCAGCCTACTGAGACAACTGCATCCCCGAGGCCCGTGCCTGGTCTCAACTGTTTACGGAGTATGAAGAAGAGGGGTTGGACGTGCTGATGGTTTCGGTAGATCCTCAGGACACGCCGCAGACTATCGAGGGATTTCAGGACAGGGGCGGCGTCGCCCCGCTCCCCTGGGCCGTCGACGAGAGCGGTGAGATCTCGCGCGCTCTGGGCGTCAACGCCCTCGAAACGACGCTAATCATCGATCGGGAGGGCCGGATCGTCTACGAAGACGCCGTCTCGACTGATTACGAGACGTTGAGGGGTCAGTTGGAGGAGATCATTTGAGGGAGCCTCGGCTTTGAACGAGCTTCAGGAACTCCTCGCCGGCTGGCTCTCCGGCCTCGTCGCGGTGCTCCCGGTGGGTTACGCTTTTGGCGCCGGGATGATCGCGGCGGTCAACCCCTGCGGCTTCGCGATGCTGCCGGCCTACCTCTCGCTCTACCTTGGAGCGCAGGAGGAAGGCTTCGCTGATCGTCCGGTACTGTTCCGCTTTCTGCGCGCGCTCTCGGTCGGTGCGGTCGTCTCGTCAGGTTTTGTACTCCTCTTCGGGCTGGCCGGCTCCGTCATCTCGGCCGGAGGCAACGCGCTCCTTACAGCTATGCCGTGGGTTGCGGTCCTCATCGGCGGGGTGTTGATCCTCCTCGGGCTGTGGATGCTCGCTGGAAGGAGCTTATACTTCAGCGTCTTCGAGAGGTTCGCTAGCCGCGTGGGCGACCCCGGCAACGTGAGCATGCGGGGGTTCTTTCTCTTCGGTCTCGCCTACGGAGCGGCCTCGCTCAGTTGTACACTGCCGGTCTTCCTCGCGGTGATAGGCGGCGGTATCTCAGCGGGTGGCTTCTTCTCCGGGGTAGAGCGGTTCTTTGGTTACGGCTTGGGTATGGCTTCGGTCTTCCTGGCGCTCACCGTGGCGCTGGCACTCTTCAAGCAGGGCGTCGTTACGAAGCTCAAGGCCGCCGTGCCTTACGTTCAGACGGCCTCGGCGGTTCTTCTCGTGCTGGCGGGTGGGTACATGATCTTCTACTGGTGGTCGTCCTTGAGTAGAGGTTTCGCGCCCGTATGAGCCGACGGCGAGTATGAAGATAGCCATGGCGGCGCTTGCTATAGTGGTGCTGCTACTACCGGCTGCGGAGCATCCGGCAGTTCCGATAAAGAGGAGAGCGTTACCTCCGGGCGGGGGGCGTGGTCGGTA
>DASQMR010000033.1:0-2390 GCA_035645375.1 Rubrobacteraceae bacterium
GCTCTCCGGCGAAAAGGACGAAGAGCGGCCTACGCCTAAGCGCTAGTCCCCGCCCCCCTACTCCCCGTCCGCCTTCGCCTCGCCTCCCTGACCGTTCTGAGGCTTCGCGTCCGCCTTCGCCTCGCCTCCGTTTCTGGCCGCTCGGCGCTCGGCGCGACGCTTCTCACGCTCCTCAGGCGAGAGCTTCTTGCGCTCCCCGGTTCCCGCCTCGTCGGTCTTGCCCTCGCCGGCCTTCTCCTTCTTCGAGGTCTCCTCTCCCGTCTCGCCATCCGCAGGCTTCTCCTCGGCTGGTTTGGGGAGGCCGGTGATCTCCGAGACCTTCGCCAGCACCTCCTCTGCCTTCGGCCTCTCTCCCACCCAGGCATGGGCGACCTTGTTGTCGGAGTCGATGACGAAGGTCGCCGGACGGGCATACTGGCCGTGCTCCTTGTCCTTCTCGAGGAGCCCGTACTCGCGGGTGGCTACCCCGGAGTAGTCGTAGAGGACGTAGGATTTCATGCCCGTCTCACGCACGAAGTCGCGCGCTTCAGTCGGCTCGGCGAACCCGATGCCGACCAGAGAGCCGGCGGCCATGTTGATCTCCTCCTCCTTCGCGGCCAGGTCCTTGAAGTACGCGACGTCCTCCTCAGACCACCCGCCGCTATAAAAGACCACCACCACAGGGCCACGCGCGGTTCTCATGCTCAACCGCAACTGCCCTCCCTGCGCTGAAGGCAGATGGAATTCGGGAGCCTCCGCCCCTATCTCCGGTACCGCCTGCTGCTTCGTGCGCGCCATGATGCATCCTCCTTGCTCGTTTAAACGGCCTGTCATGCCAATATTACAGCCTGTCGGCCGGTACGACCCGAGGCCCGCTCCTTCCCTTCCCCGCCACCCTTAGACTCCGCCATGCTACTTCTCCGCGAAGCTGTGTTAAAGCGTAATGCGTCCCGTTCGTCTTCAGACTGCCGTCGCGCCCTATCTCGCCCCTGACTCACACGCAGGTCCTGTGCCACCGGGCGGTGGCCAACGGCCGTCTCGGCGGTGAACATCCTGAGGATGGTAGCCGTACCCACCTCCCCGGTAGCCAGCCACCCCTGCGCGCTTACGAGCAGTAGATAACCATACTAGGACAAGCGTGGTAATTGTTTAGAACCCTGACGAGTAAGGAGATCCGTTTGAGAACTTTCGTGATAGTGCTCATCGCCCTCGCGATACCGTTATTCGCCGGCTGCGGGTCCGGAGTAACGCTAGGAACCGATTCTCCCGTCGACATCCCCGAACAAGTGGAGGCAGGCGGCGTTACCGTCCAGACTTCCGAGACCGACGTGGGAGGCTTCTCGGTGGATCCTGAGGAAGACTGGGATCACGTTCCGATAGCGCCTCCTCTGTTAGAGAAGGCGATTCCGTCCGGGACGCGTTAGCACGACGCAGCTATACGCCTAAGTTACCGGTATATACGCTCGGCTTCTGCGCTGCGACGACCGTCAGCCCGTGCGAGCCTCTGGCAGCGTTAAAACCTCGACCTGCTAGCCGTCTTTTTCGGGGGCGGCTCTTCTCCTTTCTGCTATTCTAGTGCAAGCCTGTCGGATCGAAATATGCGTCCGGGCGCCGTAAGTTATGTGAGCATGAAAGGCAGAGGATAGAGAGATGTTCGGGATCGGAGCAGAGGCGTGAAGCTTCTTATGACACACGGTTACATGTTCTCCGGCTCCGGGAGCAACGTCTATGTGCAAAACCTCTGTCGGGCGCTGGTTCGCTTAGGTCATCAGGTGCACCTCCTCTGCCAGGAGCCGAACCCTCTCTCCTACGACTTCGTCAACGAGCACTACCGGGCGAGCGAGCAGGGCGTTACGTTGCTTGGCGAAAAGGCGTCATCCTACCCCGGCCACTGCGCCGTTTACCAGCCGGAGATCGGCGACCTCCTACCCGTTTACGTCTACGATGACTACCCCGGCTGGCGGGTAAAGACTTTTCTGGATCTCTCAGAGGAGGAGTTTGAGGATTACGCGGCGAAGAACGTCGCGGCGACGCAGGCAGCGCTGAAGCACTCAGAGGCGGAAGGTGTCGTCACTAACCACTCGGTACCGTTGCCGGAGATAGCGCGCCAGGCTCTCTCGGGAACCGGCGTGTCCTACGCGAGCATCGTTCATGGGAGCGCCCTGCAATATGTAGCAAGGCGAAGCACGTTCTACATGGACATAGCGGAGAAAGGCCTCTCGGGCGCGACGAGCATTATAGCCCTCTCTGAGCACAGCGCCGGCACCATCGCCGAAGACTTCCCGAAACTGGAGGAGAGAACCCTCGCCCTACCAGGTGGGGTGGATACGGATCTCTTCCGGCCCGACGCCCTCGACGACCATGCAACCGAGTCCCTCGTCGAAGGCCCCGGGCGCAGCCCGCGCCAGGCG
>DASQMR010000034.1:0-13696 GCA_035645375.1 Rubrobacteraceae bacterium
CATGTCCTGCGTTACAGGGTCTGACTCCTCTGTCGCCTCTATTATGCGCGTGTAGAGCTCTATCGCCTTGGTCTCCGCGTCTATTACTCCCTTTATTACGTGCACCACGTCCGTCTGCTGCCCCGGCGGCTGCAACAGAGCCTGCTCGGCCCTGAACTCAAGCGAGCCCGGCACCACCCCGTAGAGGTCCTTTATCCTGTTTGCAAACTGCTGGGTGTGGTCCAACTCCTCCTGGATGTCCTCCTCTAAGGACTCCTTTATCTCCTGGGCTCTTACCCCGTCTGGGTTGGTTGAGTTGGTGACGTAGTTCATCACCGTCTCAAGCTCGGCGAAGTAGGCTTGCTTTAGAAGCTCTATTATCTCCTCGCGCTTGCCGGCCAGCGCCTCTGAGAGGATGCCTTCGTTTCCTCTTCCTGTCTCCATTCCTACTTCCTCCTTGTTGAGCTTCAATCGGTGCCAACTCCTGGCTTGACCCTGGACCTGAGACGCACAGCAAGTCCCTCTACGAAGTCTCGGGCTCTCCGCCGCCGTTCTCGCAGCCGTTGCCGGAGCGAGGAGCGGTCTCGCTAACGCGAAACTGATCCACGAACTGCCTGAGACGGGGATCGTCGGTTCCTTCGAGTTCTAGCTGATTGCGCCAGGCGGTGGCGATGACGGGGGTGCGGAGGCCCGGGTACGGGCTAACGAGCACGTAGTCCTCGCGGGCAAGGCTGCGCAACGCCTCGATCTGGTCTTGCGGAAGGTTTGGTTGGTAGGTGATCCAGACCGCTCCATGGTCCATGGAGTGTACCGCCCTCTCATTCTCTATAGGGGAGCTGTAAAAGCCGCATTTCTGCCAGCCCGGCGAGTGGTCACCGTTGGTCGGGGGGTCCTGCTCGTAGGAGAGCGGTCCCTCGAAGTTCCCGTTGCTGGTCGCCGGGAAGGTCTGTACCCCTTCTGGCGGGTCTTCGGGCGGGGGCTGGGCCGGGTCTTCCTCCCTGCCGCTGGCAGGCATCGCCGTATTCTCCTCCGGCCCGACCGTGGCCTCGACCGGGGATAGAGCACGCTCTTCAAGCGTCTCCTCTCCTGCAAACTCTGTGCCGTTCGTCTCCTGAGCGGCGTCGGTCTCCCCGCCGCCGTTTGCCGTCTCCCCGCCGCAGGCGGCCAGGGTCAACACCGAGAGGATGAGCAAGACCGTTAGCGTCACCCGTATCTCACCCGTGCGCCCGCAACGGTTGTTCCTGGACTCCAAGCCGCCTCCTTGCCCATCGGTTCCTCGCGGCACGAGGTATGCTCATGCGAGCCCAGATTATATAGGCCAGCGACTCGGTGGAACGTGATGCGCTCGTAGCGAAGGAGAATCCTTACTAGAGAATCGGGTCCGGTACGCTGGTGTGGTTGCTGGCCATGATCAAGACGTCGTCGTTTCGTGAGAAGTTTCCACGTCTCGTGAGGTTACGGCGGTGCATCCGAGCTGCAAGCGCGAGCGTATACAGTAGACGAAGCTTATCCTCTGGGCGGTACCACGCCTCAAAGAGATTCAGAGAGAGGACGTTATTTGTGATAGAAGAGCGATCCGGACGAAGAAAGGCAGCCTTGCCGCTGCTGATGAGCCTCGGGCTGGTGACGCTGCTCGTCTTCGTCGCAGCCTGTGGAGGCGGCGCGGAGAGCCAACACGCCGAGGAGGAGCCGGCAGCAGAAGAGACGCAGGCCACGGTGGAGAATTCGCAGGTCGCTTCGGAGGAAGCCCGGAACACAGGCGCGGACCTCGAGAATCCGAGCCTGGGCGACGAGAACGCGCCGGTAGTCATGATCGAGTACGCAGACTATCAGTGATCGGGCTGCGGCAAGTTCGCCCGTGAGGTGGAACCGGAGCTGGTGCAGAAGTACGTAAACGACGGAACGCTGAGGCTGGAGTGGCGGGACTTCCCCTACCTCGGTCGCGAGTCGCGCAGGGCGGCGGTCGCCGCGAGGGCGGCTCAGGAGCAGGGCAGGTTTTGGGAGTATCACGACGTTCTCTTCGAGAACCAGAAGGGAGAGAACACGGAGCCTTCTCAGACGAGAACCTCGTCGCCTTCGCGGAGAAAGCCGGGCTGGATGTAGAGCGGTTCGAGGCTATGCTCGAGAGCGGCGAGTACGAGGAGGTCGTAGATAAAGACTTCCGGGAGGCCCAGGACGCGGGGATACAGGGCACCCCGAGCTTCACTATCAACGGCCAGCCGCTAGTTGGGGCGCAGCCGGTAGAAACCTTCGCCCGGGCAATAGAGGCTGAAGCCGGGAATGGTTGAGGTCTCCTACCTCGCGGCGTTCTTCGGCGGGGTACTCTCGCTCTTGAGCCCGTGTAGCGCCCTCCTCTTACCGGCCTTCTTCGCCTACGCTTTCCAGTCGCGCAAGGCTCTGGTCGGGAAGACGACAATCTTCTATGCGGGCCTGTGTGTAACGCTGGTGCCGCTCGGGATGGGCATCTCCGCTGTCAGCCGGCTCTTCTACGGCCAGCGGAGCACCCTGATCATGATCGCCGGCATCGTTATCATCCTGCTCGGCTTAATGCAGCTCCTGGGCCGCGGCTTCGAGATAGGGCCGCTCTCGCGCCTACAGGGGAGGGTGAGAGGAGACTCTGCCTGCTGGTCTACCTTCGCTCTAGGCGCGGTCTATGGGTTCGCGGGCTTCTGTTCCGGCCCGATCCTGGGCGCGGTGCTAACCGTCGCCGCTTCCTCTGGACAGACCATACAAGGGGCGGGGCTACTGGCGATCTACGCTCTTGGAATGGCAGCCCCCCTCTTCCTCATTGCCCTCCTCTGGGACCGTTTCAAGCTCGGCAAGCGCCGTTGGCTGCGGGGCCGGGAGCTCTCCTTCGGGCCGCTCCGGGTGCACACCACGAACCTCGTCTCGGGGCTAATGTTCGTCGTGCTTGGGGCCTTGTTTATAGCCTACGAGGGGACTAGCGCACTCTCAGGTCTCTACGAGGAGAACGGGGCCGTGGACATAGCCTTCGCCGCCGAGAGTTGGGCGGGTCCCCTCGCCCGGAGCATCCCGGATGTTCTCGTGCTCGCGGTCTTGCTCGTCGCCACGCTCTCCCTGGCGCTCCTCGCTTATAGACGCCGCCGACGCAAGCCGCTTGGCGTCACCGAAGACGTCAAGGAGTCAGACGAGGAAAGAAGTTTCCGAAGTTCAGACCGTACTCACAAGCCTCTATAAACCTAGCATGAGCGCAGGCAAGAGAGCTACGGAGATAAGTTACACAAACCCGAAACGGGCAGGTCTTGGTTCGCCCTACGCATCTTCCCGGCGCGGAAAAACAAGCAGTATGCCTACGCATCAAGGTGCAGGGCTTGTAATCTGGAGCGTGGAGCCAGCGGCTCCGGCATTCGTCAACGCAAACGCCCAACCGCCAGGATGGCGCTTCGGGCCTTGCTGTAAAACAACGGAGAGCCCGGAATCCTCTCGGATCCAAGCTCTCCATACGAATTCGACTTTGTCTTTAAGCTAGCAGGTAAAGGAGCTGCCGCAGCCGCAGCCGCCCTGGACGTTGGGGTTGTTGACGGCGAAGCCGGCGCCCATGAGACCGTCCACGTAGTCGAACTCGCTACCCATGAGGTAGGGGACGCTCATGGCGTCTACCAGGACCTTAATGCCCTTGGTCTCGACTACCTCATCGTCGTCGTTGATCTCATCGTCGAAGTAGATCGAGTACTGGAAGCCGGAGCATCCGCCGGGCCGTACGCCGACACGCAACGCGAGGTCCTCTTCGCCCTCCTGCTCCATAAGGGCCTTGACCTTCTCCGCCGCGTTATCGGTGATCGCCAGGATCGTAGTCTTCTGGTCCATCAGCACCTCCATCGCATGCTGTAGCTAAAAGTTTGGTATACAGAATTATTACACCGCCGCCCACGCAAATCAACGCAAACCGCCTGCCTGGGCCCTGTCAACGACCTCGGCGGAAACCTTCCAACCTTCCGCGCAACGTCTTCCCGAGCTGCTTCCCGTACGCGGCGGCGCGCCTGCGGGCACGGAGGAGGAGCGAGACGGGGCTGACGGCGGCGACTATACATCTCCACCGTGGGATCTTCTGGTACTCGCGAAGCGCTTTGCGGTAGGTGCGGGCGGTATCTGGTTGCGGGTTCTGGGCGTAGAGGCTCTCGGAGTAGGCCCGGGCGAAGTTCTGGAAGGGAGCGGCCTCGACCCCGGCGGCTCCAGCGAGGAGTAGCAACCGCTCAGTGGGGGTAAGCGCGGGCGAGTCCGCCACCCTCGCTCCGGCGCCGGGTAGGTCCCGCAACCGACCGGCGAGGTCCCGATAGAGGTCCTCCGGTCGTCCGCGTGCGACAAGCACCCCCTTGGTAAGCGGAATTGCGCCTATCAAGACGAGAAGCAGGACGGGCAGGAGCGCGTACAGAGGAACTAGCGTCTGCGGCTCCGGGCCGGCGGGCTCTGTGGTCTCTTCTCCGGGCAGAGGAGCCTCTCTCCCAGGAGGCGGACCGGTTGGCGCTTGCTTCTGGAGGGCGGAGGCCTCGGGGGAGACGTAGGAGAGGTCGTCGGGAAGATCGGGGCGAGGGGCGTTGGCCTGCATCGTATCCGGTACGGAGAAGCCGGGGGTCGGGTCGAACGGGTACCAGCCGACGCCGGGGAAGTAGATCTCGACCCAGGTGTGCATGTTGTATCCGGAGACGACGTACTCGTTCGGTTCTTCCTGCTTGCCGGTCGTGGCTCCGTAGACGACCCGGGAGGGCACGCCGAGCTCGCGTGAGATGAGCGCCATCGAGGTTGCGAACTGAGTACAGAAGCCCTGTCTGCCATCGCCGAGGAACTCTTCGAGCGCCCGATCTCCCCGACCGTAGTCGACGTTGAGGTTGTAGCTAAAGCCGCCGTCCGAGACCAAGTACCGCTCGATGGCCCTGGCGGTCTCGTAGGGCGTCTCGGGCGCGTAGTCGGCCCGTATCTTCTCGGCGGTCTCGCTCACAACCTGGGGTCTGCCGGCGGGGAGTTGGAGGAACTTCTCCTCGACGACGCCTGAGTAGGAAACCCCCGCGCTCTCTAACTGTCCGGTGGTAGGCTGGGGCACGCGTGAGAGCACACGGTAAGTGGAGTCTTCCGCGAGCGGGCGGGCGGAGGACCATGATCCGTCGGAGCGTAGCTCGGCTTCGGGGACGGAGACGCTCTGAATCTGGTACCCCCCGAAGAGGAGGTTCGTCTCGGCCTCCAAGACCTCGACCTTCTGCACGACGTCGCTGGTCTCGACCTCATCCGAGACCTCCTCGCCGTCGTCCTCCCCAGGCTCCACGGTAGAGGACCACCGTACGCCGTCGAAGTAGTCGAGGGTTCCGCCGCGCCAGAAGAGAGGCTTCGAGCTCTGTATTCGGAGCAGTTCCGCGTCGCGGCCCCTAGTCAGGTAGTCACCGACGTCGGCCTCGACCGCCAGACGGGAGGTGCCAGACGCCCCGATCCTCGTCCAGTCAATCAGGGCGGGGCGGAACATCTCCTTCGCGATAGCTGAGTTGGGTAGTATCAGCACGAGCCCCGCGACCAGCGCGCCCGCGAGGACCGCTGCCGGTTTCAGACGTTCACTCTGGTCGCCCGCGAGGAGTAGCAGGGCGACGGCGGAGATGAGGAAGACGGTGAAGTAAGGTCCGATGCCGGTCTCGAAGGAGACTGTGCTGAGAACGCCGATGGTCAAGCCGAGGACGGCGACAGAGATCAGGGGGCTCTCCTCATAAAGAGTGGCCAAGATCGAAAAGGCTACGACGATAATGACGATCGGGAGCAGGACGACGAGCAACCCCGGGTGCGCGGCGTAAGGAACAGGGTTGACGTAAGTGATCTGAGCAGCCTCGTAGGTATCCTGCCCGATCTGCCAGAACAGCGCCTCCCAGCCGCTCGGGCTCAACGGCGGCCGTCCGTATACGGCCACCAGCGTGTACAGAGCCGCCGCCGGCAGTAGCAGAACGAACCTGTAAATACCCGCCGAGCCCACGAGGATCGCCACGAGCGCCGCCCCGATCAGATACGGCAACGCCGTCCCGTCGCTGAAGACCACCTCGAACGCCATGCCTCCTGCAAAACCTGCCGCATATAGAGGCAACCTCACGCTCCAACCGGCCACCGCTACACTGCCCCCCGCGCGGTCTCCTGCGCTCCGGCCAAGTTCGCCGCCCCGCCCGGACTACGCACCACGCGCACCACAGCCCCGGCAAACTCAAGACGCCGGACCTTGCCTTCAAACGCCGCCTCAAGCCCGGACGAGGCGCCGCTATTCCGATAGGTATGCGTCGCAAGTACCACTACGACCGCAGGAAGTCCCGCAGCCCGGAGCCTGGAAACGCTCTCTACGAGCCCCTCGGTGAGAGACCGGACGACGAGGATCACCCCGTCCCCGAGCTCCTCACGTGTCGCTGCGTCGAGGAAGTCGGCCAGTCTCGTCTCCCCGTCGGCCTGAGCAACGGCGAGGAGGTCCATAGCCCGCCAGTAGGCCGCTTCTCCCTCTCCGAACTCTGTCGCTCTCCGCTCCTTATCCGAGCACAGGACGCGGAAAGGCAGCCCCTCGCGGGCGAGATAGCGGAGGGCCGAGCCGGCGGCTGAGACCGCGTCCTCAAGCTCGGCTGTCGAACCGCGGGTGTCCGCGCGTTGTAGATCCAGGACCACCGCGTGGCGCCGTGGGGCGTTGAACGAGAACTCTTTGACGACTAGCTTCCCCGTGCGCGCCACGCTCTTCCAGTGAATATGCCGCTTGTCGTCGCCGCGCCGGTACTCCCGGAGCCCCGAGAACTCGTCTCCCTGCTGATTAAAAGAACCCGTCTCGCCGATCTCCCCTCTCCGTCCGCGCACCGGGAAATCTCGAAGCTCAAAGACGTTTGGGTAGACCATCGTCTCCCCGCGTTCGCCGAGCGTCCGGACGAAGCGGAGTAGACCGAACGGGTCGGCGGTCCGTATTATTGCCGGGCCAAGCTCGTAGAGTCCCCTCTTCTCGAAGAGGAGGGGAAACTGTATCTCTCTCGTCCCTGTGCCTCCAACAGGCGGCATAGAAAAGAGACGCGGCTCGGGGAGGCTGTCCACGACCTCCGCGCTCGGGCTCCGCGTGCGGGAGACGTTCGAGACGGAGAGCGTCAGGTGCGAGGCTCGCCCGGCCACAAAACGCTCTCCGACCGGGAGATGCCTCGCGTACCGTAGCCCTCGGGAGAGAGAGAATCCGAGTACAAGCGACGCAAGGAGTAGCCCAGCGAGAGCGTAGCCGAGTTGGTAGAGCTGCGTCGTCCCGATAAGCCGGGCCACGAGCAGGGAGACGGCCCCGAAGAAGAGCGCTTGCCAGCCCCGGGCCGTCGGCCGCACCGAGAGGCGTCGGTTGCGCCACAGCCGCGACAGCAGCCCTCGCAAGGTTACTAGACCGCCTCGTTCACGGGGACGGAAGAGAGTATCTCGCGCACCACGCTCCCGGCTCTCCCGCCGCCGGAACCGTTGCTGGCGCCGTTGCTGGACCCTCCGGGAGCGGCGATAATCCTGTGCGCCAGGACGTGCGGAGCCAGAGCCTTTACGTCGTCGGGGGTACAGTAGGAGCGGCCCCGAGACGCCGAATGCGCCCTCGCGGCGGCGAGAAGCATCCGGCTGGCACGCGGCGAGGCCCCAAGGTAGACCGCCTCGTGCTCACGCGTGGCGTTAGTCACCGAGACGACGTAGCGCAACACGGCCTCGCTCGCGTAGACCTCCTCGGCGAGCCGACGCATCTCCAGAAACTCGGCGATACCGACCACCGGCCCGAGGTCCCCGACCGGATCTGCCGAGAGCCTCAATAGGTCCAGCTCCGCCTCCTCGTCCGGGTAGCCGAGGGACATCTTGACCATAAAACGGTCGAGCTCCGCGTGCGGCAACGGGTAGGTGCCCTCGTGCTCGACCGGGTTCTGCGTGCCGATCACGCCGAACGGCTCGGATAACCGGCGCGTCACCCCGTCCACCGTTACGGAGGCCTCTTCCATCGCCTCTAGAAGGGCGCTCTGGGTCTTCGGGCTGGCCCGGTTGATCTCATCGGCCAGCACTATGTTGGCGAACACGGGTCCTGCCCAAAACTCGAAGGCACCCTCGCCCTGGTTGTAGACGTTCGTGCCCGTGACGTCGGCGGGCAAGAGGTCGGGGGTGAACTGTATCCTGCGGAACTCGCCCCCGATAGTGCGCGCGAGTGACTTCGCCAGTAGGGTCTTCCCCACTCCGGGGACGTCCTCTATGAGCACGTGCCCACCCGCGAGCAGCGCCACCACGGCCAAAGAGACACCTTCCCGCTTACCGGCGACCGCGCGCTCGACATTATCGACTATGCGTGCTACCGCCCCGGCGAAACCGTAGTAATCCAATGAACCTGCCCGTCAAGCTCCAACAACGAGAGAAGAGTATAACAAGCGATCCGGGGCGGTAAGCGTTTGGCGCACCGACGCGGCTCGTAGAGGAGAAGCGGGTAAGGACGGACAACGTTGAAGATTCACGCTCATGTAAGGCTGCTCAACGATCGGGGGTAGGCTTTATCACACGGTGCAGGTCCAAGACCGGCGCCACCTCGGTCTGTATGAGCATGTCGTGAATCTGCCCCCGGTGGTGCGTCTGGTGGTTGAAGAGATGCGCGACCAGCAGGCTGACAGGGTCGACGTAGGTTTTACCCTCGTTGTTCACACAACGGATCGGCCCGCCTAAAAACTCTTCGTTCAGGCCGAAGGCAAAGGTTTCTATGCGCTCGTCCTCGGATATCCTGACCCTGCGTAGCTCGTCGAAGTCCTTGTAGAGAATCGCGTCGAGGTTGGTGGACGAAACCTTCTCACCGCCGAACCGGGCGAGCCAGATGCGGTCTCCGACCATGATGTGGTTGAGCGTGCCGTGAATGCTGCCGAGAAAGGCCGGCCGGTCTTCTTTACGCTCGGCGTCGCTCAGGGATGCACAGGCTTCGTTGAGGCGTCGGTTGGCGAGGGTGTTATACCTCGCTAACATTTAAAAGTTCTGTAGGAGAGCGTCAGCCAAAGAGGCCTCCTGTATGCTAAACGGTGTCTAGGAAGTCGTAAGGCTTCCTTCCCCGTAGAACTGCTCTACGTAGCGGCGCTGGACGGGGTTGAGCCCTCGCGAGTACCAGACCATGACTACGTAGCGTGGCTCCTTAGGGGTGCTCTTCGGGTACATGCCGCACTCCATGGGCAGGCGATTGCTCTTGCGGGCGTTGCACTTGGTGCAGGCCGTGACTACGTTGTCCCAGGTGTTCAAGCCGCCGCGGCTCAAAGGCTTCACGTGGTCCCGGGTGAGGCACTCCTTGCGATTCAAGTCGTCGCGGTGCTTGGAGCAGTACTGGCAGCGGTAGTTGTCGCGCGCAAAGAGGATCGCGTTCGTCACATGACGCCGCAAGCGGCGCGGAATCTCCACGAACTTCACCAGCCGGATGACAAGCGGGTAAGGATACTCGGCCTTCTCCGAACGAAAGCGGCGCTCCAGATTCGCCTCCACGATCTCTGCCTTCTCGGAGACGACGAGCACAATCGCCCGTTTTATCGGCACTAGAGCCACGGGCTCGTAACTGGCGTTGAGAGTCAAACACCGGGCCACGAGGAGAAGTCTAACATAACCGGATGCTTAAGCAAACATAGAAGTTTTAACAAGCCTTTAACACAGCGGTCGCGCTACCACCGGCATGCAAAGCGTCGCTCAAGGCCTGCTAGAGTTGGTAAGCGAAGATTCTTGGATTCAGGTCTTAGTCGTGCGGAGTATAGCGTCTAAAATCGGAGTGGCATGGTTGCGGACCGGATCGGCTGCCGGGAGGCCCGTCGCTTCGGATACGCGCTCGATGAGTCTCTCCGCCGCGTCTTCGTCGAGGCCCTTGGTGTTAAGGCTCACCGCGACCACGGGCGCGGGTTTGACGAGAGCGGCGACGCCTTCGTAGAGTGACGCTATATTTTGGATATCCGGACGGGAGACGCCGCTGAAGACCTCCTCCTCGGAGGCGTCGGCGCAGAGTATCAGGCAGTCGGGACAGGAGCCGTGCAAGAGGGCCGTCGTGACGCCGGAGTAAGCCGGGTGGGCGAGCGAGCCCTGGCCTTCGACCAGGATTAGATCCGGTGAAGACTCCGCGGCCTTTAACACCATCTGCTCGGCTGCCCCGGCGGCGAAGTCGGAGACCACGGCATCTATGCAAACGCCCCGCCCCGCGATGACGATTCCGGTCTGGCCGGTTGCTACGAACTCGGTAGCGAGGCCTTTCGCACGCGCGGCGCGTTCGACCTCTAGAGTAGCGGTCATCTTACCGATAGCACTGTTGGTCCCGACGGTGAGCGCGACCTTTGACTCTGTACTCAAGCCTTCTCCGGAGAAGAGCGGCACGTTCCGTGGCGGCTCACGAACGTCCCAGACCCGTGCTCCGGGCAGCTCCGGCGCGAGCCGCTGATGGAGGCCGCTGACGATCCCCAGGCCAGCCTCCGCCGCTCCCCTCAGAGTATCCATCCACTCCTCCGGCAGCCGCCCTCCCGCCGGGGCGAGCCCGACGAGGATGGAGGTTGGGGAGAACTCAAGCGCCTCTTGGAGCGTAGCGACGATGGGCGCGTCGCGTCTGAGCCCTGGCATCACTTCGAGGACGTTGCGACCGGCCAACGTAGAGTCTATGACCGCGACCGCCTCGTCCCGGCCGTAGGCTATGAGACCGTGAGCTGTCTTGGCGTGGCGATCGGCGAACCAGCCGTCGGCGAGGATGGCGTAGCGACGCTCCTCGGTCATCGCACGGGCTCCACGCCCAGTCCGGGCCTCTCGGGGAGCAGGATACGGCCGCTATGGTAGGCGAGACCGTCGAAGGGGTCGTCGGCGAGGAGCATCGCGCCGTCGAGGTCCACGAAGTCTACGAGGCCGGAGAGCTGGGTGGCGGCGGCGATACCGAGCGAGGTCTCGACCATACAGCCGAGCATAACGAGCATCCCGTGCGCTCGGGCGGTATGGATCATGCGTAGCGCCCCCCGGATGCCGCCGCACTTGGCGAGCTTGACGTTGACCCCGCTCGCGCAACCGGCGAGTTTCGGGACGTCCCGGGCGGTTATGGCGCTCTCGTCGGCTATGACGGGCAGAGGATCCGCCGCAAGGGTCGCCCGGCGTAGCGCCTCGGGTCCCGCCGAGGCCGGGACGGGCTGCTCTATCATCTCGACGCCCATGTCCTTGAGCCCGCTCGCCACGCTCGGCACCTCCTCCGGGGAGAAGGCCTCGTTCGCGTCTACCCAAAGAGCGGCGTCCGAGGCTTCAGAGACTCGCCGGACCGTCTCAAGATCCCCCCCGTCCCCCACCTTCATCTTCAAGATAGGAAACCCGGAGAGCTTCTTCGCTTCCCGAAGCGTGGATCCGGTATCTGCTATCCCCAGAGTGTACGCGCTCAAGGGTTCGGGGCGGGCGAGCCCGAGGAGCCTGTAGACAGGTACGTTTAGCCTAGACGCCGCGAGATCGTGCAAGGCGGAGTCGAGAGCGGCGAGCGCGGAGGGAGGGAGCGACTCGTTCTCCTGGAGGACGCCTTCGATGTCCCAGGGGTCGCGCACCAGGACCTCCCCGAGCTCATCCGCGACGTCCGCCGCGTTCTGGCCGTAGAAGTCCGTTGGAGCCGCCTCGCCACGGCCCGAGAAGCCGTCCTCTGTGAGCGTCAGGACCACGCGCTCGAAGGAGTCCGAGGAGCCGCGGGCGATGGCGAAGGTGCGTTTGGTATACACCGTTAGCTTCTCTACCCTTATCTCCACGGGGGTCATTATAGCGACGGGGCGCCGAAGAAAGCATAGGCATGTTCGTAGTCGCCGGTTGCAGAGCTACGGTTAAGATGGAGTAGCTATAAGCTATAATTCCTGCGTCGGCCATAAATTCATAGGTTGGTGTGATTTGGGTGCGAGTACGTTAGCTGTAGCGGAGGTTTTAATCGTCGAGGACGACGCGGTGATCCTCAACACCCTGGCATACAACCTAGAGAGACAAGGTTTCGGGGTACAGAAGGCGACGAGCGGGGCCGAGGCGCTGAGGCTCGCTCGAAAGCTCAGGCCGGACCTTATCCTGCTCGACGTGATGCTCCCCGGCGAGACCGGTATAAGGGTCTGCGAGAAGATCCGGCAGGAGGACCAGGAGGTGGTGATCGTGATGATCACCGCCAAAGACGCCGAAGTGGACAAGGTCAGGGGATTCGAAGCGGGGGCTGACGACTACGTGACCAAGCCGTTCGGCATGAAGGAGCTCGTCGCCAGGATCAACGCGAACCTCAAGAGGAGCATAGGCTCGCCCGGAGCACGCGGCAAGGTGCTCGAAGCCGGGGACCTGCAGCTCGATACGAAGAACTTCGTCGCCCAGGTAAAGGGCGAGCCCCTCTCCCTGCGGCTTAAGGAGTTCGAGTTGTTGGTCTCTCTAGCCTCGCGGCCCGGGGAGTTGAAGAGCCGGGAGGACCTGGCAAAGGAGGTGTGGGGGCACGCCGGCGTCGGCTCCTCACGCACCATAGACGTTCACATACGGCGAATAAGAGCCTCCCTCGCGGAGAGCGACTACGAGTACGTACACACCGCCCGGGGCCTAGGCTACCGCTTCGAGGCGCGCCCCAAGAGCCTCGAAGGAGCTCCTATCGAGGAGGGAGCGGTTGGGCCGCCCGGATAGTGAGGTGGTGAAGCAAGGCAAGGAAGGAGGTATCCCCGCGCCCGCCGATCCTATCGAGAACCGATTCGAGGGGGAGGGACCGAGGCAGGTCAGTGACGTGAACCTCGTGGACCTCAAACGAGTAAACAAGATACGCCGCGACTTCGTCGCCAACGTCTCCCACGAGTTAAAGACCCCGGCGACCAGCCTGAAGCTCTTGGCCGAGAGCCTCACCGACGTCCTGGAGGAGGACCCGGAGCAGGCACGCTTCTTCGCCGAGCAGCTAAAGAACGAGACCGAGCGTCTGGCCAACCTGATCACGGACCTTTTGGACCTGGCACGCTTGGAGAGCGGCGAAGGTGCCCAGGGGTTTCAAACCGTGGACGTGCGCGCCGTTCTGATGATCGTTTTGGCCCGCCTCCGGCCCGCCGCCCGCCACAAGAACATCTCCCTCTCCTGGAAGCGCTCGGGCAGCACCGGTCTATACACCGTCAACGGCAACGAGACGCAGTTGACCTCTATGTTCTCGAACCTCGTGGAGAACGCCGTAAAGTACACTCCGTCCGGCGGACGCGTAGAGGTTGCCGCCAGGCCGAACAACAACGAGGTCGTAGTTCGCGTCTCGGATACGGGTATAGGGATACCAAAGGAGAACCTCGTACGTATCTTCGAAAGGTTCTATCGTGTAGACAAGGCTCGCTCAAAGGAGACAGGCGGAACTGGCCTGGGCCTAAGCATCGTTCGTCACGTAGCCGAGAACCACGGCGGTCGCGTCAGCGTTGAGAGCACGTTGGGGGAAGGCTCAACTTTCACCGTGCGACTCCCGAGGGGCTAACCCCCTTCTATCCTCTCACCAATCGATTAGCTCTCGGTGGCGTTTCCTTCAGCAAGCAAAGGAGCTGACACGTCCTGCTAACGAGCGTGAAGGGAGCAACTAGTCAATGTTAAATGAGATGATCAGACCTACAAGTAACCAACGCAAATCTAACCGCGAAGCCCGATATTCCTTAATCGAGCTGAGCATCCGGAATGATTAGTGGCTCATCACCGAGGATAGCGTAAGCACAAAAAGACATGCTGCGGGGAGTCTCATGAACATCCAAACCTACACAAGACTTGAACCACTGGC
>DASQMR010000035.1:0-3227 GCA_035645375.1 Rubrobacteraceae bacterium
ACGACCCTGATGAATGGCCGAACTTCAAGCAGGCGCCAGAATTTTATAGTTAGCTAGATAACCGGCCGGTCAGAGAAGCGGACCGGCGTCGAGCCACCGCGTGTGGAAGTATCGTTTGCCCGGGCAAACGATACTTCCACACGGGTCATCTAGAAACCCGCGGAGCTTTAGACTACAATGAAACACTGAGATTCACGGTAGGAACTCGGCCGTACGGGTTCACGATGCTTGCAGGAAACGCTGGAGGGTGGAATGGTATTCTCTAATATGCCGACGTGGGCGTTCTCCTGGCCTTGACCTAGTTCTGAGCCTGTTTCTCGTCGCCTACGAAGTTTGCAGGTGACGTAGTAGAAGCATGTTTACGTATTGTGGGCTTGCATCAAGAATGTTGTCTCCCCAAACATCTACTTATAATGGAGAACCTTGCTCATGAACAACGGTGATACCCTGCACGAGAAGTCCGGCAAGGCGAACTTTGATCTGATCTACGATCTGGAAGACCCCAGAGAGTACTTCAACGTCCTGAGAGAGTTCGACTACTGTATTCCCCGGCACGGCCAACGCCTCTTCTCTTCGCTCATCGAAGCGCGGCGCGAAGAGGCTGAAGAGAGATCTTTACGTATCGTGGATATCTGCTGTTCTTATGGGGTTAACGCCGCCCTCCTCAAGTACGAGATGACCCTCGACGACCTCTATTCCCGCTACGGCTCCGAGGACCTCGCCACTCTGTCTAGCGAGGAGCTGGCGAAGGCCGACGTCGGGTTCTACGGAGAGCGCCGGCGGGAGGAGGCGCCCGAAGTCGTCGGGTTGGACGTAGCTGGCAACGCGGTCTCCTATGGGATTCGCTCCGGCATCCTAGACGCAGGCTTCGCCGAGAACCTCGAAGACGCAGAGCCATCGGATGCGCTGCGTGAGGCTGCCTCCGAGGTGGACCTCCTCTCCGTGACGGGCGGCGTAGGGTATATCTCCGAGCGTACCTTCCAGCGTCTGCTCGACTGCGTTTCGGGAGCCCGGATTCCTTGGGTAGCCGTCTTCGCGCTGCGCTGGGTATCTTATGAGGAGATCTCCGAAGCCCTCTCGGCTTACGGGCTCGTTACCGAGAAGCTCGAAGGCCACACCTTTACTCAGAGGCGCTTCATCGACAACGAGGAGCGTGAGTACGTCCTGGAGGAGCTCTCCAAGATGGGCGTAGAGACCACCGGCAAGGAGGACGAAGGCTGGTACCACGCCAACTTCTATCTCTCCCGCCCCGCTGCAGAGGCGAAGGTCCCGGTGGAGAAGTTGCTCGGTCTTTAGAAGTCAACTTTCAGCCGTTACTGGTGGATTGTGGAGGACGGAAACAACTATGAACCGGGCCGGATTGACCGACACAGTGGGCGTTACTAGCAATCCAGCATCTTCAGACGGCGCAGTAGGTAGCCTTACCTCGCACGAACGTAGTAGTAGCGCCACTACCAAAGACAGGAGATAACAAATGCAGCGAAGCACCGACAGGTTTGAGGCCGTCGAGCGTAAAATCGTCTCAGGCCAATGCGTTGTGCTCGACGGCGCGACGGGGACGGAGCTTCCTCAGGGGAGCGCCGTCAACGGCTTGGCGGGCGAACGGCTGTGGGGCGCGGATGCGCTGGCGAGCAGCCCGGATTCGGTGCTCTCGGTGCATCGTCGCTACGCGGAGGCCGGCTGCGATATTATCTCGACGGATACCTGGGGGCTGCCTAACGTGCTGCATGACAGTTCCAAGCTCTGGGAGGCTGCGGGCCCCGTTCACTGGATGGATCTCGCGCGACGCGGGATCGGGGTCGCGCGCCGCGCGGCGGCCGATGCCGGGCGCGCCGACGATTGTGCTGTCGCGTTTAGTCTAAGCGGCGAAATCGACACTCCGGAGGGCCAGGAGACGGTCCGCCTCCTGGACCGCATGTTCGAGGATGAGTCTCCCGACCTTATACTCGTCGAGACGCTCTCGCTCGTGCGACCCTCGACCTATGAAACGGTCGAGCGGCTGCTGGAGACGGGGTTACCGATCTGGCTGAGCTTCCGCCGATGCCGCCACGGTTTGTGCGGGGTCTTCGGCGAGCATTGGGGCGGCCCGGAGGGTGACTCTTTCGGGCGAGCCGCCCGCCGCTTCGAGGAGATGGGGGTCGGGGCGTTGCTCGTAAACTGTATCCCGCCGGACCATGTAAACGGAATGCTGCCCTGGCTTAGGGACTTTACCGACCTTCCGCTCGGCGTCTACCCCAACCTCGGGTACCTTTCGCAATCCGGATGGTTGTCCGACACTGGCGTAGGCGGTCCCGAGTACGCGGAGATGGCGCTGCGCTGGCGAGAGGAGGGGGCGCAGATCGTCGGCGGCTGCTGCGGCGTCGGTCCCGAGCACATCGAGGCCGCTCGGGACGTGCTCGCCGATGCTGAGGTTGGAGATGATCGTCTGTCGGAGGATCATCTCGAGCTTAATGATGCCTTGACGCTGGAGACACGGGTCTCCCAGCAGCCGGTCTCCCCTTGGACCGACGAGCGAGGACGCAGTCTCTTCCCGCTTGAGTTCCCCGATATCGTCTGTGAGCCGGGGGTGTTCGTGCCCACCCAGGGTAGCTTTTTTATGTGGCGCCACCTTTTCAAGGAGGGCATTGGCGCCGACCAGCGCTGCCTGGACGTCGGTTGCGGCACCGGTCTTCTGACGGTTCAGCTAGCTTTCAACGGGGCCAAGCATGTACACGCGATCGACCTTGAGGAGCTCGCCGTCGCCAACGCGCGGGCGAGCGCCCTCCGCAACGGGGTCGCTGATCGGGTGACGGCAGAGAGCGTCGACCTCTACCCGTGGGTGCCTGAGGAGCGCTACGAGGTGATCGTGGCGAGCCTCTACCAGATGCCGGTGGACCCGTTTGAGCAAGGAGTAACTCACCGTCCGCGCGACTACTGGGGTCGTAGCCTGCTCGACCACCTCATCCGCAAGCTGCCAGAGGTCTTAGCCCCCGAGGGCGTCGCCTACCTACTGCAGCTGTCGATCCTCGGCCAGGAACGGACTGCCGAGCTCCTCGAAGAGCAAGGCTTAAAGGGACGCGTGGCCGACTTCGGCTTCTTCCCGTTCACCGAGCCGTTTCGCGAGCAACGGGAGCAGATCCTGCGTGTGGAGAACTTCTCCGACGCCTATCACCTTAGATTGGCCGACGAGGACGTGATGGTAGCTTACCTGCTGGAGATCACGCATAAAGAACCTACCCGGGGCAGAG
>DASQMR010000036.1:0-10545 GCA_035645375.1 Rubrobacteraceae bacterium
GCTAGGGATGCCGGCGTAGAGGGGAACGTAGTTCGGTGCTACGTACACGTGGATGGGCTGGCCGGCAACGAGGTCGAAATCGAGGTAGGTAGCATGCTCTTCGTCCCAGAGCTTCTCATTTACAGCTCGGGCGGTCGGCCGGGAACGTTCTTGGCGGTATCATAGCCCTTTATGCCGCCCGACTCTTCGGCTATCCGGACGCTCTGACTATCTACGATGGCGGCAGAAGGCTCCAAGTCTCTGCCTTCTTTTCGCCTGGTGGCCCTGCGCAGGGCCACCAACATACGCTGCCACACTCCGTCTAGGCGCCATCGCCTGAACCAATAGTAGACGGTAGACCAAGGCGGGAAGTCAGGGGGCAACATCCGCCAGGGGCATCCTCCCCGCACCACGAGAAGATAGCGTCACAAATCTCCTTGACCGAGTGCATGCGTGGCTTCCCGCGCGGCTTTTCCGCGGGAAACAGTGGCGAGAGATACTTCCACTCCTCGTTTGTGAGGTTAGTGGGGTATGGGCGCCGCAAGTGGACCCTAACGTCCGTACCGCTCATACGCCTGCGTCAAGCTCCGCCTTAAGACCCAAGAAGACCGAGCTGTGCTGCTGGGCGAAAGTGCTAATGTCCCTGGCGGGCTCACCGGTAACCTCCACTACTGTAGACGTTGCGAAGTCCGTGCTTCCTTCGCGCATCAAACTGTAGAAGCCGACCAGAAAGCTTGCCATCTGGGTTGGGAGCCCCCGGTCGACCATCCGCTTGCGTGCTTTCTCCGGGGCGAGATCCTCGTAGCGGACGGATCGGCCGGAAGCTGCTGAGATCTCCCTGGCCACTTCTGCCATCGAGAGCGACTCGGGACCGGTGATCGGGTAGATCCTTCCCTCGTGGCCGCTCTCGGTTAGGGCGCGGAAGGCCACGGCGGCTATGTCCCGAGCATCGACCCACGCGATGCGCCCATCTCCAGCGGGCAGTCGGAAGGCGCCGTCGGACTCAACGAGTTGAGGCAGGTAGGCGAAAAGAGTTTGCATAAAGGCTGTGGGCCTCAAGTGCGTCCAGCCAAGATCGGATCGCTCCAGCGCCTCCTCGACTCGACGGTGAAACGCTGGAGGCTCTAGTCCTGCCGCCAGCGCTGACTGCTTGACGATGCGCCGAACACCTGCCCGGGCGGCGGCCTCGACGGTAGCAAGTTCCAGGTCGGGGTTCCCGTTCAGTAGAAACAGCGTCTGTGTGCCGTCCAGCGCCGCCTCAAGTGATATCGGATCTACGAGGTCGCCGCGCACCAACTCCGCGGCGTGTGCGTGCGCTCCGAGGATCTCACGGGCTCGTACCGGATCGCGTACAAAGGCTTTGAAGGGTATGCTCGCCGCGGACATCATACCTGCGAGTGTACGACCTACGGTTCCCGTAGCACCGGTTAGCAGGATACCGTCCTGGGACTCGGCCGGCATGCCTTATCCTGCTTCCTGCTGGTAGACTCGTATGCTGGGGTCGATCTCGATCAGGTGACGGGAGATTAACCACCTGCCCTCCACCTTCCTCATCTCGTCGGTGATACGGGCAGTGGCCCCAACCATTGGCCGCTCCTCCCCCTCGACCACCAGCAGCACGTAGCGCACCCGGGCACTCTCGCCGTCGCCGTCGATCACGAGGTTCGGGGCCAGGTGACGCTTCAAGGTCCCCTCGCCCTCGAAGATGGCCGGCAGATCGCGCCTCATCGCCTTCCTGCCTTCGCCTGTGGAGTAGAAGCCCTCGATCACGCCGTCTTCTGTGTAATGCGAGAGCGTCACCTCCACATCCTTCTCGTCGGCCGCCAGGTTGTAGCTGGCCACAACGTCCATGATCTCTAGTCTGTCGTCTACGGTCAGCATCATGCTCCTCCTTTGGTTCGCTAGCTACTAGGCATCTACAAGGCTAGAGGCTCCGGCGACTCATCCCGCGGCTTTGAAGCTCTCACGAGTTTCTATCCTCTCCATCCACCCCACCACGTTCGGGTAGTCGGCGAGGGAGATCGCTCCGTTCTCCTCCAACTCATGGAGGCGCACGAAATTGCCCGCATGGGCGATGTCTGCAAGAGAGAAGTCACCAGCAAGATACTCACTGCTCTGGAGCTCCTCTTGGAGGCGTGAGAGCGTAACCTTTAGCTTCTCCAAAGCCTCCGAGACGCGCTCCTCTGGAAAGCCTCGCATATGTCCCATGCTGGAGACAAAGACCTGCGGGTAGAGTTCTGCGTCAGCATGGACCATCCAGATCCTGGCATATGCTCGGGCCTTCGGATCTTTGGGTAAGAGTTTCGACTCCTCGTATACTTCGTCTAGATACTGGTTCACGATGCTCGACTCATAGAGGGAGTCTCCGTCGACCACAATCACGGGCACCTTGCCGGTCGGGCTCGCCTTGAGAAACTCCTCGCTTCTATTCTGAAGGTCCACCTCACGGGCTTCGAATTCCGCTCCCTTTTCGTGTAGGACTATCCTAGTCCTTCGTGCGAAGGGACATCCCTTTGCGCTGTAGAGCTTTATCTTCACCGTTTCTCTCCTCTCGCGTATGCGTGCCTTGGGGTCTTGCGCAGGGGCGTAAGATTGGCCGTTGTGGGATAGACGACCAGCGCCCACGCGAGAGGTGCCAGTCGAAGTCTCCTATCCTCCTGGACAAGCGGACCTCATGCTCCATTATTCCTTTGAGCCTGCTCTCCTACTCGCTGCGGGCCAAGGTCGTCAGCAGACCGACACTGACGGCAGCAACCACGACGTGCATGAACTCCAGGGTCAAGATGGTTTGCAAGCTAGCCTCCGGTAGCGCCAGAATCGGATTCAGGAACGATAGGAGCAAAACTACGACTGCGACCGTACGAAACAGTCGTATTGGACGGCGCGCAAACCGAATTACGATGCCGAAGGCGACGGTCGCACCGAGCGCGCCTACCACGCTGCTGATTACGACGGGTCCCAACGTAAGAGGTTGGAAGTCCGGCGGAATGTCGAAGAGGATCACCGAGATCACGCGTACGAGGCTGTTGGCTGCTGCGGCAACCATCGCGGCAAGCAGTCCAACCCATAGCAGCCGACTGCGGGTGGCTTGTCCTCTACCCTGAGTAAACCTTCCAGACTGAGCTTCCATAGCATTACCTCCTCAATGTCCACTGCTGCACTTTCCCACCAAGGAGCCCCTTGGGACTCTCTGCGCGCCTTGTATCCTCCTGACTAATTCGTTGCGACCCTCTCCTTTCTCCAGTATGAGTTGCACGTGCAACTATGCTAATATACCACCCTATGGTTGCACGTACAACTCACACGCAAGAATGGTTCAAGCTCTCGCTAGAGCAGCGGGCGGCCTGGAGGGATTTCTTGCGCGCCCATGCCACCATCGTCAAGGAACTCGATGCTGAGCTACAGGCGAAACATGGGTTGCCGCTGTCTTCTTACGATGTGCTGGTTCAGCTCAGCCTCGTCCCGACCGGACAGATGCAGATGCACAAGCTGGCGGACGCGGTGCACCTCAGCCGCAGCGCCCTAACCCGAGCGGTAGATAGGCTCGAAGATCAGGGTTTGCTAGAGCGTTGCAGAGGGACGTCTGACCTCCGGCAAGTGTTTGCTGCTATTACAGAGCAGGGACTCAAATGTCTGGCCGAGACGACGCCGGCTCACCTTGCTGGAGTGAGAGAGAGGTTCTTAGATAAGCTCACCGGCGAGCAGATCGACCAACTCGCTGAGATCTGGAGAAGGCTACTGGTGGAATAAGTAGGCTACCGTAGATCGCTAATACATCATCAGAAGGAGCCCTCCGATAGAAATGTACTATTCTCATACACCCTCTAAGATCACGCGTCATGTTTTTCCTGCGAATCGTCTTTTTTCGGGAAATCTGTGCCAGCCCAGTCTGCTTAACATTAGAGAGCATCTGAAGTTACGAATGTGTTTCGTGTCTATTACAACTTGACTTTACTTCCCAGTTTGCCGCTAAGAGGTCCTCTCGAAAACTCAGAGGCTAAGCTGACAGAGAATGCGGAGAACGATAGTACAAATGTCCTATAGAGAAACCTTACCTAGGAGGATTACAGTACAGCTAGATCATATAGACCGGGCTGGCAATATTACCCCCCTCCTAAAAGCCCAGCCCGGCTCTTCTTTCTATCTCTTATTCACCCAGTTGCCGCTAAGAGGTCTTAGCGGCAACCGAGCCCGTAAGGCTACCCGTCGAGCGGCCCGAACCCCTTAGCGTCGGTGACGTCATAGATCTCGACCTCTTGCCCTCGCCGCACCATACGCTTTCCTAAACGTGGAAAGTCGGCTATATCGACATCCAGTGCCTCGCCGCCCATAAGGTAGACGAGGTCCTCATCGTAAGGGTTGCGTAGGTGATGGGCGACTTGCGGTGCGGCGAAGCCTAAAAAGTCACCTACGGCGACCTCGAACTCCTCTCCGTCTATCTCGGCTACACCGCGGCCGGAGAGAACATAGATCCACTCCTCCTCCCGATAGTGGGAGTGGTAGACGAACGACTCTTTGCCAGGTGGCACGCGTACCCGGCTCACACCAAGCCGCGAAAGCCCGACGAGCGAGCTCAAGCGCGTGCCATAGAGCTCCGAGCTCGAGTTCCACGGGTGGGAGAACCGCGATGCCTGCTCCGCGGCCTCTTCGGACCTGACGAGAAATCTCTCTTGCGCCATCCGACGTACCTCCTTCCGGTTTGTCCTATGACCATGAAGCTTATCGGATTGTCCGACACCTTAGCTTCCCTCATGAGTAAGAGGCATTATGGCGAGGTCAGACCAGGGCTTAGAGCTGAGTTTCCAATAAGACTTCCTCTCAGATAGCACAGTATCGTAGACACCGCAGCGCTGACACCACTTCGACACCACCTGGAGCGCAACACAGTGCAGCGTGAGGCAAACTGCAGAAGAGTTAACGGCTTAGTTATGCGGTATTCGCAACTCCCCTCAACCCTCTGCAACTTCTTGCCGCAGACTAAGAATCAGAAGGTCGCAGGTCCGAGTCCTGCCGAGCACGCTCGGTAACTACCCCGTATGCGGGTAGTGTTTGGTTGCGCGTTCTCCTTTATGTCTGAGGCGCAACTTTATGCGCCACACTAGCCGTTGGGTTGACTATCATGCTTCTCGTGATCTGGGGAAGCGGCGTGACGCCTCCTGGAGGATTCTATATTCAAAATCCTGTATACGGGCTTCGGAGAAGACCTCTTCTAGGACTTCCACTGCATAGCCCTGGTCGCATACACCTGTAGTAGCTGGGCTATGTCTTCACATATAGCCTCTCAGGCTATGCATTTTATGTTACAAGTAGTACAAATATCCTATATCTATTACTTAGTAACTAGGGTAAGTTGCAGCTCGTTGCAGCCCATTGGGGATTGTT
Organism: Rubrobacteraceae bacterium; assembly: GCA_035645375.1. Lineage (GTDB taxonomy): Bacteria > Actinomycetota > Rubrobacteria > Rubrobacterales > Rubrobacteraceae > Rubrobacter_F. The sequence continues at coordinate 5,362 of DASQMR010000036.1, forward strand.
AAAAAGGAGGGTGGCGCTTATGAAGCGCATTATTTCGTTACTTGCGGCAATGGCGATAATGGCCGCTATGTTTGCAGCTAGCGCTATGCCAGCGTTCGCTTTCGAAGCCAAATCTACCAATTCCCAAGGCAACGCGGTGGGTCAGCGCGAATCGGGCTTAACAGCAAATGGTACCGGTGGAAAAGGCAGCACCAGCTACGCGGCTACACAAGGCGGCGCCCAGTACGTCGGTAAATTTTTTAGCACCGCCGCGCGATCCTAAGCAAGGATCACGTAAAGAGCCGGGGCTATGACACCCCGGCTCTTTTCATGCCTTAGCACCTGTTGGTTTCCGAGAATTCGATACACCGGAAGCTCAGTTTCCTAGAAAACGTTACACCGGCAATCCGGTGAATATAGGCTATCCACCCCTAGAGTACAAACCTCGCCTTTAACCCTGCGACCCATAGAGGGAGCTAGACTGGCAGATCTCTCGGTCCCACTGCTACCTGGCGCCGAACGCGCCCCAAGTCACAGCGGGTGAGGTCGTCGCATACAAGGGGAGGTAGGCTAGAGACACAGAGAGTTTGAGTGCCAGATGTGAGAGAGAGCCGGGTCTCCTCGTTGCCCTTGCTCATCGACGTGTGTGGAAGGAGCATTCTGTGAACTTCGTCTTACGGGTTTCTGAGAAGCTCACCTTGAGGACCTCTGAGAAGTCAGCACGGTGCCCGTAGTAGCGGCTAGAATATCGGCCAGTCGGATCCGGGAGGGGAGTCCTCACAGTGCTACTCACAGTAGTCAATGGCGTCCTTGTGGTCGGAGGGATCTGCCTCTTGGCCCTCGCGGGCTTCGAGCTCGTGCATCGCCTGGTGCCCGCCTCCGTTCGCCAGCAGCACAACGACGTTGCAGGCTTCATCTACGCGGCTTTGGGCGTGATCTACGCCGTGCTTCTGGCGCTCGTAGTGATCGCCGTGTGGGAAGAGTACGAGGTGGCCAGCAACACCGTTGAGCAGGAGGCCAACGCGGCTGCCGACATCTTCTGGTTGGCCGACGGGCTTCCGGAGCCCAACGACGCCCGCGTCCAGGAGCTCATCCGCTCCTACGCCGAAGAGGTGGTCCACAAGGAGTGGCCCTTGATGGAACAGGGGCGAGCACCCTTGATGACGCAGGAACGAGGGACTCCCGCCGGGTGGACCATCATCGACGACATCCGGCAGAACATACAGGGGTTCGAGCCACGCTCGCAGGCCGAGGAACAGCTTTACGCGGAAGGCCTCGATCAGCTCGACACCCTCTCCGACGCCAGGAGGCTGCGCCTGGTCGCGGCGGAGGAGGGCGTCCCCGGGGTACTGTGGGCGGTCCTGATCTTCGGGGGGATTGCGGTCATCGGCTTCACCTACCTCTTCGGTCTGGAGAGCACCTGGGGGCACAGGCTGATGGTGATGACCTTGGCGGCGGTGATCGGGCTGGTTTTGTTCACCGTGGGGTCCTTGGAGTACCCGTTCTACGGCGGCGCCCGCATCGGCACCGGGGCGTTCGAGCTGATCCTGGAGAGGTTCGAGACCAGCGAGCTGAGCAACACCCGATAGTGTCCGCTTCGGCCTCTACTTGCGGAGTGCATGGAAGGATTGTTCTGGAAAGTTAACGCGCAGGATCCTACATGAATTGTCGCCGAGTGACGTTAGTACCCATAGGTGAGACAGAGGGAGGGCCGGAGGTTCTAACACCGGCCCTCTTCTTCTGCCTGTAACCTACTTGTAACGCCGCTCGGCCTCGGTCCTAACGCATAAGCATGCGACCGGGTGAATGGGGATTTCCGAGAAGACCTCTTAGCGGCAATACAGCAAATAAAGGCAACAAAGCAGCCCCTATCGCTCGTTGACATCTTTGTTGTTTGTTGGCATTAATAAAAATGCTAGTAGTAGGCAACCCTCTAGAGAAGCGGGTGAGAGGAGGAGAAGAGATGCACCATCTACAGATCGAACATCCAGTCAGCGACTTCGATACTTGGAAGGGGGCCTTCGACCGCTTTGCCAACTTCAGGCAGCAGTCAGGTGTGCGCCGCTACCGAGTCCTCCAACCCACTGACAATCCGAACTACGTCATTATCGAACTAGAGTTCGACAGCTTAAGTGAGGCGGAGGCTTTTCTCGCCGCCCTGCGGCGCAACGTGTGGTCATCGCGGGAGGCAGCGCCCGCCCTGCGCGGCGAGCCGCAGACGCGCATCGTCGAGGCGGTGGAGGTAAAAGAGTACTGACTTTAAGTGTCCGGAAGGACCTTGCCCGGGTTGAGGATGCCCAACGGATCGAAGAGCTCCTTGACCTCGCGCATCACCGAGAGTGCCTCCCCATGCTCAAGCTCCTGATATTTTCTCTTGCGTATGCCGACCCCGTGCTCCCCGGTCGAAGTGCCGCCTAGCTCCAAGGCCTTTCTCACCATCCCATCCATCACGGTCCCGAGGCGCTGCCAGCCTCCCGCATCGTCCGGGCCAACGTGGAAGAAGACGTGGAAATTACCATCGCCGACGTGGCCTACAACGGGGGCGATCATCGAGTACTCTCGCATCAGATCCTGGGTATAGCCGATGGCCTCCGGGAGCTTGGCTACGGGTACGCAGGTGTCGGTGCTCACGAGCTGTTGATCCTCGTAGTAGTCGTCGACGGCGTACCATGCGTGATGGCGCGCCTCCCACAGGCTCTCGTACTCTTCGGGTGTGCGGGCTACCGGCATGTCACCCTGCGCGCCGACCGCCCGGCAGATCTCTTCAGCGACCTTGATCTCCTCGGCGACCGCGTCTTCGCTTCCTCCGTGGAACTCGACCCAGAGAGTGGTCTGCTCCGGGAAGTCTGCTGCCTTGTAGCGGTTGACCGCGCGGATGCACTCTGCGTCGACCATCTCGAGGCGTGCGAGGTTTAGCCCCCGCCGGACCAGCTTCACCGCCGCCTCGACCGCCGACTCTACGTCCGGAAAGAGCGCACGTGCGCTGGCCGTCACCTCCGGTAACGCGTGCACCACCAGGGTGAGTTCCGTGATGATACCCAAGGTGCCCTCCGAGCCGACGAAAAGGTCGCCGAGCGCGTAGCCGCTGCTCGACTTGCGGGCCTTTGTGCCCAGCTGGAGGACGCGGCCGTCGGCGAGGACGACCTCCATGCTCAGAACCTGATCCCTGAAACTTCCGTATTCGAGGGCATTCGATCCGCTAGCGTTGGTGCCGGCCATCCCGCCTACGGTGGCGTCGGCGCCGGGATCAACAGAGAGGAACAACCCGTGCTCTCCCAGCCGGCGGTTCAACTCCTTGCGCCTCACCCCAGCCTCGGCCGTCACCGTCATGCTCTCCGGATCGATGGAGACGATGCGGTTCATCCTCGTCAGATCGAGTGAGATGCCACCCCTGACCGGAAGCGCGTTACCTTCCAGGGAGCTTCCGGCACCGCGGGCGGTGACCGGGACGGCGTGCTCCCGCGCAACCTGCAACACGGATACCACGTCCTCCTTGTTGCGTGCATAGACTACGCACTCGGGAGGGCGGTTCTCGTACCGGTAGCCTTCGTCGTTACCATGGGCCTCGAGGTCTTGGGGCTCGCTTGAGACGACATCCCCCAATTCCTCATGAAGTGCTTCTATCCAGGGCTTCTGGCCTTGTTCGGCGGTCGTCATATTAGCTATCTCCTCCTCCTTGTTCCCACACGTCGTCATACGTTCCCCTCCCCCATAATTTCTTAACAACGTGTAAGAGGCAGGTATTTCTGTCGGCTAGAGGACTCTTCTGTATCGAGCGACAGCAGAGATAGCTGAGTCTGAGTCCACGCAGAGCTTCTTAAGACCACATTGGAGAGGCGTTACTTTAGGTACCTGAGCGCTTCTCTGCGGGACTTGCCAGCGGGCCTCAGAGCAAGCTCTGCAGTTTCCATGGCCTTTTAGCCGACCTTGAAGAGGTCCTTGCCTCCAGTAACCGGACTGGGTTGCACGCTAGCTGATCGATTGCTGGGCTAGAACACGCTGCGTCGGTTCGAGGATCAGCTCTCCGTACACCCGCCTGGGCATGAGATCCGCCCGAACTGCTAGATGAGCCTGAGCCAGGGCTTCCTCATAGCTCGCCCCCGTAGGTTATAGAAGTCCAATCCTCGCCCGACCCGTAGGCCGGGCGCAACCTTGACGATTTTTTAGCTCAGGTAACCCACCCCTGGTTCCAATCCTCGCCCGATCCGTGGGCCGAGCGCAACGGTTGCAAGCATGGCAGACCTCTAGGGCTAGGGTGTGTCTGGTGAAACATTGTCGGGCGTACACTAGCCCGGTTCCGAGGGGGGTCCCGTGGCCTGCTCCAGGGCTCGCAAGGCCGCTGTCGGGTCCAGGCCGGTGCTCAGCAAAAGATCGTACGCTGCCGAGAAGATATCCTCGATGAAGGCGTTGATGGCCATGTGCTTCGCCAGGTCTTCACGATCCCTGAGCAGCGCCGCAGCGCCCCCTGCAGCTTTGAGAGCGAGTCGGCGTGCTTCATCAGGGGGTCCAGGCGCCTCAAGGTAGGCAGCTAAGGCCTCCGTCGCCCGAGCTAGGTCGCGCATTGCTACTGTAAGTGGTTCCGGGGCCGAATCGCCGGAGCGTACGATACCCAGCGCGCTGCGGGCCAGTATTCGCACGTGACGAACGGTCAGATCTATCTGGTCGGCCGCCGCAGCGTAGACTTCGAGGTGCCTGAGGGCTCGCCGCCTAGACGGAGCGATCCTCGCGGTTTCGTGGCCGGCTGCGAGCGCTTCTTTGAAGCTGCTTACCCGCGCGTCGATCGCTCGGGCTTTCATGAGCGCATTCTGGGCCCGCTCGAAGTCACCCTCGTCGAGGGCGGCGGCTGTCTCTTCGAGCACGGCGACCGACTCGTCGAAGATTGGGTGCGCGGCCGTACTGACCATGCGCTCGGGATTGATAGGAAGCAATGCATTGACGAGCAGCGCGACGCCGCCGCCGATCAGCGCCTCCAAGAAGCGATCAGGCGGAAATCCGAAACCCACGGGACCAAAGGTGATCATCAGGATCATCGCCGAGATGGCGGCCTCGTTTACGCCGAGATCCCCCCTGCCCAGGAACACGGCCGCCGTCATGGCCAGGGCCACCAAGATCCCGCCCTGCACCGCCCCGATGCCGATGACGGATACCAGAACGTCGGCGATTACGACCCCAAAGGCCACCCCCAACGTCAACTCGATGACGCGT
>DASQMR010000037.1:0-5324 GCA_035645375.1 Rubrobacteraceae bacterium
GAGGCCGACACCGGTGCCCGAGTCAACGTTACCAATCTGGGTAAAAACGGCCAGACGAGCTCCGAACTACTCTACGCCCTACGCAACGATCCGTCCTCTCGACAAACCGTTGAAGAAGCCGAAATTGTGACCATTAACATCGGTATCAACGATCTAGGACACGCGGCCCAAGCGTACGAAAACGCGAGCTGCGGCGGCGCCGACAATCAGGACTGCCTGCGAACAGCCGCGGAAACGCTCAAGGGGAACTGGAACGCAATAACCGCCGAACTGTTGAGATTGCGCTCTACAAGCGACACCATCATCCGCGCGGCGGGTCTCGGATACACCCCCTATCTCGACACCGAGGCGGTCCCCAACAGCCGCCCAAGCAACAGCGAGCTTAATGACTTACAAACCTTCAAGACGTATCTGGACGAAGTGAACAGTCACATCGCCATAACGGCTAGCAACAACGATGTACCCTACACTGAGGTGCATCTCGACAAGGGGTATATCAGCCCGGATGGTGTTCACCCCAACGACGAGGGCTACGAGGTCATCGCTGAGCGGTTGCGGGAGCTGGGGTACAGCCCTTTGAGGTAGGCAAACTACGCCAGATTACGTAAGTGTGTGAAGCGCCTACTGTATAGCGCTGACCCAGGATGGCGACGCGCGTCTTGTGCGAGTTTTGGGTGAAGCGATTAGTATGACGATACACGCGAGGTGTACGAAGCCAGGTAGTTTTCCGCCCGTCGCGCACCACCAACCGCCGGAAGTTACCAAGCCAAGCGAAGAAAAAGTAGTGGACGCTTGTGTTAAAGCTTCTGCTGAGGTCGAGGCGCAACCATAGGTTGAAGGACGGCGAAGGGGACCTCAGCTTGAGAGTCGTGAAGCAGCCCTAAACCGTGGGTGCTCGTACCTCTTAGGCGTGACACGCAACGGTTAATGAAGTACTTCTAGGGGGCTTCAAGGTGTGCGGCGATCAGGTCGGCGTAGAGTTGCTGGCCCTCAGGCTGGAGGTGGGTCCCGTCTTCCACGAAAAGCTCAGGCCTGCCGGCGCTTGCGGCGTGCCAATCGACGAGAACGGCTTTGTCTGGGTACCGCTGCACCCCGTCGGCCAGCACCTCGTTGTTTGACTGTTCCCAGGGGCGCGGAACCTTCACGTTCACGATCACGACCTTAGGTACGTCGTCAAGCAACCCCATCATCTCGTCGAACTGCTCAGCTGTGAAGGGGACGTTGTTGCCGGCGTGGACGACCACGGCCTCGCCGAGCTGGCCTGCAGCGCGGCGCTTCTTCAAGATCTCGATCACGCCCATGGGCTGAAGACCTACATCTGTAGCGAAAGCAGGGTTGCCGAGGGCTCGTTCGAGCTCTCCGACGGAACCGAGCATCACCGAGTCCCCGACGAGAGTGACCGGGTCCTTAGATAGACCGGCGGTCGTATCAGCAGCGGGGGTCGTCTCGGACTCGGGCGTTGTCGTTGAGTCCTCGGTGTGGATCGACTCCACTGAGAGGTAGGAGGGCGGGGCCGATGGTTGAGCATGTGCTAGGGCCAGGCCGAGCACCACGCAAAAGGTTGCGCCCGTCCCGACGGCCCCGGACCAGTAAGCGCCCAGCCGCCAGCGCCGGGCACCTTGCGCCTCGCGCAACGCCCTCCAAGCTCGCCCAAACGCGCCGGTGCGGATCGGTGTCTCGACAAAGCGGTACGATAGGTCCGCGAGCACGATCGTCGTCGCCAGCCTCAGGGCCAGCAGCGGCAACCCAGTGAAGGGCACATCGAGCTCAGGCCGAGTAAGCATAAAGACGGGCCAGTGCCACAGGTAGATGCTGTAGGACCTCAGCCCGATCCAGCGCAGCGGTCTCCACCCCAGGAGGTGCGAGCCCAGGTGTGTATGTGGGTGGACGGCGACCAAGATCACCACACCGGTGGCGAGCGCGACCAGCGTGAAGCCGCCCTGGAAGAGAAACGGTTGGTACTGGTCGAGCCAGAGGTAGAACCATACGAGCGCGCCGAGCGCGACGAGGCCGGCGACGTCGAGCAGTAATGGTCTAATCCGTCCCGCCCAGCGCGGCAGCTGTCCGGGCGCCCATACAAAGGCTAGCGCGGCCCCAACCAGTAGTCCGGCGACCCTGGTATCGGTCCCGTAGTAGATCCGTGAAGGATCGCCGCCGGGCTGATACAGGATAGCCATTAGCAGGGCGGACCCTGCCGCGCCTGCGAGTGCGATATACAGAGCCAGGCGGCTCCGTTGCCAGCGTCTACTCGGGGCCAATCCCCAGAGAGCAACGGTGAGTAGCAGTGGCCACAGTAAGTAGAACTGCTCCTCGACCGCGAGCGACCACAGATGTTGCAGCAGCGACGGCCGGCCCACGGTCTCGAAGTAAGATTGCTCGCCGAGGATGAGGTACCAGTTGGTTACGTACGCGAACGCTGCGAAGGCGTCGTCGCGCAGCCTTGCCACCTCGCCGGGCAAAAACGCGACGGCGAACGCGAGGGTAACCACGAGCAATAGATACAGCGCGGGGAGTAACCGACGGGCTCGTCGCAGCCAGAAGGCTACCAGGTTAATACGGCCCTGCTGATGCCACTCCGTTAGCAGCAAGGTGGTGATGAGGTAGCCACTTATAACAAAGAAAACCTCAACGCCTAAGAAACCGCCCCTGATCCAAGACAAATCGGCGTGGTAGAGGAGCACAGCGATAACGGCGAACGCGCGCAGCCCATCAAGGCCGGGCAAGTAGGATAACCGTACGTCTCCGGTCTCAACCTGATGAGTGAAGCTACCTTCGTCCAGCGGTTGTCTGGAAAATTCCTTGCTCCGCCCGGTTTTAAGCTGTCTTATATGCACAGGCGTTCCAGGATAAAGGGTATCGGCGGTTATTGAAACCGCTTTTTAGAGACTTAACTAATCACCTGCGAGGGTCGGCGGACGAACAGAGGGAGGAGCCGGGACACGTTTGTAGCGTTTTGCCGGAGCGGTTAGACACTGTGGCGCTACCTCAACCCTACGTCGGTCCCAGCAGGGGCAGATTCTCGACTAAGTGTCACCTGCGGGCCGAGCGGGGCGGCAAGCCGAGTCAAAGAGGCTCGGCGATAGTACCAGGCCTCTCCCCTACAACCATGTTTCACTTGAAAATCAGCTGCGTTTGATGGCGCGCCCGGCAGGATTCGAACCTGCGACCCGCGGACTAGAAGTCCGCAAGGATGCCAGCAAGGGTGGTTGTGGCGGGGTTGGTAGCGATGTGGAGATGGCCTAGCATAAACGGGTTGCAGTACGATTGCAGTAGAAACAGGCCAGGCGGTTGCATAGCCATGCGAGGAGAGCTTGCGCCTAGAGTAGTAGAGAGGTTGTCCCCTTGCCCCTACCTCTCCGAACTGAGCCCTCTAAAGCAGCCCCTCTCCCCGCTAGGCCTGTAGTTTTTCCCGGGACCGCATAGGTAGCGTATTCACGAGGAGATCTGCGGTGGAATGACTGGAATCCTTAGCCTTGCGCTATATTCGCCTCCGCAGTGGAGCACACAAGATCCTTGCGGACTGTGCTCGTAGGCTGCGGGGAACTGACCGAATAGGGGGTTGCGGGTCGAGAACCAATGCCCCTGCACGTTGAGACGTACCTGCTCTCCCTTGCAAAAGAAGGTCGCCGAGGGTAACAAAGCAATGTCCATGGGCACGACCTCCCCTGGCTTTAACAGCTGAACCTCGTCGTAGGCATGGACCGGTTTCCAAGGGGTCGAGAGCTCGGGATCGAGCTTGCGCAGAGATGCCTTCAGCCAGCCCGTGCTGACCCGGTCGAAGCCGTACCCGTACGAGCCCTCAAAGGGGACTACGCGTCCTGCGCGCAGCTTCTGCACGCCAGCGAATAAGAACACGTCCTCGGCTCCCCGCATCTCAACGAGCAATCGCAGCGCCATCGAGCCAGTGATCTCCATATCCTCCGGGACATCCCACAGAAAGCTAGCGCGGCCCGCTCTCATGTCGAAGCTCACCACGTCGGAATCGGCAACCGGAGATTCGGCGAGACGCCCGTCCGCGTGCAGGTGCAGGTCCGTCCAGCGCGTCTGAGGCAGCGGCCACGCTGCCTCGGCTCGCACCCCGTGGATCTTGTCTCGGTCCTCGCGGATCTCGAGGCGTACGGGTGGTACCTTGAGCATGTCGTTCTCTTCGCCTTTGAGGAAGTGGTCGAAGAACCGTTGCTGGAAGGCTAGGGCTTCCTTGGAGTAATACTCAGCCCATTTGCCACCACGGTGTGTGTAGAGCCAGCGGTGTGGCGAACTGACACGCTCAAAGGCGCGAAAGGAGCCGCGACTGTGGAGCTCTTGGTCTGAGAAGCTGCCGCAGACGAGCATAGGGACCTCGATCCGTTCCAGCTCGGGGATCCGTGCGGTCCACCACTCGTCGCGAAGGGGATGGTCAATCTGCCCTTGTCGCAAATCTTCGTCGGTGCGCCCCTGGCGCTTTACGCCGGCGGTCCACACGCGTATGAACCCATCTTCGCGGATGCCCCCTGGGCGCGCGAAATCGCGATAGACATCGCTAAACCCTTCCCAGGGACAGATAGCCGCGAGATGGGATGGACGCAGTGCGGCCACCTTATATTGGCTGATCGCGAGGTAGGAGACCCCGTTCATCCCTACCTTGCCATTGGACCAAGGCTGAGTCCCGGCCCATTCGATCAGGTCATAGATATCCTGGGCTTCAGCATCAGTAAACAAACTCCCACGGCCATCTGAGGTCCCGAAACCACGCAGGTCACAGTTGACCACCGCGTATCCGCGCGGTACCCAGTACGCAGGATCAGGCGCTTCCCACGAGGTCCAAGCCGACCAGGTGACCGCCTTTGGTTGACGGAGCATCCGGTATTGGGGAGGAGGTTTGTAGCCGAAGGGGCCGCGTTTGGGTAGCTTATCCTTCCCGTAAGGATGGGCGCACATGATGACAGGGTAGCGGCCACCGCGTTCGGGGCGGAAGACGTTGACGCGTAGGACCGTACCGTCACGGACGGCTACTTCGACGTCCTGTTCAAAGCAGATGCCTGAAGGCGGAGGCATAATCTCGACTGGAGGCACAACGATGCCTCGCAGGCGCCCGATCGCATAACGCCAGTTGGGCTTTTCGTCAATCATGGAGGCTTTTGCACGGCGGCTAGCCGCTTTCCGCCAGAGTAGTAATGCTAGTGCTAAAAGAGCCAACACCCACACCGTTCGTCTCATAGGCAGCCCCTACTCCTTTGCTCGCCCTTCCCCACTAGCCCCCACCTTTTGCTATAACGAATTTTGAGCCACCACGCAAGTGGTGACCTTCTCAACACAGCTTCGGTACGTGAAGGAGGGGTTTTAGT
>DASQMR010000038.1:0-21129 GCA_035645375.1 Rubrobacteraceae bacterium
CTGGTGCGGGTTCTCCCCGTAGCGCAACTACATCTCGCGCTCGTAGCTCTTCTTCAACGTCTTTGGAAACTCGTCGGAACTCTCGGGCACGTCGCCGTAATCCTCGGGGACTACACCGGGGATCTGTGCGTCCTTCTTGACCCTTTCTTCGAGCCAGGCGGCGATGGCCCCATCGTACTCAGCGGTCTTGCGAAAGGTCTCTAGAGCCAGGCGCTTTCTGGTCTCCTCGGAGACCTCGCCGAGCTCGAACTCTGCGACTACCTCCTTATAGAAACGTGACGAGGGCACGACGATAACGCTCTTGAAGTTCTTCGCCGCCGCCCGGAGCATCGTGGGGCCGCCGATGTCTATCTGTTCGATGGCCTCCTTCTCCGAAGCCTCGCCGGCTACGGTCTCCTCGAACGGATATAGGTTCACGCACACGAGATCTATCGGGCCTATCTCGTGCTCTACGAGCTCCACGACCTGATCCGGGTCTTCAAGATCGGCCAGAATACCGCCGTGTATCTTCGGGTGAAGCGTCTTGACCCTCCCCCCGAGCATCTCCGGCGTCCCGGTGACCTCCGATACCGGGGTCACCGGGACGCCAGCCTCTTCTAGAGCCCTGGCGGTCCCGCCGGTCGAGATGATCTCGAACCCCATGCTATGCAGCTTTCTCGCGAACGCCGCAACCCCCTTCTTGTCCGACACCGAGATTAGCGCCCGACGCTTCATATCTTCACCCTTCCCCAGAAGTAGTCCGCGACTGCTCGCACGAGCAACCGGTGCTCGACTGGGTGCATCCGCTCCAGCAACGTCTCTTCCGTATCCCCCGCCAGGATAGGGATCGCCTCCTGAAAGATCATCGGCCCCGCATCCACCTCCTCAACCATGAAATGAACCGTAACCCCGGTCTCCTTGACTCCCGCCTCGAGAGCCCGCCTCACCGCATGCAGCCCCCTGAACTCCGGTAGGAGCGAAGGATGCAGGTTTATAACCGCTGGAAACCTTTCTAAAAACACCGGCGAGAGCACCCTCATGTACCCAGCACCCGTCACGAGTCCCACGTCGTGGGCGGCTACCCTCTCCGCAAGCTCACTGTCGAACTCCTTGCGCGTCTCGAAGTCCCTTGGGTCCACGTACTCGACCGGCGTCCCCGCCAGCCTTGCCCGCTCAAAAGCGAATGCCTCCTCCTTATCGCCCGCCACCACCACGAGCTCCTCCGGGTAAGCGTCTAAGAGCGCCTGCAGGTTCGTCCCCGACCCCGATGCGAGCACAGCGAAACGAGATCCCTCCGGCAGCCGCTCAGACAAACGTTACCCTTGGCTCGGCCACGACCTGACCGATACGACGCGCATACCAACCCGCCCGGGAAAGCACCGCGAGGGCCTCCTCCGCTTCCGCCTCTCCCACTACTACGCAGAATCCCACCCCGAGGTTGAAGACGCGCCTCATCTCTTCCTCGGAGACCTCGCCCAGAGCGCGGATAAGCCCGAAGACCGCCGGCTCCTCCCATGCCGAAGGGTCGAGGCGAGCACCGAGGCCCCCGAGGGCGCGCGGCAGGTTGCCCGGGAGGCCGCCGCCGGTAATATGCGCCATCTCGCGCACCTCGACAGAGTCTCGGAGCGCGAGTAGCTCGCGTACGTAAGCCCGGTGAGGTTCTAGGTAGACCTCGCCCAGGGATCGGTCAAATCCCTCCGGTGTGTCGGAGTAGGAAATCTCCGCGTCTTCGAGCACCTTGCGGGCGAGGGTATAACCGTTTGTATGCAGACCGCTGGAGGGCAGCCCGATCACCGCGTCCCCGGCCTCCACCCTCTCCCCCGTGACCACCTCTCCCCGCTCGCAGGCCCCTACGCACACGCCCACCACGTCGAAGTCGCCCTCCCCGTAGAGCCCCGGCATCTCAGCCGTCTCGCCGCCGACGAGCGAGACCTCTAAAGACCGGCAAGCCTCCGCAGCCCCCCGGACGACCTCTGTGATGTTCCCCGGCTCTAGCCGACCGCTCGCCACGTAATCCAGAAAGAGGAGCGGCCTCGCGCCGGTGGCGAGCACGTCGTTGGCGCAGTGATTCACGATGTCCGCGCCTAGCGAGGCGAAGCTGCCCATCTCCTTTGCTACCAACACTTTCGTGCCCACTCCGTCTATTGTCGAGGCGAGAACGGGCTCTTTGTAGTCCGAGAGCGCGTACAAGCCGGCAAATCCTCCGAGCGGGGAGATAACCTCTGGGCCGTGCGTGGCCTCGACGGCGGCGCGCATCATCTGCGTAGCGTAATCACCCCTCTCGATGGAGACGCCGGCAGCCTCGTAGGAGGAGCCGGGAGAGCCCTCGGTCACGCCTGATTCTCCACTACCGCCGCCACGTTCTCCAGCGCGAGCTTCTTTGTGGTCCCCGGGAGCGGATAGTTACCGTCGAAGCAGGCCCGGCAGAGACTCTTCTCGCTCTGCTCGGTCGCGGATGTCATGCCCTCGACGGAGAGGTAGGCGAGGGATGTAGCCCCGATCTGCTCCCTTATTTCCTCGATAGCGTAGTTAGCTCCGACGAGCCCCTTCCGATCGTCCATGTCTATCCCGTAGTAGCACGGCCCCGTCACCGGCGGCGAGGAGACGCGGAAGTGAACCTCCTTTGCGCCCGCCTCAAAGAGTAGCGCCACGAGTTTGCGGCTCGTATTCCCGCGTACTATAGAGTCGTCTATCACCACGATGCGCTTACCCTTTATAACCGACGGCAACGGGTTAAGCTTCAGGCGTAGGCCCACCTGGCGCATCCCGTCCGTCGGGGCTATGAACGTCCGGCCCACGTAGCGGTTCTTTATCAGCCCTTCGGCGAACGGGATGCCGCTCCTGTTCGAGTAACCGGTAGCCGCCATGATCCCCGAGTCCGGTACCGGGATGACGACATCAGCCTCGGCGGGCGCCTCTTCGGCCAGAATCTCGCCCATCCTTTGCCTCGAACCCCCGACTTCGCGCCCGTCGAAGCACGAGTCGGGGCGGGCGAAGTAGACGTACTCAAAGACGCAAAGGGCGCGGCGCTGCTCTTCGCCCCGGTAGCTCTTGAGCCCCTGATCGTCTATTACGACGACCTCTCCGGGCTCGACTTCTCGCAAAAGCTTCGAGCCGATGATATCCAGGCCGCACGTCTCGCTGGAGACGGCGTAGCCGCCCTCGACTTCGCCGATGCACAAAGGGCGAAAGCCGTGCGGGTCCCGAAAGGCGACGAGCTTGTCTCGGAAGATCATGGCGACCGAGTACGCCCCGCGCAAACGCCGCATCGTCCTCAAAATAGCCTCCGTGACCGAATGCCCTTTCTCAAGCTCACCGACGGCGCACGCCGCTATCGCCGCCGTGTCAGACGTGGACTCGAACTCGAACCCCTCTCTCTCCAGCTCGCGCCGCAACTCCGCCGTGTTGACGAGGTTGCCGTTGTGGGCGACCGCGACGTTCACCTCCCCCCGGCCGTGAAACTCCGGCTGAGCATTCTCCCACGATGCTGAACCCGTGGTCGAGTATCGGACATGACCGAGAGCAATATGGCCTCCTTCGAGCGACTCCAGCTTACGCTCGTCGAAGACCTGCGAGACGAGGCCCATGTCACGCATCGCCAGCGTCCGCTCCCCGTCCGAGATGGCGATGCCGGCCGACTCCTGGCCCCGGTGCTGGAGCGCATACAGCCCAAAGTACGTCCGCTGAGCGAGCTCACAAGAGATCTCTCGCGAGTACAGGCCGAAGACCCCGCAAGCCTCCTTAGGTTTTCCGGCGGAGTCGTCGAAAAGCAGGTCATCCGTAGACATGCTAACCAAGCTGGCCTCCCTCCGGGGCGTGGCGCTCGAAGAGATCTCGCTCGTAAGCTCCTCGAAGCTCGCCGATACCAACGTCTATACCTAAGACCTTTAGCCTCTCCCCGCCTGTCTCTCCGATTCGGACGTGGTGAACTTCCCTCAGGTGCTCCTCCAGTTCACCCAGCCTCTCCTCCGGGACCGCGACGAGGATACACCCGCCGATCTCCCCAAAGAGGGCCACGTCCTGGCGCCCACCCGGCAACAGCCGCGCCTCCGCCCCGACGCCGCCCGCCATCATCATCTCGGCGAGTGTGACCGCAAGCCCGCCGCCCGAGAGGTCGTGAGCGGTGTCGACGACGCCCGCCGCGATCGCCTGTCGCACCACATCGGCGGCGGCCTTCTCGCCGGCGAGATCCGGGGCGGCAGGCGCATCGCTTATCTGGCCGTGCACTATCTCCAGGTACTCGGATCCGCTTAGAGAAGGCCGGAATTTCCCCACGAGTACCAGAGCGTCCCCCTCACGCTTTATGGCGGGGGTCGCGCGTCGGTTTACGTCCTCGAATACGCCCACCATCCCGACCGTCGGCGTCGGATAGACGGCTCCCCCTTCGGTCTCGTTGTACAGGCTCACGTTCCCGCTTACGACCGGAGTATTCAGAACCTCGCACGCCCCGGCCAACCCCTCGATGCATGAGACCAGCTGATAGTAGGCATCGGTCTTCTCCGGGCTGCCGAAGTTCAGACAGTCCGTAAGCGCGACTGGCTCTGCGCCTACACAAGAGAGGTTACGGTAAGCCTCGGCTACGGACGACGCAGCCCCGCCCTTCGGGTCCAGGTAACAGTGGCGGCCCCGGCAGTCAGCGGTCGCGGCGAAGCCTAAAGAGGTACCCTTGATCCTCATAACTGCCGCGTCCGCCCCGGGGAGGACGACCGTATCCGACCCTACCTGATGGTCGTATTGAGTATAGACCGAACGCCGCGAGCAGAGGTTAGGATGGGCGAGCATCGCGAGCAGAGCGGCAGAGTAGTCCTCCGGAGGAGGCAGGGTCGTCAGGTCCAGGTCGAGAGGCTGAATATCGCTCAGGTAGGACGGACGGACGACCTCCCGTTCGTAGGTCGGCGCGTCGGCGAGGTGCCCGGCGGGCACGGTGCCGACGATCTCGCCTTCTTCGAGTATCCGCAGGTCCCCGTGCCCGGCGACGCGGCCCACGACGGCGGCTTCGAGCTCGTAGCGTTCGGCGAGCTTGAGGACCTCCCCGGCCTTCTCGGGCTCGACGACGGCTAGCATGCGCTCCTGGGACTCGGAGATCACGATCTCCCACGGCTTCATGCCTTCCTCGCGCAGAGGGATCAGGCTCGCGTCTATCTCGATCCCGACCTCGCCCTTCGCCGCCATCTCCGAGGCGGAGGAGGTTATCCCCGCCGCTCCGAGGTCCTGCAAGGAGACGAGCAGGTCCTCATCGAGCATCTTTAAGCTACACTCGATAAGCATCTTCTCTGCAAACGGGTCCCCGACCTGCACGTTCGGCCGCTTCGCCTCCGACTCCTCGTCGAGCTTATCAGACGCGAAGGTCGCTCCATGAATACCGTCCCGCCCGGTCTTCGCCCCGAAGAGGATGACGAGGTTCCCCTCACCTACCGCTCGTGCCCGCATCAAGCTCTCGGAGCGAATGATCCCCACGCACATCGCGTTCACCAGCGGATTCCCGGAGTACGCTTCGGCGAACTCGACCTCGCCGCCGACCGTCGGCACGCCGACGGCGTTCCCGTAGTGCCCGATACCACGCACGACCTCCCGGAAGAGGTAGCGGTTCCGCTCGTCGTCCAGCGGGCCAAACCGCAGCGAGTTGAGCAGGGCCACCGGCCTCGCCCCCATCGCGAGCACGTCCCGGATAATTCCGCCGACACCCGTCGCCGCCCCCTCAAAAGGCTCGACCGCCGAAGGGTGGTTGTGGCTCTCCATCTTGAACACGAGCGCCCATCCGTCCCCAACCTCGACCACGCCCGCGTTCTCCCCCGGCCCCTGCAAGACTCGCGGCCCTTTGTTCGGGAAGCGCCCCAGGAGAGGACGCGAGTTCTTGTAGCCGCAGTGCTCGCTCCACATAACGCTGAACAGCGAGAGCTCCAGGTAGTTGGGCGCCCGACCCATCAGTTCCAGGATGCGGTCGTACTCGAAATCCGAGAGCCCTAAAGAGGTATACGTCTCTTGTATGTTCAAGCTCGCGCCCCCGCGAACCGGAGCACAGACTCGAAGACACGCAGTCCTTCTCCGGATCCGAGAAGGGGGTCCGAGGCGCGCTCCGGGTGGGGCATCAGACCGACGACGTTTCCCCCCTCGCTGCATATACCGGCGATATCGTTGGCCGAACCGTTCGGGTTCTCTACGTACCGCAGCACGACGCGCCCCTCGTCTTCGAGCTCCGCGAGGGTGCGTTCGTCGGCGAAGTAGTTCCCCTCGTTGTGCGCGACGGGGAGGGTGAGCCCATAACCTGACTCGAAGAGGGAGGTCCAGGGTGTTTCGACGTTCTCAACGCGCACGGCGACGCGGTCGCAGATAAAGCGCATGTTCGAGTTGCGGAGCAAAGCACCCGGCAGCAGATGCGCCTCGGTCAAGACCTGGAAGCCGTTGCAGACGCCGAGGATGGAACCGCCGCTGTTGGCGAACTCTTCTAGAGGCGCCATGACTTTTGCGAAGCGGGCGATCGCACCGGGCCTGAGATAGTCGCCGTAGGAGAAGCCACCCGGCACGACCACGGCGTCCACACCCTTGAGGTCGGCGTCTGCGTGCCAGAGCTCGACCGGCACGGCGCCAGCCCGTTCGATCCCATACATCGCGTCCCGGTCGCAGTTGGAGCCCGGGAAGACCGTAACCCCGATCCTCAACTCACGACCTCCCACTCGTACTCCTCGACGGTGGGGTTGGCGAGCAGGCGTCTGCACATCCCCTCGACCTCCTCAGGGCTCTCGACCTCCATCTCGACGAGCCTCCCGATATGGACGGTCTTCACCCCTTTAAAACCCAGAGCGGGGAGTGCACGTCGGACCGCCTCGCCTTGCGGGTCGAGGATGCCGCTCTTCGGGCGGACGAGGACGCGGACCTTCAATCCACGGCGCCCCTCTGCGTGATCTCCGTGACCCTCCGCAGCATCTCGGCGTAGGCTTCCTCGACGCCCCCCATGTCGCGCCGAAAGCGGTCCTTGTCGAGCTTCTCGCCGGTCTCCTTGTCCCAGAAGCGGCAGGTGTCGGGGCTTATCTCGTCGCCCAGCATCAGGTTCCCGTTCTCGTCGCGTCCGACCTCAATCTTGAAGTCCACGAGGGTGATGCCGCGCTCGTCGAAGTAGGGGGCCAGGATCCCGTTCACCTTCAACCCCAACTCCTCACAGAACTCTAAATCCTCGTCCGAGACCCCAAGCTCCCGGAAGTGGTGCCAGTTGAGCATCGGATCGCCGAGATCGTCGTCCTTGTAGCATAGCTCGATTATCGGGGCTTTGAGCGGCGTCCCCTCCTCGTAGCCGAGACGCTTCGCCAGCGAGCCCGCGGCAACGTTGCGAGCTATGACCTCGACCGGGAGCATCTCAAGCCTCTTGGTCTTTATGGAGGTATCGTCCACCTGTTCGACGAAGTGGGTTGGGACGCCGTGCGTCTCCAGGTAGGCAAAGATCGCCGCGCTCATCGTCGCGTTCGTCTTTCCCTTGTCCTTCCACGAGCCGCGTTTCTGCCCGTCGAAGGCCGTTGCGTCGTCTTTGTAGCGGTGCAGAAGCACGTTGCCGTCGTCGACGGTAAAGACCTTCTTGGCTTTTCCCTCATACAGCAGGGTCTCAGACATACTCAATTCTCCTTTTCAGATCCTCTACGCGGCCGAAGACAACCTCTAGATTCCTCAAGGCATACGACGGGTCGAAGAGCCCATCGAGATCGCCACCAAGCTTTTCGCGCGCTTCTTCATCCTCTTCCAGGAGCTGCCGGAAGCCGCCTTCGCCGCCTTCCCAGGCCCGCATCGCGGCGCTTTGCACGACAGCGTAGGCCTCATCGCGACTCATGCCGGCCTCGACGAGGGCGAGCAGTACGCGCCCTGAGTATACGATGCCGCCGCCGGCGTTGAGATTCTCGCGCATCCGCTCTTCGTCCACGCGAAGACCTTCCAGGATGCGCCGCGTGATGCGGAGCATGTAGTGGGCGAGGGTGGTCGAGTCGGGTAGGATCACCCTCTCGGCGGAAGAGTGAGAGATGTCCCTCTCCTGCCAGAGGGCGTTGTCCTCGAAGCCTACGCCCGCGTAGCCTCGCAGGAGGCGAGCCATGCCGCTGAGCCGCTCGGCGAGGATGGGGTTTTTCTTGTGCGGCATCGCTGAGGAGCCCTTCTGGCCGCGGCCAAACGGCTCTGCGAGCTCCCGCACCTCGGTGCGCTGGGCTCCTCGTACCTCCAGCGCTATCTTCTCTAGGGTCGAGCCGAGTATCGCGAGGGTGCTCAAGACCTCGGCGTGGCGGTCGCGTTGTACTATCTGGGTCGAGGCCGGCGCGGGCGCGAGGCCGAGCTCCTTGCAGGTCAGCGCCTCGACCTTCGGGTCTACGTTGGCGTAGGTACCAACGGCGCCGGAGATCTTGCCGACGGCGGCTACTTCCTCGGCGTGGGCGAGCCGCTCCAGGTTGCGCTCCATCTCGAAGGCCCATACCGCGAGCTTGTGCCCGAGCACGGTGGGCTCTGCGTGTACCCCGTGCGTCCGCCCAACCATTACTGTGCCACGATGGTTCAGCGACATATCGCAGAGTAGTATCGCGAGCGCCCTGGCCTCCGCACGGACCAACTGCAGGGCGTCACGGAGTTGCAGGGCGCCGGCGGTGTCGAGCACGTCGGAGGAGGTCAGGCCGAAGTGGAAGTGGCGGGCGACTTGGGCGGAGCCTTTCGCCGCGACCGTCTCGGAGATTGCGGTAACGAAAGCGATAACGTCATGGTTCGTCTCTTCTTCGACCTCTTTTATGCGCTCTACGGTAAAGTCGGCCTTCTCGGCCAGATCCTCGACCTCTTCTGAGGGGATCTCCCCGAGACGGGCGCGGGCGCGACAGACGGCCAGCTCGACCTTTAGCCAAGCGCGGAACTTTGCCTCCTCGGTCCAGATGGCGCCCATCTCGGGGAGGGTGTAGCGTTCGATCACGCTCTAGCCCTCTAACCTCTCGGCCAGCTCATGTTCGGAGAGGGCCAGGATCTGGGCGGCCAGCACAGCCGCGTTGGCCGCCCCGTTGACCGCTACGGTGGCGACCGGCACCCCCGACGGCATCTGGACTGTCGAGAGCAAGGAGTCGAAGCCGTTTAAGGCACCGGCGGCTATGGGGATGCCGATGACGGGCAGGTTCGTACGGGCGGCGACGGCGCCGGCGAGGTGGGCGGCCATGCCGGCGGCGCAGATAAAGACCTTTATGCCTCTGCCGGGGGCGGAGGCGACGTACTCGTCAACGCCCTTGGGGTCGCGGTGGGCGGAGCGAACTTCGAGCTCGTGCTCCACGCCGAGCTCTTCGAGCCGGACCGTACATTTTTCGAGGATGGGCAGATCAGATTTGCTGCCGACGAGAATTCCTACGAGCGGGGTCAAAGCTCCTCCATCTCAAGCGCTTCCAGCGCTATATCGGTCCGGTATTGTTTGCCGGGGAAGTCTATTAACTCGACTGCGGCGTAGGCGCGGGCGCGGGCCTCCATGATCGAGGGACCGGTGCCGACGACGTTGAGGACGCGGCCGCCGGAGGTATAGTAAGTGCCGTTCTCCTGACGGGTGGCGGCATGATAGATGCGTACACCCGGCATATCCGCAACGTCGTCGAGACCTGCTATCTCATCCCCCTCAGAGGATGACTCGGGGTAGCCCTCGGAGGCGAGGACTACGCAAACGGCCTTCTCGGCGGACCAGGAGATCTCCTGCCCTCCGATATCCTCCTCAGCGCTCGCAAGGAGCAGGTCCAGAAGGTTCGTCTCCATACGGGGCAAAAGGACCTGAGTCTCGGGGTCTCCGAAGCGACAGTTGAACTCCAGCGCCTTCGGTCCCTCGTCGGTGATCATGACGCCGGCGTAGAGCAAGCCGGTGTAGGGTGCGCCGATCAGGGCGAGTTGATGGACTATTGGGTTTACGATCTCCTCTAGTATAGTGGCGTAGGTCGCGGGGTCCATCCACATCGTCGGGGAGTATGCGCCCATTCCACCGGTGTTCGGCCCCTCGTCGCCGTCGTAGATGCGCTTGTAGTCCTGGGCCGGGACGAACGGCAGGATGTTGCGCCCGTCGGTGAGCGCGAAGACAGAGGCCTCCCTGCCCGTGAGATGTTCCTCGATAAGGACTCGCTCCCCCGCTGCCCCGAACGACCCGGCGAACGCCGCCCTGACGGCGCCCTCGGCCTCTTCGTATGAGTCCGCGATGGTGACACCCTTGCCCGCCGCAATACCGTCTACCTTGACGACGACCGGGTAGCTGTCACCCGGCGAGAGCGAGCGCAGATAGGCGAGGGCCGCTGGCATCCGGTCGAAGGCCTCAAAGCGGGCCGTGGGGACACCGGCGTGGCGCATGAGCTCCTTGGCGAAGACCTTTGAGCCCTCGATACGGGCGGCGGCGCGCGAGGGGCCGAAGATCTTCAGGCCCGCCCCCCAGAAGCACTCGGCGATCCCGCCGATAAGCGGTGATTCAGGTCCGACGATGGTCAGATCGATTCCGGCGGTTCTAGCGAAGTTCCGTAAGGAGATCAGGTCATCCGCGGCAATATCTACGAGTTCGGCGAGCCTGGCTATGCCCGGGTTGCCGGGGGCAGCGAAGATTTCTTCCACCTGGGGGCTCTGCGCCAGGGCCTCGACGAGCGTGTGCTCACGCGCGCCACTACCTACCACGAGTAGACGCATGACCCTAGGTCCCTATCCTCTCGATTATCGCCTGGTCACGCTCAGGGCCAACACTGATCATACACAGCGGAACCCCAAGCTCCGCCTCGATAAACGAGACAAAGCCTTTAGCCGCCTCGGGTAGATCCTCCCGCCGCCTGCAACCCGTCACGTCCTCGCTCCAGCCTGGTAGGGACTTGTACACGGGTTGCGCGTGGTGCAGGTCGGTCTGGCTCATCGGGTACTCTTCCATCCTCTCGCCGTCTATCTCGTAGCCCACGCACACCTTGACCTCCTCGACCGCCGAGAGCACATCTAGCATCGTCAGGGCGAGCGTGGTGATGCCGTTGACCGAGGCCGTGTATTTGATCGCCACGAGGTCCAACCATCCGCACCGCCGGGGCCGACCAGTAGTGGACCCGTACTCGTTACCGACCCTCCGCAAGGTCTCTCCCGTCTCGTCCAAGAGCTCAGTCGGAAAAGGCCCGTCTCCGACCCGGCTGGTGTAGGCCTTCGTCACCCCGATCACCTCCCCGAGGCAGGTCGGCGGTACGCCCGCCCCGACGCACGCCCCGCCCGCCGAAGGGTTTGAAGACGTTACGAACGGATACGTCCCGAAGTCGTTGTCCAGGAGCGTAGCCTGCGCCCCCTCCAGTAGGACCGGCTCGTCACGCCCGATAGCGTTTCGCAGGAGCGCCCCCGTGTCGGCGACCATTGGCCCCAGCAGATCGCAGAAGGACAGGAGGTAGTCGGCGATCTCGTCGGGGTCGTAGGGATCCTCACCGTAGACGTTCGTGATCAGGGAGTTCTTCTCGCGCAGGGCGGCTCTCAGCTTCGCGCGCAGTATCCCCTCGTCGAAGACGTCCTGCACGCGGATACCAACCCGCGCGATCTTGTCTTCGTAGGTCGGTCCGATACCGCGGTTGGTCGTGCCGATCTTGGCCTTGCCCAGCGCCTTCTCACGGTACCCGTCGAGGCGGACGTGATAAGGCAGGATGAGATGCGCCCGTCCGTCTACCTTTAGCCGCCCTCGAACCTCGATCCCGCGGTTCTCGAGTGCCGAGACCTCTTCTGCCAGAACCTCCGGGTTGACCACGACCCCGTTGCCGATAGTGCACACGACACCCTCCCGCACGATACCCGAGGGGATCAGGTGTACGACGAACTCTTCTTTGCCGACGCGTATCGTGTGTCCCGCGTTGTTCCCGCCGGAGTAGCGAGCCACGTACCGCGCGTCAGACGCCAAAGCGTCGCAGACCCGCCCCTTGCCCTCATCTCCCCAGGCCAGACCGAGCACGACCGTGGCGCTCATACGGATACCTCAAAGAATCTAAACACGGGTAAGGCGAAGCGGCGGCGGGAGCGTGCGATACGTATTAGAGCCTCGCGTCCTTGCAGCACAGTCGCAATGTAGCATAGAAAGACCAGGTTTTAAATTCGTGTCGGGTGAGTCGCGGAACGCCGCGGGCAGCGGCGCGCTGCCCGCCCTTCCCTACCCCTGATCTACTATAGCTTGCAGCTCTCTTTGGAGGGTCTCCAAAGCTTGCTCAACCGGCTCCTCACCCTTTAGCGCGGCGTTGAACTGCCCGGCCATCTCAAGAGACATGTCCGAGTAGTATGGCGAGACCGGACGGGGTCGGCTGTTCTCTAACGATTCGCGCCCCAAGGAGGCAACCGGGACCTTTTGGAGCAACTCCTCGTCCTCGTAGAGGCTCTTGAGGGTGGGCAGGCGCGTGCTTTCGAGGGCGAGCGTCTTTTGCTGTTCCGGGGCGATCATGAACTCTACAAAAGCCCAGATCTCCTCGATTCGATCCTCCGAGGCGGCGTTGACCAGGAAGTTCCACCCGCCGAGCCCGCTGAAGCTTTGCGCCCCGCTACCGCTCACCGGGATCGGGGCGATACCCACCTGCTCCGGCGTTACCTGAGACTGGTCGGGATTGGATAGGAGCCCGTAGACGAAGGGCCAGTTGCGCATGAAGATGACGTCGCCGTTCGTGAAGGCCGCCTGCGACTCTTGGGTAGAGTAGTCGCCCGTCGCTACCGGAGCTATGCCGTCCTCGATCATGCTGCGCCGCAGCTCCAGACCCTCGACCGCTTCGGCACTGTTTACCACGACCCGGTCTCCCTCCAGCACCTCACCGCCCGCGTTCCATATGTGCTCCAGGCCGTTGACCACGCCCCCCTCGTCCTGTGCCCCCTGGAAGACGTACCCATCGTACTCCTCACCCGAGTCGGCCCGGATCTTCGCCACCATCTCCTTCATCTCGTCCCACGTCTTCGGCGGCTGCGAGAAGCCGCTCTCCTCCAGTAGATCCTTCCGGTAGTAGAACATCCCGGCGTCCGTAAACCAGGGTACCCCGTAGGTTTTGCCCTCGTAGGTTATCGGCTGCAAGGGTCCATCGAGGTGGTCCGCTTTCATCTGGTCGGTAAAACGATCAGATAGATCGACGAGAAAGCCGTTCGCGGCGAACTGGGCCGGCCAGACCACGTCGCCCCCGATCACGTCTACCGTAGATTTCCCGGACTGGAGCTCCGAGAGCATCTGCTCAAAGTACTCGTCGCTGGCCGCCGGCGTCTCGCGCCACTCGACCTGAAGAGCACCCTCGTTCTGCTCGTTGAACCTGTCGATGAGCGTCTGCAAGCCCCCTGAGTTATCCGGGCCGAAGGTGAAGGTAATCGTGTCGGCTTCGCTCCCCCCTCCCCCACACCCGGCGCCACCGAGCATCGCCGCCCCGGCAAGTCCCGC
The DNA here is from genome assembly GCA_035645375.1 of Rubrobacteraceae bacterium. Taxonomy (GTDB): domain Bacteria; phylum Actinomycetota; class Rubrobacteria; order Rubrobacterales; family Rubrobacteraceae; genus Rubrobacter_F. Next base: position 13,352 of record DASQMR010000038.1, read on the forward strand.
CCCACCCAACCTCAGGAACTCCCGACGGCTGATCCCGCCGGCGCGCCTTACCGTTCTTCTCCCCATATCCCCTCTTCCAGAGCAGCGAATCCCGTACCAACGGCAGCATAGCCCACGCTCCATCCCCGCGCACCGCTCAGCTCAATACCTCTACTCGAAGAGCACTACAGGCTCCGCGTAGCGGCGTACGCGGTTACGCTGCCAGGCTTCCCCGATGAAAGCCTCCAGCTCGGCGTTGCGAGCGACAAAGTCGCCCTCCGCCAGGAGAGCCAGAGGGTAGCGGACGTTCAGTACACGCTCCTCGATAATGAAGCGCGTGATCCCGGCTGGCAACACCTCACCCTCGGAGACGATGCTAAGAAGCTCTCCCGGCGTGAAGCGTCGGTAGAGGAGGATCGCCTCCCCGGACGGGAGCTCCACGGGCTTGCCGGGATCGACGCGACGCACCACCTTACCTGGCGGGTATGCCTCCTGCAGCGCCCACAGCGCACGCACCTCCGAGGCCAGATCCTCTTCGAGGCTCGAGATAAACAGCCTCCGGCCCCCATGGAAGCAAGCCTTCGCCAAAGGGATGCGTTCGGGCGAGATCTCCGAGATCTCGGCCTCTTCAGCGGAACGAAGCCTAGCTTCGAGGCCCGCGGCGTCGAGCAGATGCCCCCAGCTTGCGGCTCTCTCCGGAAGGTCGATGCATTGGACGAGGGCGAAGTGAACGTCGAGCTCTCGCAGGGCGTGCACCCGATGGGCGCCGTCGAGGACCAGGTAGAGACCTTCGCAGGAGGCGACGACGACCGGATTTCGCTGCACGCCATCTCGCCGTATGTCCTCCTGTACGCGGCCCAAGCGAACTGGGTCGTGAGCTTCATGGAGGACGAGCCGCGAGAGCTCGACTAGTTGGAGGCGGCCCAGCGCGGGAATCACGTACTAAAGAAGTAGAGCTTACAAGAAGAGAGTCCGGGCTCTCGGCGCTTTAGCGGTCTCCTCCCAAGCGGCTGAAGAGAAAGTCTAAGATCACGTACCCGCCGAAGAAGAAGCCGGCAATGACCGCCATGAACCCTATGATGCCCAACAGCAGGTAGATTGTGTCCAAGAAAATCCAGACCTTTCGTATGTACATCAGCGAGGTAAACATCACCATGAGAGTCGGGACGGCCGGATTCGAACCGGCGACCACTCGGCCCCCAGCCGAGTGCGCTACCTGACTGCGCCACGTCCCGACGCGTCACCGAAATGATAGCACGAGCTACCCCGTGCTATCATCGCCAGCGTGGCACGAGCCGCGACCTACATCAGGACGGATCTCAAGGACGAACTACCCTCCGCGGCAGAGCAGCGCGAGGTCCTTCGGGCGTTCGCCGCAGAGGAGGGACATGAGGTCGTGGCGTGCTACGAGGACCTGGATGCGCCCGGTCTGCTTCTCTACCATCGGCCCGGTCTCAAGGCGGCGATCAACAACATCAAGGAGGATGAGGACTGGGAAGTTCTCCTCGTCGTCTATCCGCGCTGCATCTCCGACAATGAGTCCGCCGTACATGAGTTCGTTCACAAGCTCTCCCTATACAACAATCGCCTTGAGTCTCCCACGCGCACCTGGGAGGCGTTTCTCTCGGCGATGAAGGCATACAGGAGGGAGATGAGCCGGCGATAGACAGGCTGTAAAACGCGGTCTATGTCCGATATATTGATCTGGTGAGTTTTCTTCTAACAGCCCTGGGGCTACTGCTGTTGCTTCTATCCTTGGCGGGAATCGCGGTTGGCTGCTTTATGGCGCTGGACGAGCGCACGCGCGAGTCTGGAGCCTTCTTTGCTCTGTGGTGGGTCCCAGCGGTCGCCGCATCTGGCGGTCTGCTCATGGGAGATTCCGTCACCTTCTCTATCGGCGCGTTTTGCTTCATCATGGCCGGGGTCGCGATAGCCATGGAGCGCCGCGGCTCTAAGAAACCGGCCAGGAGCGGGAAGTCAAACCCCGAGAGGGTCGGCGGTATTACTCTCTTCGGTAAGGTGAGGCGCCGGTTCTCCGGGTGGATGAAGGCCTGGGAGTACCGGAAGATCCAGTAGCATTGATCGTAACGTGGAGTATCGGGGCACACGCGGAGCATTCGCGGGGGAGCAAAAAGGGAGGCATGCGGTGGCGCTGCTACGCACGATAATCACCTTCGTTATCCTTGTAATACTGGCCCACCTGGGGCTAGTATACGCAGGCATCGACGAAGACCTGAACGGCCTGACGAGCAGTATCTACGGCCTCGGCCGTCTCTTGGAGATCCCCGCCCAAGTAATCATCGAGTCTCTACCAACCTCTGCCGATCAACAGCAGAGCATCGCAGAGCGTGGCCTCTACTTCATTGGCTTCGCCGCAGTAGGAGGCTACTTCATACTCTTTCTGCTCCTCGGCATAGGACGTAGATAAGTTCTTCACTTGTTAGCTTTGCTGAGACCTCGTCGCGGAAGCCGAGGTCTTACCCTGAAGCACGAACTTCACCAAGAGTCACATCTCTCTAGCATGCCGTGTGGCCATACTCGTATGCACTATCTGCGACACGCAGGTTCGGAGGTCTGCGCGTTCCGAACATTTTGAGAGGCGTAGGAGCGTAACATGCATGCGTGGGGCTGAAAAAGATCCTCTATACTTATCAGAGAAGGAGCGCAGCAAGCAAGCCGTGCAACGTCGCTGGAAGAGGCCGCGTCTAGCCTGCGAAGCTTAGTGTACTCGGGCTGAAAAGGTACCGACCGCGGGTCTACAGGAGATGCAATGATCGAGTTTAGAGACGTAAGCAAGACCTATTCCGGATCGCGCAAACCGGTGGTCCGAGATCTCTCCTTCAAGATACTCGATGGAGAGATCTGTGTTCTCGTGGGCCCGTCGGGTTGCGGCAAGACGACGAGCATGCGCATGGTAAACCGCCTGATAGAGCCATCAAGCGGCGAGATTCTTATAGACGGTGAGCCGAACACCGCGACGAGCGCAACGCAGCTGCGGCGGCGCATCGGGTACGCGATCCAGCAGATAGGCCTCTTCCCTCACCGCACTATCGCGGGCAACATCGCCACGGTACCGGGGCTCGTAGGCTGGGAGAAGGAGCGCATTACGGCCCGCGTGGACGAGCTGTTGGAGCTAGTTGGGCTGGACCCAGAGCAGTACAGAGACCGTTACCCCGCCGAGCTCTCCGGCGGCCAGCAACAGCGCGTCGGGGTGGCGCGTGCGATGGCGGCTGATCCCCCGATCATGCTGATGGACGAGCCATTCGGAGCGGTTGATCCCATAACGCGCCACCGCTTGCAGGACGAGTTTCTGCGCATCCAGCAAGAGATAAAGAAGACCATCGTCTTCGTTACCCACGATATAGACGAGGCGATAAAGATGGGCGACAAGATCGCGATACTCAAGGAAGGCGGCATTCTGGCTCAATATGACACGCCGGAGAAGATCCTCGCCGCTCCAAACTCCGAGTTCGTCTCCTCGTTCGTCGGCACCGATCGGGTCTTGAAGAGGCTCTCGCTCACGCGCGTCTCAGAGATGGAGTTGGAGCCCGCGAACGGCACGACCGGCCTGCCCCGCATAGACGAACGGACCACCCTCAAAGACGCTCTCTCAGAGATGATCGGGGCCGGCGTCGAGCGTGGCCTGGTCGTCTCTGACCGGGACGGCATACGCGGGACCATCTCGATACAGAAGATCAAAAACCTTTCTTTTCAGGCACAGGCCGGGCAGCAAGGTGCCTAGTAGCCTGGCTCTCCAAGACCTCGGACCGAAGATCTTGGACTGGGCCTGGATCTCAAACAACTTTAGTGACGAGATACTGCCGGCTTTGCAGGGACACATCTTCCTCTCGCTCACCTCTGTGGCGATAGCCTTGATCATCTCGCTCCCTACGGGCATTCTTGTCTCACGCTACCGCAAGGCTTACCCGCCCGTCACGTTCATCACCGGATTGCTCTTCTCCATACCAAGCCTCGCGGCTTTCATGCTGCTCGTCGCCTTGCCGGGCGTGGGCCTGGGTCCGGTACCGGTAATCATCGCGCTCGTCGCCTACTCGCTGCTCGTCCTGATTCGCAACATCGTGGCGGGCATCGACTCGGTGCCGGAGGAGACAAAGGACGCCGCCCGCGGTATGGGCCTTACAGCCCGACAGATCCTATTCAAGGTTGAGCTGCCGCTGGCGCTGCCCGTGATCGTGGCCGGCGTCAGGATAGCGACCGTGACGATTATCGGCATCGCCACTATCGGCGCGTACATAAACGGCGGAGGGCTGGGAGAGTTGATCTTCACGGGCATCAGCCGCAACTTCCCGACCCGCGTCATCGTCGGCGCGGTCCTCGCAACGCTGCTCGCGGTCCTCGTGGACCTCTCGCTGCTCGCCATCGAGCGGTACTTGAGACCCTGGGCACGGGTGCGTAGGGCGTAAGAATGGGTAGCCTGTTCGAGGTATTCCAGAGGCCGGACTTTATAACGCAACTCGTCGTACACGTGAAGCTCTCGGCGGCGGCGCTCCTGATCGCGATCTCCATCGCCCTCCCCGCCGCGCTCGCCGTGAGCCGCTCGGCCTTTGCCTCCAACGTAGTTATAAACATAGCCAACACGGGCCGAGCCGTGCCATCTCTGGCGATACTCGCGCTCGTCTTCCCGCTGTTAGGGTTCGGGTTCGCGCCGTCGCTCGTGGCGCTCGTGCTGCTGGCGATACCGCCGATCCTGATCAACGCGTCCACCGGCATCCGGCAGGTGAGCCCGCAAGTGATAGACGCAGCCCGAGGGATGGGGCTGTCGGACGCCCAGATACTGAGGAGCATACAGCTCCCCATCGCCATGCCGGTAATCTTCGCCGGAATCCGCACATCCGCCGTTCAGGTCGTCGCGAGCGCGACGCTCGCAACGTTCATCGGCGGCGGAGGCCTCGGAGAGCTCATAGTCCTGGGGTTCCAGCGAAACGATTTGGCCGTCCAGATAGGCGGTTCTATAGCAGTCGCGGTCCTGGCGATCATCACCGAGGTTAGCTTCGGTATCATGGAGAGAGCTTTCACCCCGAAGGGTCTGGTAGTGGCGCGCCGACGCCGCGGCAAGTAGAGGATTCGAAAATCAGAGAGAAGGAGACCGGAATGAGGCCGAGAAAGATGCTTTACGCGCTGACGTTCGCCGCACTGGCGCTCGCGCTGTCGGGATGCGGCAACGCGGGCGGAGGCGGCGGGCAGGGCAGCGGCGGAGAAGGAGGTCCGACCATAACCGTCGGCTCAAAAAACTTCACCGAACAGTTTATTCTCGGTGAGCTTTACGCTCAGGCGCTGGAGGCGAACGGCTACACGGCCGAACGCTCGCTTAACCTCGGCTCCGAGCAGATCGCCGACCAGGCGTTGCAGGACGGCGAGATAGACTTCTACCCCGAATACACAGGAACCGCCCTGGTCAACATACTCGGCTACGACGGCGAGAATCCGGCGACACCGGAGGAGACCTACGAGGAGGCGAGGACGCGCTATGCCGAGCGCGACCCGGCCGGCACGATGCTCACCCCCGCCGACTTCAACAATAACTACGGTATCTTCGTCCGGCGCCAGATAGCGGAGCAGCAGAATCTCCGTACCCTCGACGATTTGGCAGGAGCCTCCAGCGGGCTGACCTTCGCTACGTTCTCGGAGTTTCAGGACCGGGAGGACGGCTACCCGAACATGCTCGACAACTACCCGGGACTCGATTTTGAGGAGACCGTAGTGGCGAACGACCTCGGCCTGCGCTACCAGGGCGTCGAGAACGGCGAGGCCGACGTAGGCGTCGGCTTTCTGACCGACGGTCAGCTCACCTCCGAGGAGCTCGTGGTGTTGGAAGACGAGAAGAAGATCTGGCCGTTCTACTACCCGGCCCCGGTGGTCCGCAGCGAGGTGCTGGAGGAGAACCCCGACATCGAGGATACCCTCAACCAGGTCTCCGCGACGCTCAACGTCGATACAATCCGCGAGCTCAACGGCCGCGTCGACACCGGAGGCGAAGATCCGGAAGACGTCGCCGCCGACTTCCTGTCCCAGCAGGGCCTGGTTGGCTAGATTACCGTGACGGCCTTCGTTCGCATACGACCCGAGCTCATAACCGCGCACCGCATGCGCATCGAGATGACCGGTCTCGAAGACGAGGATATAGAGAACACCGTTCGGATGAAGGGCTGGGCCTGGGTCCGCGCCCGCGGGAGCTGGGTATACGCTGGCGAGCCGGATTTTGTATACCGGCAGATCCGGGAGGTCGTCATCGGTCTCCCGGATATCGCCTTTAACGAAGCAGCCATTGAGGAGAGTATCCACAGTATCCAGGAGAAGGCCCGCAACCCCGAGGAGCGCGAGGAGGGGCTCACGCTCCTTCGGCGAGCCTTCGAGAAGACCGGGCAGCTAGAGGAAGCCGAGAGATTTCTCGAAGAGGGGTAACCTACTCCTTGAGAAACGGCAGGGCGTTTTGTACACCAGCCACAAACGCGCTCACGCTCACTATGGTAACTGTAAAATAACGGGAACGCCGCCAAGGTAGCAGGAAGGAGGCGCAGCGCGGGCCGCTCCACCAGAGTTTCGAGCCCGCGCCACTACTCAATGGGGAGTTTATCAGAAGTGCCGAGCGAGAAGCTGGTACGGTGCGATTGCTGTCTGCGGGTTGCGGAAGAGCATGATCTCTACGAAGCCGGAACCGGAGAAGACGGGCAGGACCGTATCTGTGAGAGATGCCAAGCACTGTTTCTGGCGGCTAAGCTCCTGTCGGAGAAAGATGACGCCGACGAGGTAGAGATCATATCCACGCTGGCGCTTGCGGCTCACTCCGGTTGGAGCGTGCCGCCAGACTACGCTCATAGGTACGCCCGTTTTGAAGCTAAAGGTGTTGTAAAAGGCGTGCCGGTGTTGCGTTTGAAGTCTGTGGTCATGGATGTTGTGAGATATCCGGACAGTAGTTTGGCAAGACATGTCCAGATTGAGTTCTTCTCGAAGTTTGCGCGGCCGGAGCATGTAGCCGAGCATTACCAGGAGATCCTCGCGAGCGAAGGGCTGCCTGTTAGACAGAGTAGTTCGGGGAGCATTCGTTGGGAGCACCGGGCCGAAACTCTAGTCGTTGACGTAGGCCCGCGCGAGGAGATAGCCCTATCTCGCCTTGAGCACTTTGCAGCATATCCGCAGGTATGCCGCTTTTCGTTTCCGCACCCCCGCATTGTCGAACACATCTGCAGGGCGCTGGTCGGTGCTCCGCGCAGGCCCGGCACAAAAGGAGATGAGATGTTCGCCGCTGGACTTGGGGATTACGGTCGGCCCCGTCCTAAAGAGGCTCGGACTTTAATACCGGCGTGTATTGCGTGGTACATCGGGGAATACGAGCAGACAAAAGACAACGTGCCTCCTGCTAAAGTCCGCAGGCCACGCATCGCCAGAATGCTGAACAGATACCTGCCGAAGTCTCTAAACGAGTCCGGGATAGTAGACGATCCTTATAGCTCCTCAGACCCGGTTTGGGAGGACGCCCAAGAGGTAGGCTGTCGTTTCGACCGTATCCGCCTGTTCCTGCAGGCTGACGAGCGTGATTTCTTCAGACGACTGCTTTCCAAAGCACCCATTTAGAGAAACTTATCAGCCAAGTTTAGGGTATGTGCGTGCTTCAAGAGCAGCGCACATACAAGATAGGGCAGGCAGCCGACGAGCTCGGCGTAAGCTGTAGCTGGCTCAGATTCGGCGAGCGGCTCGGGGCTCTGCCTCGTGCGCGCCGCAATCAGAGCGGGTGGCGCTACTACACACCTGAGGATATTGAGCGGCTCCAGCGCCTCGGA
>DASQMR010000039.1:0-23875 GCA_035645375.1 Rubrobacteraceae bacterium
TGCACCTTGCCGGTAGGGCCGTTGCGGTGTTTGCCGACGATGACCTCGGCGATTCCCTTGTCGTCTGAGTCCGGGTTGTAGTACTCGTCGCGGTAGAGAAACATCACCATATCCGCGTCCTGCTCTATAGAACCGCTGTCCCTGAGGTCCGAGAGCAAGGGCCGCTTGTCGTGGCGCTGCTCGACGGCGCGGCTGAGCTGGGCGATGGCGAGGACCGGCACGTTCAGATCGCGCGCGAGGACCTTCAGGCCGCGGCTGATCTCCGCGATCTCCTGCTGGCGGTTCTCGCGGTTGACGCCCATCATAAGCTGCAAATAGTCTATGACCACCATCGAGAGCGGGGCGCCGGCCTCCCCTTCGCTCGCCTGCGCGCTGAGCCGGCTCGCCAGACGCCGGACCTTCGCCCGCATCTCCATGAGGGTTATGCCGGCGCTATCGTCTATCCAGATAGGAGCCCGGCTAACCTCCGCCACCCCGCGCACGAGCTTGGGCCAGTCTTCGGCCTTCACGTTGCCGCTCCGCAAGTCCTGCGTCCTAATACGTGTCGTCTGCGAGATGAGCCGCTGCACGAGCTGCTCCTTGCTCATCTCCAGCGAGAAGATCGCTACCGGTAACTTCTTGACGCCGGCCGCGTGCCAGATCGCGTTCAAAGCGAACGCGGTCTTCCCCATAGCCGGCCTAGCCGCGAGTATGACGAGGTCGCTCTTGTGAAGGCCGGTGGTAAGGCGGTCGAGGTCTTCGAACCCGGACTCTACACCGGTCACCTCGCCCTCTTGTTCGTAGAGGCGCTGTATCATCTCCAACGTGCCCGGCGCAAGCTCGGAGACGGGCGAGAGGTGCTCTTTTAGCTGGCGGTTGGAGACGCCGTAGATCAGCTGCTCGGCGGCATCCAAGGCCTGCATCACGTCGTCCGGCTCGTCGAAGGCCTCTTGCTGGATGCGGCTTCCGGCATCTATTACGGCGCGAAGGAGGGCCTTGCCCCGCACGATCTCCGCGTACCTGGCGGCGTTGGCTGCTGTCGGGACGCTCTCGACCAACCGAAAGACGTAAGAGCGCCCCCCGATCCGGTCGAGCTCGCCCAATCCCCGCAGCTCGTTGGTCAGGGTGAGCTGATCTATAGGCTCGCCCCGCGAGTAGAGACGCATCATAGCCCCGTATAACACCCGGTGCGTCTCGGAGTAGAAGTCTTGGGCGGCTAACGATTCGCCCACTACCGAGACGGCCGCCTCGGAGACGAGCATCGCCCCTATTACGGCCCGCTCGGCGTCGAGGTCGTTCGGGGGAACACGGGTGGCCTCGGCCCCCGTCGGTACGCTCCGGATCCTCCCCCTGCTCTCCATGCCGAACAGCATGCAACAGAAAGGGCCCCGTTACAAGACGGAACCCTTTAGGCTGTGGTTCAGGTTGCAGCTAAAGCTATGCTTCAGCTACAGCTTCGGAACGACGATAACTTTGACGCTCGCCTCGACATCGCCGTGGACCTGAATCGGGACCTGGTGCGTACCGAGCGACTTTATCGGCTCGTCCAGCCTGATCCTGCGGCGATCGACGCGCACGCCGCGGGCTTTCTCGATGGCGGAGGCGATGTTCGCGGCGGTCACGGAGCCGAAGAGGCGCTCGTCTTCACCGGTGCGGGCCTCGATGGTTATAACGCTCTTGTTCAAGGTCGCGGCGACCTCGCCCGCCCGCTCGGCCATGCGCCGGTCGCGCTCCTCGGCCTCCTCCATCTCGCGGCGGACCTCTTCGAGCCTGCCGGGGGTCGCCATCTCGGCGAGGCCGCGCGGTACGAGGAAGTTGCGGACATAGCCGCGGCTCACGTCTACGATCTCGCCGCGCTGCCCAATCTTGTCGATGTCCTGCTTGAGTATTACCTGCATGACTAACTTCCCCTATCGCCCGGCCACGTAGGGCAGAAGCGCCATCTCGCGCGCCCGCTTTATGGCAACCGCCGCTTCGCGTTGGTGCTGCGGGCACAAACCCGTCACCCTGCGAGCCCGGATCTTGCCACGGTCCGAGACGAACCTGCGCAGCATGTTGTAGTCCTTGTAGTCTACGTAAGCTATATCCTCCTTGTGGAAGACACACGGCTTCGCCTTGACCGGTCGCTCGCGGCGCGACCCTCCGCTCTTTCTCTTTGCGCCCATTCGAACTCCTCTCTAGTAAGCTTCTTTAGGCCGAAGCCTCGACCGGCTCCTCGGGCAGCGGCTTGTGAGCGTACGTGGGAGGAAGCTTCACGATAATATGCCGCAGAATGTCGTCGGATACGCGCAGGATGCGCTTTAGCTCGTTTAGCGTACGCTCGCCCACAGTGAATTGCATAACGTAATAGAAGCCGTCGGCGCGGTGGTCGATCTCATAAGCTAGCTTACGTCGGCCCCAATTGTTTACCTCGCTAACTTCGCCGCCCGTGCGCTCGATGATGGTCTGAAAACGCCCGATGGTGCTCTCGACTTGCTCCTCATCGAGTTCGGGGATAACTATGAGCATGGTCTCGTAAGTATCTATGTTGTGCCTCCTCCGGTCTCTTACGGCTCGCCGACCACGGAAGGCTCCGTTTGGCGAGCAGGGGCTTATGGAATTTGTAGGGTTGAGTGTACCAACTGGAAAAGCTGGTTACAAACCGTCGTTACCGCCGGGGGTATACTCCTCGCGTGCAGGTCGGAGCAAAGAAGATCGTTAGGGCCGAGAGCCTTGAGAAAGTCTACGGAAGTGAGCCGACGGCGGTGCGGGCGCTCAAGGGCGTCTCTTTAGGGTTTAGAGCGGGGGAGTTCGCGGCGATTATGGGTCCCAGCGGGTCGGGAAAGAGCACGTTGCTACACATTTTGGGGGCGCTAGAAGAACCTACGTCAGGGCGGGTGGTCGTCGGAGAGACCGACCTCTCGGGGTTATCGGACAGGAAGCTTACCCTCTTGCGGCGGGCGAGAATGGGGTTCGTCTTTCAGTTCTTCAACCTGATCCCAACGCTTACCGCCGAGGAGAACGTGATGCTACCGGTCTTGATCTCCGGCGAGAAGATCGCCGCCTATGAGGAACGCCTGGACGACCTCCTCGCCCTCGTCGGCCTCAAAGAAAGGCGCGAGCACCGGCCCGACGAGCTCTCAGGCGGCGAGCAGCAGCGCGTGGCGATAGCTCGTGCCCTCATCCGCAACCCCGACGTCGTTCTCGCCGACGAACCCACCGGCAATCTGGACTCGAAGACCGGGAGCAGCGTACTGGACCTCCTGCGCGAGTCGGCCGCCCGCTACGGCCAGACCATAGTTATGGTCACCCACGACCCCCGTGCCGCCGCCGTTGCCGAGCGAGTCATCTTCCTCGCTGACGGACGCATCGTTGACGAAGCGAGCAGACCGGGCGCGGACGAGATCTTCGAACGTATCAAGACCCTGGAGTCGGCTGGCTAGTTGCTTCGCTGTCTCTAGTCGCGCTCCGTCACTCAGCATAGTTGAGGTTTTCACGCGTCGCCGAGGGCGGTATTCAGCACGAGCAACGCAAGGACCCATAGGATAACGAGACCGTTGAGAGCCTTCCGAGACCTGCAAAAAGCTCTTGCGGCGACAGCGTATAGACGCATCCCGAGGCCAAAGTTGACGACCGTCAGAAGCACGCTGCCGAGACGTTGATGAGGAAAAAGAGCAAGATCGCCATAAACTCGAGCACTGCTCTCACCGAAGAGACGATCCGCATTCGCGATGCCTGTCCTCCCAAGCGGTCCCGGAGACGCTTCATCCCGGCTTGCTCCCTTGTGCCCTCTTACGCTCGGTATCTGCCCGTAGCCATCTGCACTATTGAGGGGGACTCGATACCGGTCGATCTTGATAGGTTAGACTCGTCCGACGATGAAGCTCAGGCGTTTCTCCGGCCTCTCCCTGCGCAACTTGCGTGCCCGCGTGCAGCGTACGCTGCTCACCGCGATCGGCATCGTGCTCGGAGTCGGGATCGTCTTTGGCGTCTTGAGCCTTTCGGAGACGATGTCGGGCGCCTTTAACAACCTCTTCTCTCGCGCCTTCGGAGCCGCCGACCTGACCGTCACTGCGGCGGGCGGCAACGGGTCGTTCGACGCGGGTGTCGTCGAGGAGGTCCGCAAGCTCCCGGAGGTCGAGTCGGCTGCCCCACGCCTCTCTCAGCCGGCCTCAATCCTCCTCTCGGAACGTGATGAGAACGGGCTGCCGCAGGTCAAGGAGCTGCGCGTGCTGGGAGTCGAACCCCGGACAGCGGCCCTGGCTACGGACTTCGAACTCGCGGAGGGACGCTTCCCGGAGGAGGGGGCGGAGATCTCGCTGGACGAGAGCGCCGCAGAAGCGGCCGGACTCGGAGTCGGGGACACGGTGAGAATAGGTACGTCAGAGGGTTCGGCGGAGATGGAGATCGTGGGTTTCATGCGTATACCCGGAAGCTCCTTCGGCGGGCTGGCTTTCGGGCTCGCGCCTCTGCCCTACGCACAGGAGATCTTCGACGAGCCCGGTAACATCACCGGCATCGCCGTCGAAGCAAACACCGACGAGGCGGTGGATAGTCTTCAGGAGAGCCTCGCCGGAGTGCTCGGGGAGGGGCTGCAGGCGGAGCGCTCGGAGACGCGCACCGCGCAGGCCGGCGCGCAGTTGCAGAGCTTCCAGATTGCGCTGCTCTTCTTCGCCGGAACCGCACTCTTCGTCGGCGCGTTCCTAATCTTCAACGCCCTCTCGATGACCATCTTGGAGAGAACGCGAGAGCTCGGGATGCTGCGGGCTCTAGGTGCGACACGCGCCATGATAGCGCGCTCCGTGATGGTCGAGTCGCTCGTGCTAGGTCTCGCCGGTTCCGCTCTCGGGGTACTGCTCGGCTACGGGATGGCCAAGGGACTCGTGTACCTCTTCGGCAGGGCGTACCGGTTCGAGATCACGGAACTCATCCTCTCCCCCTTTGCCCTCGTCTCGGCGATGATCGTCGGTATCCTCATAACCGCCGTAGCCGCCCTCTACCCTGCCCTGCGCGCCGGCCGCGTGAGCCCGGTAGAGGCGATGCGCGCCAGGATAGGAGGCGCGAGCATCGGCCAAGCGAAGAAAAGGAGAGGCCCGAACCGCTTGGCTATCGTGGGGTTGCTGCTCATCGCGGCGGGTGCGCCGTGGACCTACTACCTGGCAAAGAACCTCTCCACGTCGCTAGACGGGCTGGTCTATGCTTCAGGGATAGCCGGGGTCGTGGGGACTTTCCTCGGGGTCTCGCTGGTGATACCCGCGCTCATCCAGCCGCTCGCGGCGCTCTTCTCGCCCGGTCTGCGCCTCTTCTTCGGGGTCGAAGGGAAGATGGCGGCGGCGAACGCCACGCGTAACAGAGGCAGGACGGCGCTCACCGCATCAGCGCTGATGGTCGGGATCTCGCTCGTCGTCGCGTTCAGCGCATTGGGAGGTAGCGTGCTCGGCTCGATCCGGGACTACCTCGAAGGCTCACTCGGGAGCGACTTCATGGTCCAACCTGCGAACGGCAGCTTCGAAGCCGCCTTCTCCTCCGAACTCGAAGAAGAGATAAACCAGATCTCCGGCGTCGAGGAGACGAGCGGCGTCGCCTCTACGTTCCGGCGGAGCGGCGACGACGTTAACATCGTCTTCGGGGTAGACGAGCGGTACCCAGAGATCTTCCGACTCAACTACGCCGAAGGCACGCCGTCCGACGCCTTTTCAAGGCTAGAAGGGGGCGGCGCGCTCGTCGGTCCGCAGTTTGCCGAGCAGCGCAGCCTTGCGGTAGGTTCGACCGTCGAGCTTCCGGGGCTCAAAGGGACGAAGGAATATGCGGTCGCGGGCGTGGTCCAAAACGACCTTTTCGGCTTCGGAAACGGGGTGTACCTCTCCAAAGATACTCTCGCCAGCGACTTCGGCGAGGACTCTGACTCCTTTCTCGCCATACAGACCGCTTCCGGCTCAGACCGGGCGGAGATCGAGGAGGAGGTTAGGGAAACGCTGCAGGACTATCCGCAACTTATGATCTACTCCAACGCAGCCTGGAAGGAGCGTATAGAGGAGGACTTCGATCGCCAGTACGTATTCTTCTACGCCATCATGGGCGTTTCGGTCGCCGTCTCGGCCTTCGGGGTCGTCAACACGCTCTCGATGAACGTCTTCGAGCGTACGCGGGAGATCGGTATCCTGCGCGCGATCGGTACCACACGGCTACAGATAGGCCGTCTAATTATCTGTGAAGGGATGATCATAAGCCTCATGGGCTGCATTATCGGTACTATCGTCGGATCCCTTCTTGGCTACCTCTTTGTCCGTGGCTCCGGCGCCAACGGGTTTGAGGTCTCCTTCTACTACCCCACAGTACCGGCGCTCCTGTCGATCTTCTCCGGCCTCCTTATCGGGATCTTCGCCGGCCTCCTCCCCGCCCGCTCCGCCGCCGGCATGAAAATCGTCGAAGCGGTCCAATACGAGTAATGAGGCCAACTTTCTCAACCGGACTCCATAACCCCGCCGTGCGAGATAGGCTTCGCATCCGGGCCGGTCTCGATGAGGTGAGAGATAGAGGCAGCATAGTAGCGCAGCAACCCGATCTCCCGCGGGCAGATACGGTAGAGGCCTTCGTCTTCGGTTATCAATCGTCGCGCGGCGAGCAAGCCCAACCCGTCCTCTACGTCTCTCTCGCCGCCGCGTAAAAGAACCCGGACGCCTCGACTTTCGAGGCTGGAGGTCAGGGCGCGGACGCGAGCTTTGATCTCCGAGCTTGTTAGCGTCTCCTCTGGAGCGCTAACGAGGATGTAGGCGATAACGGGAACTGGCAAGACCGGTACGAGCATGCCTACGGCACGCATGAGCTCTTGCACCAGCATCTCTACCTCACCGGCGCGCACCTCTTCGTCCATAGCGCGAAAGTCCAAACCTCTGGAGAGCGCATAGCGGCGAGCGGAGACCGGGGCGCCGAAGTTGACGACGGCGTAGGGACGGCGGTCCCGGGCGCCGCCGAGCGTGATCCGGAGGTTATGGCAGATAAAGTTCGCCGCCTGGGACGGTATCAGGCGATCGCCTGGACCCTGCGCGCCAGGCTTCTGGGCGGCGAGGAGCGCGCGGTCCTCGAGGATACGATCATAGTTCACCGCTACGGGTACGAAGAATATGTCGCGACCGCTCGACGGGTCGAAGCTACGCAGCATGTAGTCTAAGAGTCCTACCTTCGGCTCGCGCGGTCTCCCGTCCCGACTGAGACCTCCCTCCGGGAAGATGACCTGCGTGAGACCGCCCTCCACCGCCATCTGCACGAACCTCTCCAGCACGCGACGGTGCAAAGGGTCTCCAGAGCCGCGCCGTACGAAGAATGAGCCCATCGCCCTGACGAACCAACCAGCCGGCCATGCGCGAGCCCACTCCCCGGCCGCGAAGCTGAGAGCGGCCTGGTCCCGCATGAGGTACGCCAGGATCACGTAATCCAAGTTGCTCCGGTGGTTCATCACGAATACCACCGTCGCATCTCCCTCTACCGTCTGTCTCTCTTCTAAGGCGAGCCGGTAGAGCGCACGAGACACGAGCCCCGCCAACGGCAAGCCGATCCGAAAGTAGAGGTACGGGCTAAAGGAAGGCGCGATCTCCAAAGCGTACCGCTCCGCTGCGCACCCCCCTGTCTGGGTCTCACCATGCTCCCGCGAATGCTTCTCTACCGCTTCCAGGACCGCCGGATCGGCCATCAAGAGATCCACGAGGTGTCGACTGCGCGTCAGCTTGAATTCCGGCAATTTTAAGGCGAGCCGCCGTTCGGCATCCTCGGTTGCACGCCTCCGCAGCGAGCGTCGGATACCTAACAACACCTGCAAAGCACAAGGAGCGAGAAGCGCGGCGACCGGCACGATCTGCCAGCCGACCGGCGGAGTCTTTCTCACGTCCTTCCTCCCACTACAACCTCTTCCTGAAGCGCTCAGTATAGCCGAGCCACGCAGGAGTCGGCTTCGTTACCCGGCCGCTCAAATTCTCTCCAAAACCGCGCACTTCAAGTAATGAGTCTCGGGGACGGTGAGGATCTCGGGATGGTCTAGGGCCTGCCTGCGCCACTCGCGCACCCGCATGGTGCAGCCGGCGTCGGCGGCTGCGGAGCGCAAGGTCTCCTCCATCAGCTCGCGCGAGAAGTGGTAGGAGCAGGAGCAGGTGATGAGGATGCCGCCGGGTCCGAGGAGCTTCATAGCGCGGAGGTTTATCTCCTTGTAGGCGCGGGTCGCGCCGGGTAGTTCCCGCTTCGCTTTGGCGAAGGCTGGCGGGTCCAGGATCACGGCATCGTACGCTGCCTCCGCTTTAGATCGCTCGCGCAAGAGATCGAAGGCGTTCTTCCGCGTAAAAGTAATGTTGTCGAGGCCGTTGAGCTCGGCGTTCTCACGAGCGTTCTCTAGCGCGTCCCCGCTGGAATCGACGGCCTCCACGTTCTCGGCCGTGCGAGCAGCGTGCAGGGCGAAGCCGCCGGCATAGGAGAAGACGTCGAGGACGCGGCCGGTTCCGTGGAGATGCCGGGCGGCAGCGAGGTGGTTCTCGCGTTGGTCGAGAAACCCACCGGTCTTCTGACCTCCCCGTAGCCCGGCGCGGTAGCGCACCGGCCCCTCGTGAACGATGACCGAGCCGGGAACTTCGCCGGAGAGGACCTCGACCTTGCGTGCGAGACCCTCCCTCTTGCGGGACGCGGAGTCGCCGCGCAGAAGGAGGCCGGCAGGAGCGTACATGTCTTCGAGGACGGTTACGATAGATGACAAATTGTGCTCGACCGCCGCAGAGCCTACCTGGAGGACGAAGTAATCCGCGTAGCGGTCGATCACCAAGCCAGGGATGCCGTCGGCTTCGGCGTGGAGGAGGCGGTAAGCGCTAGCGTCTAACTTCAGAGACTCGCGGTAGGCACCGGCTCTTTCGATGCGGCTGCGGAACCAGGCTCCGTCTATCTCCCTGTCCTCACGCTCGGCGATGCGTAAGGTGATCTCGCTCTTCGGGTTGTAGAAGGCGCGGCCGAGAAGACGTCCGGCCCGGTCGGTAACGCGGACGATGTCGCCGGGATCTCCGTCGGCATCAGCAACGTCGGAGCGGTAGATCCAGGGGTGCCCCGAACGCGCCCGTGCCGCCCCCCTCTTCGTGAGCACCGCCGTCTCCTTCATAGCCTCCTTCATCTTCGTGTGCGCCCCTTTACCCGGCATTTCGGTGAACCCTGCTAGCATCGTTTTCGTATACTCATGAATAGTACCCCCGTGCGACCGGCACGGGCACAGGAGAGGCGGGCAGCGTGGCGACGAAGCGAGTGGCGGTTGTTGGGGCCGGGATGGGCGGGCTCGCCGCCGCTATACGACTCAGGATTGCTGGCTTTGAGGTTCGGGTGTTCGAGAAGAACGAAAAGGCCGGCGGGCGCGTAAACCGCCTGCGAGAGGAAGGTTTCACCTTCGACACTGGCCCGACCTTACTCCTCATGACCGACGTGTACCGCGACCTCTTCGCCGCCGCGGGGAGAAACCTCGACGAAGAGCTCGATCTCATACACCTCGATCCAAACTACCGGGTCCACTTCGGAGACGGCGACTCTATAAAGGTCTCCTCCAACCTGCCGGCCCTGATCCCCGAGCTCGAACGGATCGAACCCGGCGTCACCCCCCGCTTCTACCGCTTTATGGAAGACGCCTGCCATAAGTACCGGTTGGGGCGCAGCGAGTTCGTCGAGCGCGACTTCGAGAAGGCCCGCGACTTCTTCGGCCCCCGCAACCTCAAGCTCCTACTCAAGACGAACGCCGTGGGAAACTACTACCGCTCCGTCTCCAAATACTTCGAGACGGACAAACTCCGCCAGACGTTCTCGTTCCAGACGATGTACCTCGGGCTCTCGCCGTTCGAGGCTCCAGCGGTCTACGCCCTCCTCCCCTACACGGAGCTCGCCGAGGACGGCTTATGGTTCCCGCGCGGCGGCATGTACGAGCTCGTGGAAGCCATGGTGAGGCTCGCCCGTGACCTTGGAGTGGAGATCCACCTGAACAGCCCCGTCGAGGAGATAACGATCTTCGGGGGAAAGGCGCGCGGGGTGCGCGTGAACGGCGAAGAAGTCTGGGCCGACGCGGTGCTCGCGAACGCTGACCTGCCCTACGTATACCGCTCGCTCCTGCCGCGTTCGGCGGGAGAGAGAGACTTCAAGTGGAGGCTGCGCAAGCGGGAGAAGCTGCTCTACACCGCCTCCTCGTTCATGCTCTACCTGGGGCTGGACAAAAAGCTCGACCATGCTTCGCACCATAACGTCTACCTCTCGACCCGCTACAGGGAGAACTTCAACCAGATCTTCGCCGAGCGCCGCCTCCCCGACGACCCGTCCTTCTACACTAACGTCCCCTCGCGCACCGACCCGAACGCGGCGCCCGCCGGCATGGAGTCACTCTACGTTCTCGTACCCACGCCCCATCTAAACGAGAACGTAGATTGGAAACACGAGGGTGCTCGCTTCAAGGAACGTATGTACGACCTGCTTGAGGAGAGGTCGGGAATCGGAGACATCCGCCGCCACGTCGTCTACGAGAAGGTCAAGACGCCCCAGGACTGGCTCTCGGAATACAACCTCGAAGAAGGGGCGGCGTTCGGGATCGGGCACGGCATCTTCCAGGTGGGCTACTTTCGGCCGCCGCTGGCCTCGAAAGCGGTACGGGGCGTGTACTTCGTGGGTGCGAGCACCCGTCCCGGCACCGGCGTACCGTTGGTCACTATCGGGGCGAAGCTCGCGGCGGAGCGCATCGGACGAGACCTCGGGACACAGCCCCTCGCCTCCCTCAAGGCAGCGACCGGGGTCGGCAAGTAGTGCGACTCGACCCGGTCAGTAGAGGGCCGCTCCTCGACAACCAACTCTCTCTACCAGAGTGCTACGAGCTATGTCGTAGGATCCACAAGGGACATAGCAGGACCTATTACTTCTCGACCAGCCTCTTTCCCGGAGAGATAAGGCCATGCGTACACGCGCTCTACGCCTTTATGCGCTACGCCGACGAGCTCGTGGATAATCCAGGCGCCACGACCTTGGACGAGCAACTCGCCAACCTGGAGACCTTCGAAAAGGAGACTCTGTCGGCGATGTCCGGGGGAGCGGCCTCAAACCCAATCCTACGCGCCTTCGGAGACACGACGATCCTGTGCGGCATCGATACGGAGCTCATGAGGGCGTTTATGAAAAGCATGAAGATGGATACTCGCGTCTTCCGCTACCCGACTTACGAGGACCTGCAAGAGTATGTCTACGGTAGTGCCGCCGTGGTGGGGTTGATGATGTGTCGGGTCGTCGGCGTTAGGAGCGAAGAAGCAACCCCGCATGCCGAGGCCCTGGGCGTCGCCATGCAATTGACCAACTTTCTGCGAGACATAAAAGAGGATTGGGCGCGAGGGCGGGTGTATCTGCCGCTCGAAGATTTGGATCGTTTCGGGTATACCGAGGAAGATCTGGGGCGGGAGGCCGTGGACGAGCGGTTCCTTGCGCTCATGCGATTCGAGGTCGCGCGGGCGCGAAAGCTCTACCGGACGGCCGACGCAGGGATGTGTTACATACCTGAAGGCCGCAGGTATCCGGTAGTCGTAGCGCGTCGCCTGTACGAGGCGATACTCGACCGCATCGAAGCGCAAGACTACGATGTTTTTGCGAGAAGAGCAGAGACGTCGCTCACTTACAAGCTCCGGGCGGCGGCGGACTGCGCCTGGAGGAATCCAGAGGAGTTTTCAGCCCGCCTCAGGCTTCGCAAGGCGGGCCGCCTCGGGATACCTATTCGATAGTGTTGTATAATGCTTCGATTGCTTCAGTAGGTATCTGAGCAATGCTCATCGAGAGCGGTGGAGGGACGGGCCTTGTGAAGCTGTGGCGACTGAGGGCTCGAAGAACTGAAAGCCCGGAGGGCTGTGGCAGGTGCCAACTCCTGTGGAGGGAACTCCGAGAGTTGAGATGAGGCTTATCTTCAAACCTCTCTCTCTTCTGTCCCGGGTGAGATTTGCATATTAAAGGGAGGTTTGTTTCTTGCTGGATCTTGAGGAGAAGTTCGGCGAGCGCCTGCTCGTGGGTGACGGCGCCGTGGGTACGCTTCTCGGCGACCGCGGTATCGCTAATCCACACACCAAGGCCAACCTTACGCATCCTCAGATCGTCCAAGAGTTGCACGAAGAGTACCTGCGTGCCGGCTCAAGCGTAATCGAAACTAACACCTTCGGGGCCAACCGCCTAAAGCTCACCACACACGGGCTCGAAGAGCAGGTACGGGAGATTAACGTCGAAGGCGCCCGCCTGGCGCTCAATGCGACAAAGACCGTGACGGACAGTAACGGCAGTCAGGCGCTCGTGATGGGTTCCATCGGGCCACTCGGCAAGCCTCTCGTTCCGATAGGCTTTATAGAGCCCGGCGAAGCGAAGGACATCTTCGCCGAGCAGGCCGAGGCGCTACTCGAAGGCGGGGCCGGGGCCCTCATCCTCGAGACCTTCACAGATCTCGAAGAGCTGAAGATCGCGTACGAGGCGGCGGCCTCCTTCGGGGCTCCGGTGCTCGCATACAAGACGTTCATCGAGGACGGGGAGCAGCTAGCCGAGGGGCTGCCGGCGCGGGTGGCGCGAGAGATCTCCTCCTGGGGATCGGCAAGCTCGGGACCGGTAGTGATCGGGACGAACTGTACGGTTGGTCCTCAACGGATGCTCGAGATCGTGGACCAGATGTCCGCCGAATCCGGGCCGGTGGCCGCCTACCCTAACCCCGGTCTCCCCCAGTTCATCCACGGAACTATTCGCTACAACCAGGACGTGAGCCACTTCGCCGAGTACGGCGTGAAGCTCGCCCATGCCGGCGCCCGGCTTATCGGGGGCTGCTGCGGTACCACGCCCGCCCACGTCAGGGCTCTTGCCGATGCGCTAAGGGACTTCGAGCCGAACGGCGGCGTTACCCAACGAGCGGCTACGGCGACCGTAGAGAGGGTCGAGAAAAAGGCTACCGATCCTGTCACCGGGTTCGCCGAAAAGATCCGGGAAGGGTTCGCCGTCACGGTAGAGGTGGATCTGCCGCGCGGCCATGACATCTCCGAGGTAATAGAGGCGGCGCGGGACTTGAAGGAGCGCGGGGTCCACGCGATAGACATCTCCGACGGCGCGCGCGCGCGCCTCAGGATGCACCCGATAGCGGTAGCGAAGCTAGTGCAGGATCAGGTCGGGATCGAGGTCGTCGCCCACATCTCGTGCCGCGACCGGAACATCATCGGTCTACAGTCGGACCTCTTGAGCGCCTCGGCCCTCGGGGTAAAGAACATACTCGCGATCACGGGCGATCCGCCCCAGATCGGGGACTTCCCCGAGGCCACGGGCGTCTTCGATACGGGCGCCGTTGGCCTGGTCCACATCCTAAGCAGGTTCAACCATGGCGAAGACCTCGCCGGTAACCCGGTGGGCGAGCCGCCCGGTTTCCTCATAGGCGCAGCCTTCAACCCGACCGCGGAGGACCTGGACGCCGAGGTCGAGAAGCTCAAGCAGAAGGTCGAGGCCGGAGCCCACGCCTACTGGACGCAGCCGGTCTTCGAGATAAGCTCTCTGGAGAGGGCGCTCGATAAACTGGAGGCCGAGGACATGGACGTAGCGCTCCTTCTGGGTCTGATGCCGCTGCGTAGCGGCCGGCAGGCGCAGTTCCTCCACCACGAGGTACCCGGCATAGACATCCCGAAGCACGTCCGGGAGAAGCTCGCCTCACTCAACAAGGACGACGCCCCGAAGTACGGCGTCGAGGTTGCCCAGAAGCTGCTCGTAGAAGCCAAGCCTCTAGTCAACGGTGCCTACCTCATGCCCCCCGCCTCGATGCCGCATCTGGCCGGGGACGTAGTCGAAGCGGTCAGCTATTAGCTCTCAGCTAGACCAAATAGCGAATAGCTAAAAGATACAAGGAAGGAATCATGGTTCTCCAAAATACGATCAAAGAAGAGAGAGAGGCTCGGGCAAAAGAGTTTCGAGCCCAGCTAAAGCAGCGCATCATGCTCTTGGACTGCGCGATGGGGACCATGATCCAGAGCTACGACCTCTCCGATGAAGACTACCGGGGAGAGCGATTCAAAGACCATCCAGGCGAACTCAAGGGCAACAACGACCTGCTCTCCATCACGCAGCCGGGGATAATCGGCGACATCCACGAGGCCACGATGGAGGCCGGCTCAGACATCATCGAGACGAACACCTTCTCCTCCACCACTATCGCCCAGGCTGACTACAAGATGGAGGATCTTGCCTACGAGCTGAACTACGAATCGGCGCGCGTCGCCCGCAAGGCGGCCGACGCCTATACCGAGAAGACCCCAGAGAGACCGCGCTTCGTAGCGGGCGCTTTAGGTCCCACCAACCGCACGGCTTCCCTCTCGCCGGACGTTAACAACCCCGGCTTCCGCAACATCACCTTCGACGAGTTGAAGGAGGCGTACAAAGAGGCTGCGCGAGGGCTCGTCGAGGGTGGGTCGGACCTTCTGCTCATCGAGACCATCTTCGATACGCTGAACGCGAAGGCCGCTATCTTCGGGGTCACTGAGTACCTTGAAGACGAGGGCATCGACGTCCCGATCATGATCTCCGGCACCATCACCGACGCGAGCGGGCGTACGCTCTCCGGCCAGGTGACGGAGGCGTTCTGGAACTCCGTGCGCCACGCCAATCCGATCAGCGTCGGCCTGAACTGCGCTTTGGGCTCCAAGGAGCTCCGGCAGTACATCGAGGAGCTCTCGGGGATAGCGGAGACGCACGTCAGCGCCTATCCGAACGCCGGTCTGCCCAACGAGTTCGGCGAGTACGACGAGAGCCCGGAGCACATGGCGGTAGAGATCGGAGAATGGGCCGCGAACGGGTGGCTGAACATCGTCGGGGGCTGTTGCGGTACCACGCCGGATCACATCAAGGCGCTCGCCGACGCCGTCGCGGATCATGCGCCGCGCGAGATACCGGAGCTTCCCAAGAAATTGCGCCTCTCCGGGCTGGAGCCGGTCAACATCGACTCGGACTCGCTCTTCGTGAACGTCGGGGAGCGGACAAACGTCACCGGGTCGGCGCGGTTTAAGGACCTGATCCTAAACAACGATTACGATACCGCCCTGGAGGTGGCGCGCCAGCAGGTGGAGAACGGCGCCCAGATCATCGACATCAACATGGACGAGGGGATGCTCGACGGCGAGGAGGCGATGGTCGACTTCCTGAACCTCGTCGCCGCAGAGCCGGATATCTCGCGCGTCCCGGTGATGATCGACTCATCCAAGTGGTCCATCGTCGAGGCCGGCGTCAAACGTGTGCAGGGCAAAGCGGTCGTCAACTCCATCAGCATGAAGGAGGGCGAGGAGGAGTTCGTCCGCAACGCGAAACTCTTGAAGAGATACGGAGCCGCCGTGATCGTGATGGCCTTCGACGAGGAAGGTCAGGCGGACACCAAGGAGCGGAAGGTCGAGATCTGTACCCGCGCCTACAAGATCCTCACCGAGGAGATCGGCTTCCCGCCGGAGGACATAATCTTCGACCCGAACGTCTTCGCTATCGCTACCGGCATAGACGAGCACAACAATTATGGCGTTGACTTTATCGAGGCTGTGCGCGAGATACACCAGACCCTCCCCCACGCCAAGACCTCAGGCGGCATCTCGAACGTCTCGTTCTCGTTCCGGGGCAACAACCCGGTGCGCGAGGCGATTCACGCCGTCTTCCTGTATCACGCCATAAACGCCGGTCTCACGATGGGCATCGTGAACGCCGGGCAGCTCGGCGTCTACGACGACATAGACGAGGAGCTGCGCGAGGCGGTCGAGGACGTGGTGCTGAACCGCCGCGACGACGCTACCGAGCGACTCTTGGAGCTGGCGGAGAAGTACCGAGGCCAGGGCGACGCTGCAGTGGATGAGAAGAACCTCGAGTGGCGGTCGTGGCCGGTTACGAAGCGGCTGGAGCACGCGCTCGTCAAGGGCATCGCCGACTATGCCGAGGAGGATGCCGAGGAGGCGCGGCAGGAGCTCGACCATCCGATAGAGGTGATCGAAGGTCCCCTTATGGACGGGATGAACGTGGTCGGGGATCTCTTCGGGGCGGGCAAGATGTTCTTGCCGCAGGTAGTCAAGAGCGCGCGCGTGATGAAGAAGGCGGTAGCCTATCTGCTCCCGTTTATCGAGGCGGAGAAAGGCGAGGTCCAAAAGCCGAACGGCACGGTAATAATGGCGACAGTGAAGGGCGATGTCCACGACATCGGCAAGAACATAGTGGGCGTCGTGTTGCAGTGCAACAACTTCGAGGTCATAGACCTCGGGGTGATGGTACCGGCGGCGAAGATTCTCGAAACTGCGAAGGAGAAGGGCGCAGACATCATCGGGCTCTCGGGCCTCATTACGCCGTCGCTGGACGAGATGGCGCACGTCGCGAGCGAGATGCAGCGACAAGGCTTTAACCTGCCGCTCCTCATCGGCGGGGCGACAACCTCGCAGACGCACACGGCCGTCAAGATCGCTCCGAGCTACGAGCAGCCCACGATCCACGTAAAGGACGCCTCGCGCGCCGTCGGCGTGGCCCAGAACCTGGTGAGCGAGGGCCGTCGCGAGAGCTACGCCGAGCAGATCGCCGCCGACTACGAGCAGGTACGCCAGAAGCACGCCGGGCGCCGCTCGAAGACCAGGATGGCAACGCTGGAGAGAGCGCGGGCGAACCGAACGAAGATAGAGTGGGACGGGTACGAGCCGCCGAAGCCAAACGTCCTCGGCGTACGCACGTTCGACGACTACCCGCTGGAGGAGATCCGGAAATACATAGACTGGACCCCCTTCTTCCACTCCTGGCAGCTAAAGGCGAGCTACCCGAAGATCTTCGACGACCCCGAGAAGGGCGAGGAGGCAAAGAAGCTCTTCGCCGAAGCTCAAGAACTGCTCGACCGCGCTATCGAGGAGAAGTGGCTCACGGCCCGCGCCGTATACGGCCTCTTCCCGGCGAGCGCCCTGCCGAACGATTCGATGGAAGTCTACACGGATGAGTCGCGGGAGAAGGTGCTTGCGGAGCTTCACTTCCTGCGCCAGCAGAAGCAGAAGCCGCCGGGGCGCCCCAACCACTCCCTCGTGGACTTCGTCGCCCCAAAGGAGACAGGCCTAGAAGATTACGTTGGGCTCTTCGCGGTGACAGCCGGTATAGGAGCCGATGAGGCCGCGCAGCGCTTCGAGGAGGAGAACGACGTCTACAACTCGATTATGGTGAAAGCTCTAGCGGACCGCCTCGCCGAAGCGTTCGCCGAGCTCTTGCACCGGCGAGTCCGCAAGGAGTTCTGGGGCTACGCGTCGGACGAGAACCTAGACCCGTACAACCTCATCCGTGAGGAGTACCGGGGCATCCGTCCCGCCCCCGGCTACCCGGCCTGCCCCGAGCACACCGAGAAGCGCAAGCTATGGGAGCTTCTGGACGTGAAGGAGAACGCCGGCATCTCGCTCACCGAGAGCTGCGCCATGACGCCGGGTGCTGCGGTCAGCGGCTACTACTTCTCCCACCCGGACTCTCGCTACTTCGGTGTTGCGGAGATAAACCGCGACCAGGTCTCAGACTACGCCGAACGCAAGGGCATGACGCTCGAAGAGGCCGAAAAATGGCTCTCCCCGAACCTCTCTTACGACCCTGACCAGCCGAACGGGGCAGGAGAAACAGAGGTACCGCAGGCCCAGAGCAAGTCCGCAAGCTAGAACTAGAGTCTTACAACGCCGGAGGGCTAAACGACACCGAAGCCCAAGCTCACGCATCTTACTTTCGGCGGGGCTTGGGCGGCGTGACAAGCGCCTGCAACAAACTCTACGCTACCCGTCAACGATCGCTGACATTCCTGCGTGCCGACGCGTTGGCTCCGTAGCCGCTGATCAGAAGCGGGTAACGATCTCCCGCTCTTCTTTCGAGTAGCGCGCCAGGCGGCAAAAGACTTCAGGGAAGATCCTGCGAGAGACCTCTAGCGAAACTCCGGCAGGATCTCCGTCTCATAGAGATCGAAGAAGGCTTCGAAGCTACCCCCGACCTGTTGAACGTAGACTTCGTCGTAGCCCGCATTAGCATACTGGCGGATCATCTCGCGGTGCGGCTCGGGGTCCGGTCCGCAAGGGATGGCTTCGGCGACCATCTCCTCGGTAACCAGCTCGGCGGCCTGTTCGAAGTGGGCTGGCGTCGGCAAAATCATGCCTAGCTCGCCGGGGAGCGCGTCGTTGGGCCAGAGCCGGTAGGCGGTCCTACGGCACTCCGCCTCGTCCTCACCGTAGCAGACCTTGAAGGAGCCGTGGGCGGGTTTGTCGCCACCGCCGGAGGAGCGGAAGAGGGAGAGTAACTCGGCGTTTGGCGAGACGTTCATGTAGCCGTCTCCCATCCTAGCGGCGAGCCGGGTCGCTTTGGGACCGAATCCGGATACCAGTATCGGAGGCGGCTGGTCGGGGAGCGTGTAGAGGCGGGCGTTCTCGACTACGTAATGCTTGCCCTCGTGGTCTTTGGTGCCGCCTTCCCACAGGAGCCGTATGATCTCTATGGCCTCCTCCAGCATCTCCAGGCGCACGTCAGTCGAGGGCCAAGGGTCGCCGAAGATATGCTCGTTGAGCGCTTCGCCGGATCCCACACCAAACTCGAAGCGTCCCGGCAGCATCACCGCAGAGGTTGCGGCGGCCTGTGCCATTACGGCCGGGTGAATCCGCAAGGTCGGGCAGGTTACGGCCGTGACCACCTTCAGGTTCCGGGTTGCCTGGGAGAGACCCCCGATCACGCTCCACACGAACGGGCTGTTACCCTGCGCGTCGTTCCACGGGTGGTAGTGGTCGGAGATCCACAACGCCCCGAAGCCAGCCTCTTCGGCCATCCGGGCCTGCTCCAGCAGCTCCCGCGGCCCCCACTCCTCACATGATAGAAAGTAGCCGATCTTCACAAAAACTCCCGATAGTCTGACTTCAATAGCGCGCCCCGCCGAGCAAACCCGCGCGTAAAACGCCGAAACACTGGTTGAGAACGAGAGCGCCTGCAACCGCAGCCGCAACCCGACCGCTAAGAGACGAACTCCACCTCTTCGAATCTCAGGGTGGTCACGAAGGCCCGGATGCTGTCCTCGGCTATCGAAACGTTTACGCTTGGCTGTCGGTTCCTCGCCAGCGGGTATGTTGCCCTAGCCCCTCAGCCTCCGGGAACGGCTCTCCTTTGGTGAGCTGGATGCGAACCGGGGGGAGCATCGTCCCCCGGTCACATACAAAGGTGCCGCTTACCGGAGCCTTCTCGCCCGGCCTGAAGACCGGGCCGTAGGGTCGGTAGCGCGCGATGATCTCGTTTACGCTAGCCATCGAAGCGCTAGAGGGTCACGGCCCGGGCATCGGTGAAGCCAGGCATCTCTCGCAGGGTCGTCAGGACCTCGTCCGGGATCGGCTCATCTACCGTTATCGCCATCGCGGCGGGGGCGCCGGGGGCGGTGCGCCCGACGGCCATGTTGCCGATGTTGATCCCGTGCTCGCCCAGGATGGTTCCGATCCTGCCGATCATGCCGGGCATATCCTCGTTGCGAATGAAAAGCGTGTACTCCTGCGGCACGATGTCCACCGTAAAGCCAAAGGCGTCGATAATACGTGGCTGCATCCGGGGACCGAGCAAGGTCCCGCTCACGATGCTCTCCCCCCCGTCCCCCGCGCCCAATCGCAAGGTGACGAGGTTAGTATAGTCCGAGCTATCGGAGATACGGGCGGTCTCTACCTTCATTCCTCTCTCTTTAGCCAGAGCGGGCGTGTTCACGAAGTTCAACGGCTCGTGGACCATCGAGGCGAGGAGCCCCTTGACCCCTGATACGTCCAACAGACGAGTGTCGAAGCCGGAGATCTCACCCCTGTACTCGATCTTCAGCGAGCTGCCGGGCCTGTCCGTGAGTTGATAAAGCACCCGCCCGAGCGTCTCGCACAACTCCGAGAACTGAGCGACGAACTCAGCCCCCTCCCCTACCGGAACAGGCGCGTTTATAGCGTTCATGGGCACCTGCCCGCGCAGGGCCACTGCGACCTGCTCCGCGGCTGTAACACCCGCCCGGTCCTGAGCCTCGACCGTGCTCGCCCCTAAATGGGGCGTGACGACCACGTTCGGAAGCACGAAGAGCGGGGACTCGGTAGTCGGCTCCTCCTTGAACACGTCGAGGGCCGCACCGGCTATAGTCCCCTCCTTGAGCGCGTTGTAGAGGTCGCCCTCATCCACGATGCCGCCGCGCGCGACGTTTATGAGGTAGGCGGAGGGCTTCATCCTCTCAAGAGCCTCTGCGTTGATCATACCCGTCGTCTGCGGGTTGCGCGGAACGTGCAGAGAGACGAAGTCGGACTGCGCGAGCACCTCGTCCACCGTCTCGGCGCGCCCGACGTTCATGTCGCGCATCCGGTCTTCGGAGACGTAAGGGTCGTAGGCGAGTACCCGCATCCTCATCCCGAGAGCGCCGCGAGCCACGATCTGGCCGACGTGCCCCAGGCCGATGAGCCCGAGCGTCTTCCCGGCGACCTCGACACCCTTGAACTTGCTCCGCTTCCACTCCCCGCCGCGCAGGGACTCGTCCGCAGCCGGGATGTGTCGCGCCGCCGCAAGCATCAGACCCAATGTATGCTCGCCGGCTGCTATTGTGTTGCTCTCGGGAGCGTTGGCGACGATGATACCGCGCTTGGTTGCGGCCTCGATGTCTATGTTGTCCACCCCGATACCGGCCCGGCCTACTGCCTTGAGGCTCTCCGCTCTCTCGATGACCTCGGCAGTTACCTGCGTAGCGCTGCGGATGATAAGGCCGTCGTACTCGCCGATCTTCTTGAGTAGCTCCTCGTGGCTCAGGCCTAGGAGCACGTCTACCTCGAAGTCCTTTCTAAGTAACTCGACCCCGCTCTCGGCGAGGGCCTCGGTTATGAGAACTCTCGTCACGCGGTCACCCCGCTCTTTGAGAAGACTCGTTGGGCGGCGCCCACGCCCCTGCCGAGCTCGACCGGATGATCCAGGGACTCCAAAGCTAGCTCTGCAGCGGCTATCGTGGCGATGATATCGTAAGCATCGAAGTAGCCGCAGTGGCCGATACGGAAGATCTTACCCTCCTGCGGTCCCTGCCCGCCGGCGATTTGTATCCCGTGCTCCCTGAAGAGCATCTTGACGAACTGCTTGCCGTCGATGCCCTCCGGCACGTACGCCGCGGTCACGGCGGAGTTCAGATCCTCGTCCGGCCCGAATAGCTTGAGACCCATCCCCTTGATCCCCTCGCGCGACGCCCGCCCGAGGAGGATGTGACGCTGGAATACCTCCTCGATGCCCTCGTTGATGATCTGCTGAAGCGCCAGGTCGAGCTGGATGATTACGCTGACCGCCGGCGTCCACGGCGTCTGAGGCGGCTCTTTAGCGTACGCCTTCCTGGCGGCCGTCCAGTCGAAGTAGTAGCGCGGCATCGTGGACTCCGCGTGCATCCGCATCGCCCGCTCGCTCACGCTCACGAACCCGAGCCCCGGAGGGGTCATAAGCGCCTTCTGCGAGCCCGCGACGACCACGTCGACACCCCACTCGTCCGTGCGCAACGGACATGCTCCGAGCCCTGAGACCGCGTCCACTATGGTGACGACGTTCTCCGTCGCCCTCGCGAAGCCCTCGATATCGTTCACCGTTCCCGTCGAGGTCTCCGAGAGGACACACATCGCGGCCTTTATCTCCGGGTCGTTGGAGAGCGCCTCGCCGACCTCGTCGTTGTCCGCCTTCACGCCCCAGTCATACTTCAGCTCCGTGACCTGGAGGCCAAACGCCTGGCTCATCTTCACCCAGCGGTTCCCGAAGTTGCCGTTGTTCACCACGAGCACCTTGTCGCCGGGCGAGAAGAGGTTCTGAATAGCGCCTTCGAAAGCCCCGGTCCCGCTCGCCGCGTAAGTAAAGATATCGTTCTCGGTCAAGAACACGCGCTTGAGGTTCTCGTTCACCCGGGTGAACACCTCGCCGAACTCCGGCGTGCGGTGGTGGATAATGGGCAACGCGCCCGCTGCCGAGACTTCCGGCGGTACTGGCGTGGGTCCAGGCGACATCAAACGGTATTTGTTCATCATGGGTACGAAGGTTCCTCTCATTACCGCGGACAACCAGGTGTCTATTCTAGACATTATCCTTCAAGATGGCTACATTCAGGGGCAGGTGATCTACAAACTGTTGCTATCTCGCCGGATGCCCGAAGACTAGCTCTGACAGAACTGTACTACCTAACCATAGTACGATCCCCGAACGAGCAGCAAGGCTCGCCGCAAGAGCGAGGGAGAAAGACAGAGGCGACGCTGTACGGTCGCCGACCTGTTGTTTCTGGAGGCGTACTCACGCTAACGTGAACCGCAGGACGGTACCGCATTGCTTCCACCCGTACGCCTTCGAAGCGTTAGCGTCTCTGACCGCAGGGATTCTGAGCAGCGTTTTTTGTCTTGCGTGGCCGCGACTGACCACGAAGAGCGCTAGCCCCGAAGCGGCAGTGGCTATGACGACGGAGAGCAGGGTCAACGATATCTCGTAGGCAAGGGGCATGTCCATCTTGAAGGCGAGCATGCCGGTGCAGCGCATTGACCAGATGCCGGTCCCCATCGCGAACGCTCCGTCAGCTAGCCACAAAGCGCGGGCCGTTCTGAACGAGGCGGAGACCCTGCCTGCGAGGTCCAGGGCAATGTAGGATGTGAGGATGGCGACCACTTAGGAGAGCGTGGCGAGGTCCGAATCTCAGCTCGCGTCGGCACTCACCTCAGCGTGGTTCACATGATATGTGGTCCTCCTCTAATGAGCTTGCAGCTCGCTCTAAATTAACGGGTGTTGAGGGAACTCTCAAAACTCAATACCTGTGCATAGGATGCACAATTTCAATCTCCTACTCAGGCTCTGTGGGTATCAGCACTAGCAGGCTACGTAAGGCGGCTCGGATCAAGACCTGCCGTTCACACCGCTAGCCGAAGCCGGCCCCTTCAAGCGCCGGCAGGGCTGAGCGGGCGTGCCTGCCAGCGTAGCCGAACCCTAATGGTGCGGAGAAGGATAAGGGCTCCCTTCGACGAATCTCCTCGGCCAGGATCCCGGTCCGGATGAGCCCCTCCGCGAGGTCCAGTCTCAGGGCATCCCCGTCTCGCAGCCGTCCGATTACGCCTCCCATCGCCGCCTCCGGCGTCATTAGTGAGGCCCAGGCGCCCGGAGCTGTTTCCGGGGGCAACCCGTCCGTCAGTACGGGAACCTCCAGACCAGCCTCAGCCAAAGCGCCGCCCAGCCGGTCGAGCCGGAGCAGCCCCGGTCCTCCGCGTGGCCCGCAGCCCGCCACGACGACCAGCTCCGAAGGTTCGACCGAGCCTCCCTCTATCCCCCGAACGGCATCCTCCTCCGAGGCGAAGCAGCGACAATCGCCGGAGATCTCCAACGTTCCTTCATCAGCCCGGCAGACGACCTCGGTACCAGACGCCCTACCCCGAACGAAGACCAACCGCGAGCCTGCTCCCTCTGGAAGTGGAGATGAGATCGGCAAGCCTTCCTTTAGCCGTCCGATCACAGTACCGGTATCGTGCAACACATCGCCGAGGTGGGCGAAGAGACCGGCGAGGCCGTGGCTCTCGAACCAGGCTGAGTCGAGCTCTACGACCTTCGGGCTCTCTGGGGCGAGGACTCGGATCATTTGGGAGAAGCCACCCACTCCGGCCTCACGCGCGATAGCGGCGAGATGCACGAGCAACTCGGGTCCGGCGCCCGAAGCTAGCCCTGAACGCAGCGCGTTCGCCAGAGAGAAGCCCCCTACTAGATCTCGCGGACGCGGCCCGCCTCCGAGGGCGAGCTCGACGCAAACTTCCGCAGCATCTCCCGAGATAGGCGCCAGGCCGAGGGCCGCAAGAGCGACAGTAAAGGGATCCTCCGCCGGCACGACGACCGCAGGCAAGTCGAGCCGGAGCGCGGCTATCAACAATCC
>DASQMR010000040.1:0-13994 GCA_035645375.1 Rubrobacteraceae bacterium
GGCGATAGACCCGATTACTCGTGAGAGGCTACAGAACGAGTTTTTACGTTTGCAGGAAGAGATAAAAAAGACCATCGTCTTCGTCACCCACGATATAGACGAGGCGATAAAGATGGGCGACCGGATCGCGATCCTGCGCACGAGGTCCAGGATCGCTCAATACGATACCCCGGAGCGCATCCTTACCGATCCGGCCGACGAGTTCGTCGAAGACTTCATCGGTGCCGGGGCGTCCATAAAGCGCTTGAGCCTCAGCCGGGTTCGGGACATCAAGACTGCCGACTGGCCGGTCGCCATGCTCTCCGAGGGCCGCGAGGCCGCGCGTGACCTGATGCGGAGTTCCGAAAAAGACTACGTGCTGCTGCTCGATGACCGCCGCCGTCCGAAGCGATGGGTGAGCGCGGACGACATCGCGCACGGAGGCCCTCTGGACGAGGCCGGCTGGCCGGCAGTCGCTATCGTCGAGAAAGGTTCAAGCCTGTACAGCGTGCTGGACACCATGATCACCTCTTACAAGGGCTCGGCCATCGTCGTGGATGGCGAGGGCCGCTACGAGGGCGTTGTGGACTTCGATACGGTTCTCGAAGCTATAAACTCCATGCGGCCCCTGGAGCAGCAGCGCCCAGAGCTCGCTGGAGACGCTACCTCTGAGCAGGGGAGACAGTAGATGGCGGTAGCCCCGGCCAAGGCGGGAGGCTCCCTGCCACGTTGGGCGGGCTATCTAACGAAGCCTGTACTTCTCGGTCTGGCTTGCCTGGCGCTGTACCTGTGGGTCAGCGGCTTGGAGCTCGACAGTATCGAGGCTCGCGAGCTGAACGCGGAGACCATTACCCAGCGTTTCATAGAACACCTCGAGTTGACGGCCGCCGCCACGGTTGCCGTCGTCGTGCTGGCCGTAAGCGCGGGGGTGCTGCTAACCCGACCGTTCGCTCGCCGAATCTCGCCCTACCTGGTTAACGTAGCCAATATAGGACAGGGCCTGCCGTCGATAGGCGTGCTCGCGTTGCTGGCGATCTTCTTCGGGCTGGGTTTCCAGTACGCCCTGATCGGCCTGATCGCCTACGCGTTCTTGCCGGTGTTGAGGAACACGATGGTGGGGTTGAGGCAGGTAGATCGCAACGTGATCGAGGCTGGTCGGGGGATGGGGATGTCCAAGAACGCGGTGTTGTTCCGCATCGAGCTGCCGCTGGCCGTCCCGATCATGCTCGCCGGCATCAGGACCGCGCTGGTCATTACCATCGGTACCGCTACGCTTGCGACGTTTATCGGAGCCGGGGGCCTGGGCGCCCTGATCGAGACCGGCATCTCCTTGAACCGCACTCCGGTCCTCGTTACCGGCGCCGTTCTGACCTCGGTCCTGGCCCTGTTCGTTGACTGGCTGGCGGGCGTGGCCGAGGACATTCTGCGGCCCAAGGGGCTATAGTCGGATCCTCTCAGAGTTCGTGCAACCAACCTTTAGAAGGAGGAGATGTTTTGTTGGATAAACCCTTGAACTTGTTGCGGTTGTTGGGGCTCGTCGCCGTGGTGGCGATGCTCGCCGTGGGTTGTGGCGGCGGCGGAGGAGGCGGCGGCGGTGGCGGAAGCCTCGCACAGGGGTACGACTTCTCCGGCCAGGAGTACACCGTCGGCTCTAAGGAGTTCACCGAGCAGCTAGTCCTCGGCAACATAACCATGCAGGCGTTGGAGGAGACCGGGGCGACCGTCAACGACCAGATCGGGCTCGCCGGCTCGGACGCCGTGCGGACGGCGATGGAATCCGGCGAAATCGACATGTACTGGGAGTACCTGGGTACGGGGTGGATCAACATCCTCGGCGAGACGGGAAGTATCCCCGAGCCGGCCTACGAGACCGTCGCCGACCGCGACCTCGAAGAGAACAACATCCACTGGCTCGAGCCCGCGCCCGAGGAGAACAGCTACGCTCTCGCCACGAACCGAGAGACCGCCGATGCGTACGGTATCTCGACGCTCTCTGACCTCGGATCGTTCATAGCGGAGAACCCGGATCAGGCTTCGATCTGCGTCGGCAGCGAGTTTGCGGTGCGCGACGACGGGTTGCCGGGTCTGCAGGAGACCTACGGGTACGAGTTCCCCGATATCCAGCGCATCCAGGACGGCCTCGTCTACGATCAGGTCGCGAACGGCGAAGGGTGCAACTTCGGCTCGGTCTTCACGACAGACGGACGCATCCCCAACCTGGACCTCGTGCTCCTCGAAGACGACCAGGAGTTCTTCCCCGCGTTCAACGGTGCGCTGACCATGCGCCAGGAGGTGTTCGAGGAGAACGAGCAGATTGCTGACATGTTTGGCGAGATCTCCCCGCTCCTCACCACAGAACAGATGCAGCAGCTTAACCTGGAGGTCGACGTAAACGGTGTGCCTCCCGAGGAGGTTGCAGAGACGTTCCTGCGTGACAATGGCCTGATCGGCTAAAGATCTACAACTGAGGGAGAAGGAGCGTCAGCGCTCCCTCTCCCTTTTCTTTAGCTAACTGCTCGTCGCCCATAGGCACAAACACGGTAAACTTATCCTCAGTCTGTTTCGCTAGGAACCAGAGGGGAGTTTGCGAACGTGCTAGACCTGGATACCTCTCCGACCCGGAAGCTCCGCGCCGCCCTCGACGGCAGGCTCGCTGGGTACCTGCGTACCGACCCGGCCGCTCGCGCCCTGTGGTCTACCGACGCCTCCATATATCTCAGGAGACCGGTCGCCGTCGCCGTCGTCCGCTGCGAGGAGGACATTCGCAGGACCGTCGATGCGGCCCGTGAGATAGGTCTCTCCATCACCCCGCGCGGCACCGGCACGTCTCTGGCCGGACAGGCCACCGCTCCCGGCATCGCCCTCGACACTACCCTGATGCAGGAGATCTCGAAGGTGGATCTGGACAATGGGATGTGCTCCGTGGAGCCGGGCGTTATTCAGGGGGAGCTAAACGCCCGCGTCGAGCCGCACGGTCTCGTCTTTGGGGCGGACACCTCGACCTCGGATGTGGCTACTCTGGGCGGCATGATCGGCAACAACTCCGCCGGGATGCGCTCGCTCGTCTTCGGGACGACCGCGGACCAGATTCTCTCCCTGCGCTGCGTCCTCGCGACCGGCGAGACCGTGGAGCTGAAGCCTCTTTCGAGGAGCGAGGCCGAGAGGCGCGCCCGGGGCAACGGCGCGGAGGCCAGGCTCTTAAAGAACGCCCTGCAAGTTGGTGAGCGGTATGCCGATGAGATAAAGCGTCGCTACCCGAAGCTGATCCGGCGCGTCTCCGGCTACGGGCTCGACGCCCTTGTAGATCCCGATACCCTCGACCTCAACAGGCTAGTCTGCGGTTCGGAGGGTACGCTCGCCGTCATAACCCGGGCAGAGATTCGGCTGCAACAGCTCCCGCCTCAGCGCGCGCTCGCCTCGTTTCAGTTCGATTCTCTGGCCGCCTCCGCCCGTGCGACGGTAGAGCTTCTGGAGGAGAACCCGTCAGCCATCGAGCTCCTCGACGACGTAGCGATAGGACGCGCCCGCGGCACGCCCGCGTACAAGGGATCGACCCGCTTTGTCCAGGGGGAGCCGAAGGCCGTGTTGCTCGTCGAGTGGAGCGGGACTCAGGAAGAGCTGGACGAGCGCTTCGGCAAGCTCGACGAGCTGGCGAGTAGGGTCGGGGCGGCGGTTGCGGTACCTTTGCGGACAAACGATGAGATGGCCCAGACGGTCAAGCTGCGGAAGTCGATCTTGCCGCTGCTTCTGGGGACGGCGGAGAAGGATAAGCCTGTCGCGTTCGTCGAGGACGCAGCGGTGCCGCCAGACCGGCTGGAGGAGTTCGTGACACGGTTCGAGGAGATCGTGGAGGAGAACGACACCTGGGCCTGCTTCTACGGCCACGCGAGCGTCGGCACCCTGCACGTTAGGCCGGCGCTGGACACGAGCGATCCCGAAGGCGTGGCCCGAATGCGACGTATTGCCGAGGAGGTCGCGGGGCTCGTGGACGAGCTTGGCGGGTCGGTCTCAGGGGAGCACGGCGACGGGCTCTCTCGCTCGGAGTTTCTGGAGCAGATGTACGGGCCGGAGATCGTTCGCGCCTTCGGCGAGGTGAAAAAGGCGTGGGACCCGAAGGGGATGATGAACCCCGGCGTAATCGTAGACCCGCCGCCGATGGACGAGCACCTCCGGATCGGGCCGGGCCGTAAGCGGCTACCGCTTGGGACCAACCTGGACTTCACGGATCAGGGCGGCTTCGCGGCGGCGGTAGAGCTGTGCAACGGCTCGGGCTTCTGCCGCAAGAAGAACACGGGGACGATGTGCCCCTCGTTCATGGTCACCCTGGACGAGCAGGACTCGACGCGGGCGCGGGCGAACATGCTCCGCTCGATCCTCGAAGGCACCCTGCCGCCCGAGGAATTGACCGGCGAGAAGATGAAGGAGGTCATGAACCTCTGCGTCGGCTGCAAGGCGTGCAAGAGCGAGTGCCCCTCGCAGGTGGACGTCGCGAGCATGAAGATCGAGGTCCTCTCGCAGATGGGCGAGAAGCACGGCTTCTCGCTGCGGCAGAAGATCACCGGTCACATCCGCCCCCAACTCGCCCTCGCCTCCCTCGTCCCGTCGCTATATAACGCCGTCGCGGATACCCGCCTCGCCCGCCTCGCCGCCTCCCTCATCGGTATCGACCCGCGTCGCTCCCTCCCGAAGGTGACGAAGAAGGTCTTCTCAAAGCGCTTCCCCGGTCTTCCTCAAGGAGAGGGGCCGGTCGAGGTAGCGTTGTTCAACGACACGTGGACCGAGTACCAGTGGCCGGAGATCGGGGTTGGCGCGGTCCGTCTCTTCGCCGCAGCAGGCGCGAAGGTTCATCTGCCCGAGGTAGTCTGCTGCGGACGGCCGATGCTCTCCGAGGGTCTCGTGGACGCCGCTCGCGAGAACGCGAAACGCAACCTCGACCTGCTGACGTCCCTGATCGAGCGCGGGATACCGCTCGTCGGACTGGAGCCGAGTTGCATCCTCACCATGCGCGACGACTACCGGAAGCTGCTTCCGAAGG
Source organism: Rubrobacteraceae bacterium (assembly GCA_035645375.1). GTDB lineage: Bacteria > Actinomycetota > Rubrobacteria > Rubrobacterales > Rubrobacteraceae > Rubrobacter_F. Next base: position 5,015 of record DASQMR010000040.1, read on the forward strand.
ACGAGCGCGTGGAGAAGCTGGCCGAAGCGACGCGCCTCTTCGAGGAGGCGCTGCTGGAGCTGGACGCGGAGCTGCCGTTGCGGGACGGCTCGCCTGTCCTACTACACGGTCACTGCCACCAGAAGGCGCTCGTCGGCACCGGACCTACCGAAAAGGTGCTCGCGCTCGCGCCGGGGACGGAGGTGACGGTCGTAGACTCCGGGTGTTGCGGGATGGCGGGGCTCTTCGGGTACGAGAAGGAGAAGTACGAGGCCTCGATGAAGATGGGGGAGAGACGGCTCCTCCCGGCGGTCAGGGAGGCTAAGGAGAGCGTCGTGATCGCCCCTGGAACCTCTTGCCGCGAGCAGATCCAGGGCGGCACCGGCCGTCGCGGTCAGCATCCGGCCGAGTACCTGGCGAATCGCCTGGACGGCTACCTTTAACCGTTGAGTTGCGAAGAAGTTGCTCTCTGGTTCGCGTTCTGCGAGGACCGGCTGCTGGTGTATCGTAGGGGGCAGGCTAACGTCCCGGAGGCGGGCTCTCTAGAGGACCTTGGGCTGAACGCCGCCTTCGAGCAGGAGATAGGATTTTTGGAGGGGCGACGGTGCTTCGCCGTGGACCTGTCGCCAGCTACGGAGCCGCCGGAAGAGACGATGTTCCGGGATCTGCGCGGCTTGTGGAGCGTCGACGAGGCTTTCTTCTTGATGGCGGGGCGGGCGAAGCAGATCGTCGAGTGGCACAGGACGCATCGGTTCTGCGGCAGGGATGGGACAGAGACGGTGCCGGGGCCGACGGAGCTCGCGAAGCAGTGCCCGCGGTGCGGCATGGTCTTCTACCCGCGCTTGAGCCCGGCGGTGATCGTGCTGGTCGGGCGCGGGGACGAGGTCCTTCTCGCCCGCTCGCCGGGCTTCCCGCCGGGCATGTACAGCGTGCTCGCGGGTTTCGTAGAGCCGGGGGAGTCTATCGAGGAGACGATAAAGCGGGAGATACGTGAGGAGGTCGGGGTTGAGGTGGGCAACATCAGGTACTTTGGGAGCCAGCCGTGGCCGTTTCCGAACTCGCTCATGATCGGCTTTGTCGCGGACCACATGGGCGGCGAGTTGAAGGTCGACCCAGAGGAGATCGAGGATGCAGGCTGGTATTCGGTCGATAATCTGCCGGAGCTTCCACCGAGGGTAAGCATCGCGCGGAGGATGATCGAGGAGTTCGTAGCCGGGCATCACGGAGATCAGAAGGCTCTAAAGACCGTCGAAGCGCCGGAGTAAGAGACGGGGGTACGGCGCGAGAGCGTAAGCAGCGACACGCTCTGGGGGAGTGTCTTGGGTTACTCGCGGGCGGTGCGCGTCGGGTCGTTAGTGTATGTTTCCGGGACGACCGCTACGGGTGAAGACGGGAACCTTGTGGGCGCGAAAACGACCCGTACGCGCAGGCGAAGCAGGCCCTCGGCAACCTGGAGGCTGCGCTGCGAGGTGCGAGAGTGAGGCTTTCGGACGAGGATCTACGTGACGAATATCGATCGCTGGGAGGAGGTCGGGCGGGCGTACGGCGAGATGTTCGGGGAGGTACGTTCGACGACCAGCATGATCGAGGTGTCGCGGCTGATCTCGCCGGAGATGCTCGTAAAGATCAAGGCCGACGCGGTAGTCGGGGAGCATACGCCTGACGCCTGACTCCTTTGAGCATAGCTGCTGTTAGTATGTTAGGCGTGGCGAGTAAGGACGTACGGGACGGGCTTCCCTCGCCGAGAGGTTTGCCGCCTCTGCCAGGGCGTTGAGCTGCAGGGCGGCCCGAATGTTCTCCGGCATGGGGGAGCCCTCCGCAGCGTGGGAGACCCACTGATCGAAGGGAGAGGGAGCGTCCGGCGGAAGGGAGATCGCTTCCCATCCGGCCTTACCTGTGCTCGTGGATCGGAGGTAGACGCCCTCGTTAGGACCGCCGAACACGAGGCTCCCTTCGGTGCCGTGGGCCTCTATCGCGAAGGGGGAGGCGGCGCCGACGAAGGAGGCTTCGGCGACGGCGATGGCGCCGCTCCCGTAGCGCATCGTGACGACCGCGTTGTCTTCGACCTCCCTGCCGGTCGCATGGCTATAGTTAGCGCTTATCTCCTCGGGTAGTCCCAGAAGGTGCGCGACGAGGTAGAGCGGGTGGGCGCCGAAGTCGATCATGACGCCGCCAGCGGATTGTTCTGTGTCGAAGAAATGGGAGGGGAGCCAGCCGTCGGGATGCTGGGCCGTTCTCAGGGCGCCGTCATGGGAGACGCGGACGCGGAGGTAGGTGATTTGGCCGAGCAGCCCGCTTTCAATAGTCTCCTTGATGGCGCGCGCATAGCCGGCGTAGAGGCGAGGCAGGGAGATCACGAAGGTTACGCCCGCATCTTCGGTGGCTGTGACGATCTTCTCAGCCTCGCTGAGGAACGGGGAGATCACCTTCTCGGAGAAGACGTGCTTGCCGGCCTTCGCCGCGGCGGGGATCACGTCGCGGTGTGCCGTAGTCGGCGTGGTGACGACGACACCGTCCACGTCCGGGCGCCTCAGGAGCTCATCGAGGTCGGCGTAGAAGTCCACCCTGTGTCTCCCGGCCTCGGCTCGGCCTCGCTCGAGCGACTCGTCCCACACGGCGACTATCTCCGTCTCTGGGTTTGTTTCGGCCTGCCGAGCGTAGTCCTCGGCGTGCACATGCCAGAAGCTTAGTATCGCTACCTTGAACACCCTATGAACCTCCTCGGCTTGGCCTCGTGCTTCAGGGCGTTGCAGCCCGATACTATCCGAGCGTGAAGACCGCTGCGATCCACAAGTGAGCAACACCTTGACTGGACAATCTCGCCGAGCGATGTCTTCCGGTTCGCTTGGTCGGCCGCGAGCCGAAGCCTCTGCAGCGCTGCTCACCCTCCGCTATCGGTATCGTGCCGATTTCGGCACGATACCGAAGTACACGCTCAAGCGCCAAGCGTGGCAGATTCTCAGACCGTCGAAACGGTGCTTAGATCGTTCCTCGGGCTAGATAAGTCGGACGTCTACGTCGGAGAGCAGCGCTCGTGTGCTTAAAGTACCTCGTACGCGAAGACCCTGCACTTGAGCTTCGGATCCTCGAAGCGCAGATGGGAGAACGGATCGGTCATCTCGACCAACCGCCACTTGCCTTCGCTTTCGAAGGCTTCCTGCTTCTCCTTGAAGCCTCCGTCCACGTACACGTCGGTGCGGACGCTGAAGACCAAGTGTCCGCCGGGTTTGGTAGCCCTGATCAACTCCTCGAAGGACTCGGGCGGGGCGTGGCCCTCGGCGAAGACGCCCGTCGATATGATGGCGTCAAAGGCGTCACTCGGTAGGTCCAGCTTGCCGCCTAAAGCCATCTCGTGTAAGTCTCTGTAGACGCCCTTCTCCCGGGCGATCTCTAACATTTTGGGCGATACATCTATTCCGACGAGATCTCCGTATCCGAGCGGGGCCAGGACCTCGCCCATCAGCCCGGTGCCCGCCCCTGCGTCGAGTACCGTGCCGCCCTCGGGCTCTACGCGGCGGCCAAGGACCCAGGCCGTAACCGCAGGCGTAGCATACCCCCAGCTGAGGACGGCCTCCTCGTAGTCCTCCGACCATGAGTCGTAGAGTTCCGCTATCTCTTGAGTGTCCCTGGCGCTGAATGCGCTTTGCAGATCATATGAGCTTTGCGGACGTTTAGACCTTTCGGTATCGCTCAACCGCTTCCTCCGATTCCCTCGTGGACTCGCCTGGATGCGCAGCTGGCGTGCGCGACCTGACTGCTTAAGCATCCTTCAACCTACCCCTATGCATCGTACAGCACTACACAGACCCCCGCAACCACTCCGACCCTCGCTTATCATGTCAGGGTGGTTACGGAGCTCACCAGTAGCGAGAGACGAGGCTACTGTGTAGCGAACCCCCGCACGACGGGCCGTACGCGTCTCTCATACAATCCCTGGAAGATGAGAAGGAGGTTCCTTTAGATGGTTCACCAACGCATAATGCCCGGGCCAGGCCAGGAGTCCGTCTGGGATTACCCGCGTCCGCCGAGGTTGGAGGACTCGGAGAAGCGCATAAAGGTCGTCTTCGGCGAGGTAACGGTAGCGTACACCACCCGCGCCAAGAGAGTCCTTGAGACGAGCCACCCACCAGTCTTCTACATACCGCCGGAGGACACCCGCATGGAGCACCTGAAGCTCGCGGAGGGGAAGTCGTTCTGTGAATGGAAGGGCGTAGCGCGCTACTATGATCTCGTCACGGACGAGCGGAAGGCACATAGGGCGGCCTGGTTCTACCCGAGCCCCGTGCCAGCTTACGCGAGCCTGAGAGACTACGTAGCCTTCTACCCTTCGCTGATGGACGGTTGTTGGGTTGACGGAGAGAAGGTCGAGGCACAGGAGGGGGACTTCTACGGGGGGTGGGTTACCTCGGAGGTCGTAGGCCCCTTTAAGGGCGCGCCTGGAACACGGGGCTGGTAGAGTTTGGAGCGTTCTGTAGCCGACCTGCGTCGGGAGTATTCTCGGACCGGTCTTCACGAGTCCGACGCCCACCGAGACCCGATAGAGCAGTTCCGTAGATGGTTCGACGAAGCGCTCTCCGCTAACCTGTACGAGCCTAATGCCATGACCCTTGCTACGGCGACGCGGGCAGGCCGCCCTTCCGCACGGGTCGTGCTCCTCAAGGGCTTCGACGAGCGAGGCTTCGTCTTCTACACCAACTATGAGGGGCGCAAGGGCCGGGAACTAGAGGAGAATCCGTACTGCGCGCTTGTCTTCTACTGGGGCGAGTTGGAGCGGCAAGTACGGGTAGAAGGATGGGCCTCCCGTATTTCGAGGGAGGAGTCCGATGCGTACTACCGGAGACGTCCTCGCGGGAGCCAGCTCGGGGCGCGGGCCAGTACGCAAAGTAGGCCGGTTGTGGAGAGAGAGGCGCTGGAGGGGCGGCTGCGGGAACTGGAGAGGGAGTACGAGGGGCGCGAGGTCTCGCGACCGGACTTCTGGGGCGGATACCGGGTCGAGCCTGAAGAGATCGAGCTTTGGCAGGGTCGCGAGAACCGGCTGCACGATCGTCTGGTCTATCGGCGCTCGGGTGAGGGGTGGGAGATCCAGCGTCTGCAACCGTAGGGCGGGAGCGGACCGCTCTCTTGTGCTGCTAAGATGGTGAGACGGTTCTTTCGATAATCTCGGGGAGAGGAGAGGCTTTGCGGCTGGTTTCTTATTCGACGGACGGCGGTACGCCGCACGTAGGTTATATCGAGGATGGGGAGATCCACGCTCTGGGCGGGGCGAGCATGATGGAGTACATCGAGCAGGGCCGTAGCGCTAGCCGTCAGCCCGGCGGAGAGACCATCCCCCTGGAGGAGGCGCGGCTGCACGCCCCGATAGGACATCCGAGCAAGGTCATCGGCATCGGGCTCAACTACGCGGACCACGCGCAGGAGACGGGTGCAGAGGCCCCCGAGAAGCCCATCGTCTTCGCCAAGTACCCGAACACCATCGCCGGTCCCGGCGAGGCTATTCGGATTCCCTCGATAACCGAGCAAGTCGATTACGAGGCGGAGCTCGCCGTGGTGATCGGGAGTCCCGCGAAGAACGTCTCCGAGTCGGAGGCGCTAGAGTACGTCTTCGGATACACGAACTGCAACGACGTCTCCAGCCGCGACTTGCAGTTCTCCGAGGGAGGGCAGTGGACAAGGAGTAAGTCCATAGATACCTTCGCGCCTATCGGTCCGTACATAGCGACGCGCGATGAGGTACCCGATCCGCAGAACCTCTCGATCCGGTGCGTGCTGAACGGGGAGACCATGCAAAACGGCACGACGTCGAACATGATCTTCCCGGTCGCAAAGCTGATCGCCTTCTTGAGCACCGGCATGACGCTGATGCCGGGCGACCTCATACTGACCGGAACCCCGGCCGGTGTCGGCTTCGTCCGCGACCCGAAGGTCTTCTTGAAGGCCGGGGACGAGGTGACCATCGAGATAGAGGGCCTCGGCTCCCTAACTAACCCGGTCGAAACAGCCTAGTACTACAGCCGCGCTTGTAGCGTAGGATGTTCCAGGCCGGGAGAGCGACGCGAGAGGCGCGGCGGTTGTGAGGCTCCGCTATCTAGGCAAGGAGTCGACGCGGAGGTGTGTTCCGATGGATCCGAAGGACGTTGTGGAGCGCGGCTACAACCGGACGGCGTCGAGTACGAACGGTGGTCGGAGGGAGCGACCGACTATGCCCGCGAACACTACGAGAGGGTGTTACTCGACGGCCTGCCGGAGTGCGCAGCGGTGCTTGACCTCGGTTGTGGCAGTGGCGTACTGCTGACCCGTCGGCTCGCCGAGCGATTTCACGTCACCGGCGTCGAGCTCTCCTCTCACATGTTTGATCTGGCCAGGCGTAACGTCCCGAACGCCGCCTTCGTCCACGGAGACATGGCGTCGATCGGCTTCCCCGCTCAGAGCTTCGACGGAGTTTGCGCCTTCTACTCGCTTACCCACGTGCCGCTGGAGGAGCTCCCCAATCTACTTCATAGGGCGGCGGCCTGGCTGAGGCTCGGTGGACTGTTCGTCGCTTCCATGGGCAACGGCGCGGATCCCGGAAGCGTCCAAGACGATTGGGTGGCGGGAGTTCCCATGTACTTCGCGAGTTACACCGCAGAGAAGAACGAGGAGTTGGTCCAAGAGGCCGAGCTATGTGTCACCAGCGCACGCCTCGAGACAGTCCACGAGCAGGGCGGAGACGTCACCTTCCTGTAGGTCGTGGCGAGAAAGCCAGGTTAAGAGCGGCTGTAATACCAGGACGGGACATCTCCAGCGCTTCCTTTAAGTGCTACCCTATCCTAGGCGTCCAGGGTTAGTGTCCTCCTGCGTAGCGGTAGGACTCCGTGACCAAACTGGCGACGACCTCGACCTCCTCGGCATCCCTGGGAGCGTAGATCATCACCACGTTCTGAGGTATGTAGCCCATGCGCGCTACAGGATGTTGCTCAGCCCAGCCTTTCTCTATCGCCTCTCTCGCAACCTCCGGCGGCAGCGCGGCGTGCAGGCTGCCGTCGGGCATGGGATGAACGTGCGCTAACTCTCGCCCGATCATGAACGCCTCGCGCGGCCCTGCCGGAACCTCCTCGCGTAGCCAAAGCGCGCGGGCTCCGGGAACGGAGATCGCGCTCGGACGTTCCTCCACGCCGGGCAGAGAGAAGACTCGTCGGGCCAACTCTACTACGATGCTGGTATCGGGGTTCTGCTCAAGCTGCGTATGCGGGTTGGTAGGCGTGGTTCTCGGCCGGGGGCCGTTTCTCTGCAGCAAGGCTCTCCGGTTCATGGATCTTCCTCCTTCAGGCGTCCCAAGCCTGGCGCGGTTGCAGTACTTTAGCGCCGGACAACGGCGGCCTACCGGGCAATAGAATACAAACGGTTGTACGTAGGACCTTACACGCCCTCCGCGCCGCTACCATCCGTTATGGCAATGCCGTTGCCGGACGGGTCGCGTAAGAAGATTGAACCCAGCTTCTCCTCGAACACTACCCCGTCCTCGCGCAGCCGCCGGACCAGCCGATCCAACTCCGAAACCCCGGGCACTCTAACGGTGAAGTAGCGTAACCCCACGCTACCCTCTGGCGGCGGGGCAGCCCCTGCGCCGGCCCAGGTGTTGAGACCGACGTGGTGGTGGTAGCCGCCCGCGGAGACGAAGAGGGCCTGCTCTCCGTAGCGCGTAGCCACGTCGAAGCCTAAAGTCCCGTGATAGAAGTGTTCGGCTTCCTGTAAGTCTCGTACGTGCAGGTGCACGTGGCCGATGCTCGTGCCGGTCGGTAACCCCTCCCATGGACGCTCGCTGCCCGGCTCGCGGAGCAATCCGCCGGGGTCCAGACGGCGGGTATCCATCTCGATCATCCCCCCCGACCAGCGCCACTCGCCGCGCGGACGGTCACGATAGATCTCGATGCCGTTACCGTCGGGGTCGTCGAGGTAGAGTGCCTCACTGACCAGGTGGTCGGAGGCGCCCCATAGAGGGTAGTCCTTATCTACCAGCCTCATCAGAGAGCGTGCAAGCGCTGCCCTGTCGGGCAGCAGTATGGCGTAGTGGTAGAGGCCGGTGGTGTTGCGCGGGCGAGGCTTCGCTCCCTGCTCCTCTGTCAGGACGAGCAGGTCCTCACCGCCCGCGCCGAGGTAAGCACTGACTCCCACTCGCCTGTGCAACCGGAACCCGAGAACCTCTCCGTAAAACTCCAGCGAACGTTCCAGGTTCGCGATCGTGAGGATTACAGGACCGAGATCGGTCCTTGGATCTATGCTCTGCCTTGTCTCCGTTGTCATGCTCTTTCTCCTGACGTGGTCGAGTGGTTCCTCGCACGCTACGAGGATACCGTTTTGGTAGCGCCTTATCGACGAGAAAGAGACCTGTTGGCGGTGGCTCATTCACCGATTCCTCTGCGTGTTTCGTATCCCTTAGAACAGCGTTCCCGTTAGGTAGAAGGCGCGGAACATTATCCCGCGCCTTCTCTCTCTCCAGCCTCTGTATCGTACAGTTTTTCAGGTTGCCCCTGCTACAGGAACCTTACAGAAGGATAGCGAGTGCTCGTCGACGTATTGCTGAAGAGCAAGGGGAGCGGAGTGTGCTACAGTTCGCACTTGGGTCGGGGATCGCCAGCGCAGGAGGAGGCGCGCAGCTTTAGACACGAAGAAGACGGCCAAGGATCGTTGGGAAGAGGCTTACGCGGAGAAGGATGAACGGGAGGTCGAGTTCTCGACGATGTCCGGGGTGCCGATAAACCCGCTCTACACGCCGGAGGACGTAGAGGGCTCTTTCGAGGAGAAGATCGGGTACCCCGGCGAGTATCCGTATACGCGCGGGGTCTACCCGAACATGTATCGGGGTAGGTTGTGGACCGTGAGACAGTTCGCCGGCTTCGGCTCTCCTAAAGAGACCAACGAGCGGTTCAAGTACCTGCTCTCGCATGGCCAGAACGGCCTCTCCGTCGCCTTCGACATGCCGACCCTCATGGGTCTCGACTCCGACTCGCCCCTGTCTCTGGGC